>CAYTIY010000042.1:9462-20165 GCA_964438045.1 uncultured Bacteroidales bacterium | reverse complement strand
GCAACCAGACAACCCATGAACTGTACTATTGGAATGAGACCGACAAGCAGTGGAATGGCCACATCAAACGAGAGACAACCTTTCATTTTAACACATGCAATTTCATTTTTATTGATTTTATTGGAACATATTCACGTAAATTTCGTAACTATGCACCACAAAATGATAAACATGAAAACGCATTATTTGTCCACAAGCTTGATTCTTGCATCCTTGATTGTCGGTACCGGCTTGTTTTATTCCTGTGAAGAAGGATTGGGTGATAATACAACACCTCCTGAACCCGTTACACCGTATGTGCCGGATGAAGAATCGGCCTTGTCACCCGTAGACCAAAAAGAAAAAATGGAAGCGGTGGCCCTAGCCCTCATGGACCAGATGCCCGCTTCAGACTTTCGGGAAATCGCCGATATGGCCGAATACATCAACAACACGTATGGTGAGGATTACGATTGGGACAATGTAGGAGACTGGGCCGAGAATTGCTATGAGTTGGTGCGCGAAGCCCTCGGTACCAAGACCACAGAAAAAGAAACAGAAACATGGGGTGACTATACCTATAAGTATAATTTCATCTACACCAATTATAAAGCGTTACTGCTGGCATCCAATTTTACCGGCCATTTTACAGCCCGCAACGGCAGATGGCTGTATAGCGATGCGAACGATTTGCAATACATTTTCAACAACAGAACAGGTAAGGAGTGCATCCTGAAACTCGAGACATCGGGACAAGTCAAGCGAGTCTTTATCGGCAATGTTGAAGACTGGCAGGATTATGAATGGTATAATTCGGGCTACACCTATACCTATACCGAATATTGCGACCGCACACAGCTTACCATTGGTGTGCCTGAAACCATCACCGTGTCCTTGATCGAGGATGGCGCTGCCGTAGTGAAGACCACAGTGAAGATTGATCTTTCACAATTGGCCGGAGATGAATTCGACATGAGCAGTAGCAACATGAACGTATCATCCCTTACCGAATTGAACAATGGATACACGTTCAACGTATCACAAGCAGCCTACACAGCGGTCAAGCCATTTGTGAAATACGAAATAAGCAAGGATGACGTTTCGCTCGTAACATTTGCTGCCAGTACAGACATAAACGATATTCCATCCTGCAATTTCAGTGCCTTTACTTCTGACGGCTTCGACATAGACGAATACGACACGGATGATGCGAATGCAAAGAATGCTTTCGTGAAATTGGACATTATGGGCAAGCTTCAAATTCAGGGCGTGATCAGCGATGTAAGGAAGTTTGTTGATTATATGGATATGTCGGATGAGGAATATATGAACGAGAGTCGATTCAAATCCTACATAAACCTGGCAAATTCGCTCATGGATGTCAACCTTTTTTACGATGGCAGCGCAGCCAAGCAGGCTAGGGTGAAGTATGAACCCTTTACCGAAGAGTCCTGGAACGGAAATATCTATTGGTATGCGGAACCCGTCATGATGTTCTACGATGGATCTTCCTACAGCTCGTTTGATGCTTTCTTCAATGAGGTGGATTTCAAGCGTGTTGTAGACGAGTTTGAGGCGCTTGCCAACAGGTACGCTGACTTGGTGGATGAGCGATTTGATTGGTAAGCTTCCTCTGTTTTTGATCTCACTCTGTGTTTGCTTTTCTACGGCTTTTGCCCAGGAAGAGCCAATACGGAGTGTTTCTCTTGATAGTGCCGTTGTTCAATCCAACAGATACAGGTCGGCCATCAAAACACAATCGGACGGTACGCTTGTCTGGAAAATGCAGATGATGGACGACCTGCCTAAGATTCTTGGCAATGCAGACCCCTTACACTATGCACAGATGTTGCCAGGGGTACAAACAAACGCCGAATACCGAAGTGGCATACATGTTCAGGGTGGTGAAAGTTCACAGTGCGCCGTAACAATCGAAGGGGTTCCCATTTACAATGTCAATCACCTGCTCGGCTTCTTTTCCACCTTTAATGCGTCACATTATTCGACGATGGAAGTCAACAAGTCGGGTCATGAGGCGGTAAGCGCAAACAGACTTGGCGGGTCTCTGAAGCTGAGTTCGGACGCTCCGTTGACCGATCGTCTTTATGGGGAGGCTTCCGTGGGACCCATGTCTTCACAAGGCACGGTTCATGTTCCTGTTGGAAAGAAAACAACGGTGTCACTGTCGCTTCGACGTTCGTATATGAACCTGCTGTACGGTCATTGGCTTAGTTGGAAGGATGCCAATGTGGCCTACACGTTCTATGACGCGAACATCAGTGTCAAGCATCGGTTGGATGACCATAACCGTCTGTTGGTGGATTACTACGGTGGTGCCGATGTCGGTTCTTTCACGGATCCCAATTATCAAAGCAACATGACGGCTACCTGGGGAAATCAAATGGGAGCCCTCCACTGGATACACACGAAGGGCAAGTTGCAGGTAAAGCACACCGTGTATACCACCAACTATACCAACCATTTTTCCATCAACATGACATCGCTGGAGGCGACAATGCCTTCCGGAATTTATGACCTGGGGTATAAAGGGTACGTGCGTTACGGGAATTGGAAATGGGGCGCTGACGTTGTTTATCATACCATTCATCCACAATCGATGGTGTCAACAGGGTCATTCAATCATACCTCAACGGAGGCCCCCAGGCAACAGTCGGTGGAAGCATCAGCCGGTTGTGAGTATCTTCAGCCGCTGCACTCGAATGTTTCCCTGTCTGTTGGCATGAAGGTACCTCTGTTCGTCGACGCCGACAATACCTTCTGTCCTGTAGATCCGGTGTGTTCAATCCGGTACGATGATTACTCAACCCACGTATCGTTGTCGTACGCATTGCAACACCAGTACCTGTTTCAGACCGGCTTTTCGGATGTTGGACTGCCTACGGAGTTCTGGTTTTCTGCGAGCGAGGACAATCTTCCGCAGTATTGTCACGGGTTGCAACTAAGTGGAGCGACATCCCTTTTGCGCAACCAGTTTCGTGTGAGTGCTGATGTGTTCTACAAACGGCTGTTCAACCAGATTGAGTATTATGGTACGGTGATTGACCTTGTCAACAAGTCGAACAGTATACCCCAATCGTTGCTTCATGGTGACGGTTCCAACCTCGGTTTCAGTGCCATGCTCCAGAAGGTTTCCGGTACATTGACGGGTTGGTGCTCGTATACCTACACGCGTGCTTTGCGTCGATTTGTGGAAATGGATCGGGCCAAGGTTTTTCACGCCGGTCACGAACGGCCCCATGAATTGAATGTGGTGTTGGGCTACAGTCCAACGGGCCATTGGACGATGGGTACGACCATGGTCTATGCTTCCGGCACACCGTTTACGGCACCTGTGTCGTTAAGTCTGATAAATGGAAACATCATCACCCAGTATGGTGAGCATAACGCCAACCGGTTGAGGCCTTATTTCCGGTTGGACGCGTCGGTCAATTATACCTGGAAGGGCAGGCGCCTTAAGCAACAGGGCGTCAATCTTTCACTGTACAACACCACCTGTCATCAAAATGATCTTTTCTGGAGGATTAACACCCGATATGATGGCACGTTTGCGTATAAGCCATCTTCTTTTGTGGTAGACATACTTCCTTCCATAAGTTATTTCTGCAAATTCTGATGAGGAAACTGTTTCTGGCTGCTGTGCTGGCTTTGGCTGCTGTGGTTGTCTCGTGCGATGAAGACTATTACAATCCTCAGCAATCGCAGCTGGTGGTTGAAGGGTGGATTGAGGCGGGTGGTTTTCCTGTCGTGATGCTGACCAAGTCGGTGGCGATACAAGAAGAATACCAGGATATATCGGATCTGAGTGCCTATGTGATACGTTGGGCCAAAGTGACGGTGTTTGACGGAGAAGACTCGGTGGTACTGACCGGAAAATTTGATGCAGGCTATATGACTCATTATGTGTATACCACAACCCGGATGAGGGGGCGGGTCGGGCATACGTATTCGCTGAAGGTGGAGTACCGCGACTTTCTGGCAACAGCCACCACCACGGTGCTTCCTCCTCCTGTCATTGAGGATATTACGGTGGAGCCGGCCGAAGGTTCAGACTCGTTATACCAACTGTCGTGTCGGTTTTATGATGACCCGCAGCAGAAGAATTATTACCAGGTTTTTTCCCGTGTGGGTGCGGCGAACAAGCAGTATCTTGCTTCTTTTCTGGGTGCGCTCGATGATGATGTGTTGAGTGCTCATCCTTGTGTGACGGTGTATCGTCGGCATCCCTTAGGTGCTGGTGGAGACTTGTCCGGTTTTTCGGTGTCCGATACGGTCGCCGTCAAATTGGCGCAAATTGATGTGGCCTCGTATCAATTCTGGGATGATTACACCAAGAACATCACGTTGTCTGAAAATCTGATGTTCCCGGTCTACTCATCCATCCGTTCCACGATTTCCGGTGGGAGTGGGTATTGGTGTGGTATGGGTTCTTCGGTTACGTATATCATTATCTCGGATTATTTGAAAAATGGCTTTCTTAGAGAAAAGTGTATGAATTGATCTATAAAATGAGAGAAAAGTGCTATATTCGGCCTTTAAAAGTTGGAAATAAATGTATCGAGATAGGATCAATGAGCTGATAGAGTGGAAAATGAGAAAGAATCGAAAGCCGCTTCTTTTTCTTGGCGCCAGGCAGGTGGGAAAGACCTATCTGCTGAAAGCATTTGGTCAAGCCCAATACAGACAGGTGGCGTATGTCAATTTTGAACGTCCCGATGCGCCGAAGAACCTGTTCGAGATGGATTTTGATGCCGATAGGATTGTGACGGTATTGAATGCGTACTGCAAGTTGAAAATCGATGCGGAAGATACCTTGCTCATTTTTGATGAAATTCAGGCAGCACCCAAAGGCGTTACTGCGTTGAAATACTTTTATGAAGATGCTCCTCAGTATCATTTGGTTGCGGCCGGTTCGTTGTTGGGTGTGAACATACACCAGGGAGAATCGTTCCCTGTGGGTAAAGTCGATTTTATGAGGCTTTATCCCATGTCATTTCCTGAATTTCTGCTTGCCATGGGAGAATCCGGGCTGGCCGACTTGTTGGAAAAGAACGAACTGAGCAATCTGTCTTTCTTCAAGGATAAGTTGATCAACTACTTGCGGTATTATTTGTACGTGGGTGGAATGCCGGAAGTTGTCAATGATTTTGTCGTAAACCGTGATTGGAGATCGGTGCGCTCCATTCAACATCAAATCATCGCTTCGTACAGGAGCGACTTTTCAAAACATGCTCCCAAAGAAATCCTGCCTCGGATCAATCTGGTGTGGGATAGCATTCCCGCTCAGTTGTCGAAGGAAAACAAGAAATTCATGTATGGGGTCATCAAGGAAGGAGCGAGGGCCAAGGATTTTGAATTGGCCATACAATGGCTGACTGATGCTGGTTTGCTGCATAAAGTGTACAACACGCGCAAACCGGCAATGCCCTTGGTGGCGTATCAGGAGCTGTCTGCATTTAAACTGTTTCACAACGATGTGGGATTGTTGGCAGCCATGTCGCATCTCAATGCCAAGACCATCGTACAAGGGGATGTTGTCTTTTCAGAATTCAAGGGGGCTTTGGCAGAGCAGTACGTTTTTCAGCAGTTGAAACAGCTGGAGAAACTGTCGATTTTTTACCATACGTTTGACAACAGCAAGTATGAACTTGATTTTCTGGTGCAGACAGCAGATGATGACATCATACCGATTGAAGTAAAAGCCGGTGAAAATGTGAAATCAAACAGTTTTAGGTTATACTGTCAGAAAAACAGTCCCCAAAAAGCCATTCGAACATCGTTGGGCGATTTTCATGTTGAAGCATGGATGACCAATTTGCCCTTGTATGCGGTTAATAACCTCAATAAATCATGATCATAGAAACCACATCCTACCCAAGGGCGGCCCTGATTGGCAACCCTTCAGACGGGTATTTCGGCAAGACCATTGCCTTTGTGTTCAGTAATTTCAGGGCCAAGGTGCAGCTGTACCACACGCCCGAGTTGGAAATCATTCCCGAACGGCTGGACATCCACCGGTTCGCGGACCTGAAGGAACTGGCCGATACCGTGGCCAACAGCGGTTACTACGGGGGCATCCGGCTCATCAAGGCGGCCATCAAGGTGTTCTACCATTACTGCACGAGCAACAACATTGTGCTCGACAACCGCAACTTCACCATCCGCTATTGCTCGGACATTCCGCTGCGGTTGGGACTGGCCGGATCGTCGGCCATCATCACCGCCTGCTTCAAGGCCATGATGGCGTTTTACGGCGTGGAGATTCCCAAGCCGATACTGGCCAACCTCATCCTAAGCGTTGAAAACAAGGAACTCGGCATAGCCGCCGGCTTGCAGGACAGGGTGGCGCAGGTGTACGAGCGGCCTGTGTTCATGGACTTCAACAAACAACTCATGGACAAACAAGGCTACGGCGATTACACACCTCTGGATGCCGAACACCTGCCACCTTTATATATAGCGTTCCGCCGCACGTTGTCGGAAGGCACCGAGGTGCTGCACAACAACCTGCGCGCCCGGTACAACATCGGCGAACAGGCCGTGTTGGATGCCATGCAGGAATGGTCGCAGCTCACCGTGCGGTTCAAGGAGGCGTTGGCTTCAGGCGATCAAGCGCGGATGGCTGAACTGATCAACCGCAACTTCGATTTGCGCCGCAGTCTGGTGCACATCGAACCCGGCAACATCGAAATGGTGGAGCTGGCCCGTTCGGTAGGCGCATCGGCCAAGTTTACGGGCTCGGGCGGAGCCATCATCGGTTCCTACACCGACGAGGCCATGTTCGACCGATTGAAGCAGGCAGCCGACAGCAAAGGCATCGAGGTGATCAAACCGGAAATAGTGTGCAAGTGATGATAAAAAAAGCAGTAATACCGGCAGCGGGGTGGGGAACACGATTCCTGCCCATTACCAAGAGCCTGCCCAAAGAAATGATCCCGGTGGTGGATACCCCGGTGATCCAGTATGTGGTGGAAGAAGCCGTGGCTTCTGGCATCACCGACATCCTTATCGTGGTGGGGCGCAGCAAGCGGGCCATCGAAGAGCACTTCGACCGTAACCCCTTGTTGGAACTGGCGTTGGCCGAAAAGAAGCAGTTCGAGGCCCTGGAAAAGCTGAAGCGCATTTCGAGCATGGCTAAGGTGCATTTCATCTGGCAGCAGGAAATGAACGGGTTGGGCGATGCTATTCTGTATGCGAAAGACCATGTGGGCAACGAACCGTTTGCCGTGCTGATGGGCGACACGCTCATGGACGGGCACGGGAAACCGGTGACCCGCCAGCTGGTGGACGTCTATGAGAAATACCAGGCATCGGTGGTTTCGCTCGAGGAGGTGCCGGTGGAAAAAGTGCAGCGCTACGGGGTGATCGACGGGGTGGCGTTGGAAGACGGGGTACTCAAGGCCAGTGATTTTGTGGAGAAACCCAAACCGGAACTGGCACCGTCGAACCTGGCGTTCGCCAGCCGTTATGTGTTCACGCCGGCCATTTTCGATTACCTGGAAAAAACGCCCCGCGGACTCAACAACGAAGTGCAGCTAACCGACGCCATGCGCCTCATGGTGCGCGAGCAATCCATGTACGGCCGACGCATCGATGGGGTCCGCTACGACATAGGCAACAAGCTGGATTTCATCAAGACCAACATTTTGTTCGGTTTGCGCAACGAAGAAATGGGCCCGGCCCTGCGTACATGGCTCTCAGAGCTGAATTACTGACTGATGCTTGTTTGTAAAGAGTAAATGAATAATAAGTAATAATAAGCTTTTATTCATTCGTACATTAATTAAAATTATCTATATTAGCCGCGTTAATACGGTGTAACCAAATCACCTAAAGAAGATGAAGTCGCTTATTCTGGCAACAGGTCTTGCCGCTCGTTTGCAACCGTTCACGGGAAATGTTCCCAAATCCCTGATGGAGGTTGCGGGAAAGTCGATCCTGGATCGTCTGCTCGCCGACATCGATGCCATCGACGCTGTCGATGGTCACCTGATCGTCACCAACGAGTCGTGTTATCCCTACCTGAAAGCCTGGCTGGTCAGGACGCATTTCAAGAAGCCCATCACCCTTGTCAACAACGGGATGACGTGCAACCTGAACCGGGATGAATCGGTCTGTGGCATTCTCTATGCTGTGGAGAAGTTGTCGCTGAAAGAGGATGTGCTGATTGTGGGGGGAGGTACTGTGGCCGATTTTTCGTTTCGTGATTTGGTGGGGCAGGCTGTGGCTGAAAAACACAGTTACCTGTGCTGTTACCGGGAGCAATCGGTATCCGTGCTGAAAGAGGCCGGAGTGGTGACGTTAGACGAGAACCAACGGGTGATCGCCGTGCACGATTGTCCGCAAGTTCCCCCAACGGAATGGGCCGTGGCGCCTTTTTTGTTCCTGAGGGGCGACGATGTGGACCTGATGTACAAGGAGGTGGCCAAGGGTTCGGGTTTTGAGACGTACAATCGGTTGCTGGCTTGGTTGAGCTATAGGGCTGAGCTTTATGGCTGGGTGTTGCCAGGACCGTGGTTCAACGTGGTTGACGACACCTCGTACAAGGCAGCTACCGCGTTGTTCAGAATGAAACGAACCCAAGTACAAACATGAAAAAACGCGGAGTATGGATTATTCGGGCTATGAATCGGGAAAGTGTGTGTTGGTAACCGGTGCAGCCGGTTTTGTGGGCAGTAACCTGGTGCGGCGTCTGGCTAAGGACGATTGGTTCGTCATTGGCATGGACAGCCTTGACGAGGGCGGTGACACGCGGCTGCAGTATGCACGGCTGGCCGAATGGGGCATTCCCAAAGAGGAGATCAAGTACAACAAGCTGGTGGTGAACCGGCACATTGAGAAATCCTCGTTCATCCGGCTCGGTGTGAACGATACGGCCAATCTGAAGGCCTTTTTTGACTTATACGACATCCGGGTGGTGTGCCACCTGGATACCAATCCGGCGGGGTTGGTGAACATCCTGGAGAATGCGCGCGAACAGGATGTGGAGTACGTGGTGTATGTGGACTTGGGTCGTTCTTGCTCGAACGAATTGTTCGCACAGCTGTGTGGCGATAACGATAAGCTGCCTGTCACGAAAGTGTGGCCAGGCACCGTTTACGGACCCTGGGAATGTCCCGATGACCTGCCGGCTCGGATTGCCGACGCCCTCAGGAACGACACGCTGCCGGATTTTTCCGGCGAGGAGGCGGCCGCTTCCGATTTTCTGTATATTGATGATGTGGTGCAGGGGCTTGAGCGGGTGTTGAAGGCGGCGTCGAAGCCGACTGCCCAATTGACACTGCCTGTTATCCGGACGTACGATCTGACCGGCCCCGACGCTGCCGTGTTCAAACGCGACTACGGTTTCAAACCGGCCATTTCGCTCAAGCAAGGTTTGGCCGAACTGGCCGCCTGGTACAAAGAATGGTATACGGGCAAAAGCCCGCGCATCAACGAGGAGCGCATTGTGGTGGGGCGGTTTCCTTTTCCGGGTACCATGACGTGGAAGTATTTGTGGAACAGGCACCTGGAGTCCGGTTTCAAGTTGTCGGACGATCCGGACCGTCTGCTCAAGAGTTTGTTGGTTTCCGACGGGTTTGATATCGGTTCGCGCGTCATTGAACCGGAAGATTGGAATTATTATGTGAAGCGGATGGTGCGCAGCCTGGGATTGAAGAAGCACATGAAGGTGTTCGAGGTGGGCTGCGGCGGCGGGGCGTTTCTGTATCCGCTTTACCTCAACGGGTTTTCGGTGGGTGGCATCGATTTTGCGTCCACCTTGGTCCACCTGGCCAGGCTGGCCATGCCGAACGGCCGGTTTGAGGTGTGTAACGCTGTAGACCTGGATGTGACCGAACGGGTCGATGTGGTGGTGGCCAACAGTGTGATCCAGTATTTCGATTCGCTGAACAGGGTCGAGGCTGTCCTGCTCAGGATGATGCAAAAGGCCGATGTGGTGGCTGTGCTCAATATTCCCGATTGGAGAACCGAGGTGGATGAGGATGAGGACTGCCGGGATGACATTCACGGGGATGCGTACAACGAGATTTACAAAGACTTGAGGCACCTCTATTTTGAACAAAACTGGTTCAGGATGGTGGCCAACAATCACGGTTGGAAGGTGAGGATCACGCGGCAACAGATTCCCAATTACGGCAAGAACCCATTCCGGTTTAACGTGGTGATGAAAAGGGTGAAACCGTCCTGATGCGTATAGTGTTATTTTTTTGTATGTTTTTTTGACATACTTTATTCACACAAAAGAAATGGTTGCACCGCAATTTATTTTCAACATTTTTTGTAGCTTTGCAACCGAAAAAAATATATACCGGGTATGAATCAGTTTTTGGCGTTGTTCAGGCGTTTGACCAAGAGTCTTATGGATTATACCTTGAAGAACCGCTGGTTGGTTTTCTTTACGGATCTGCTGCTGTGTATGGGCTGCTTCCTGCTGACCATGGTGATGCACAACCGTTACCAGATCAACGACATATCGGTTCGGGACGCCGTGATTATCGGCATGTGGTACCTGTTCTTCCTGGTGGTCGTGTTTGTGGCGTTCCAGTACTACAGGGGGCTTACCCGTCACCTGCAGTTCTACGAGATCGGTAAGCTGGGGCTCTCCTTGTTTATTCCCAACCTGGGGGTGTACATGGTGATCCTGTTGCTGAGGCTGGATGTCATGTTTCCCTTCCTGTTGGTGATCTCCATGTACCTGCAGAACC
>CAYTIY010000042.1:0-9452 GCA_964438045.1 uncultured Bacteroidales bacterium | reverse complement strand
TCATCAACTACTACAGTGCGACGTATTCGGGGAAGGTGGCCAAGCGGGTGTTCATCTATGGCATCGGTGCCCACAGTGTGGCGCTGTCTCAGTGGTTGTCGCGTGGTTCCAATTATAAGGTGTGCGGTTTTGTGATCCGCAACGAAAAGGTAAAACGGATGCACATCCAGGGAAATCCGGTGTTCAACTTGTTTTTTGAAAGTTCGACGCTTATCTGGCATCACAGGGATCCGGAAGTGCTGTTGTTTCCCGATTACAACGCTGCCCGCGGCGAACAGGAATTTGTGAGCGACACCCTGCGACGGGGTATTCAGGTGCTGGTGTCGCCGCCTCTGGAAGGTGTGGATGCCAACGGTCAGCTGCGGTACAAGATGAAACCCATCCAGTTTGAGGATTTGCTGGGTCGCGACGAGATTGAGATCAATATGGAGCTTATCGGGCAACAACTGGGGGAAAACCCGGTGTTGATCACCGGTGCTGCCGGTTCCATCGGCAGCGAGCTGGCGCGTCAGTTGGCCGTGTTCAAGCCGGTCAACTTAATTCTGCTCGATGTGGCTGAGACGCCGTTGCATGAACTGGGGCTTGAACTGGCCGAGTCGTTTCCCGACCTAAAGTTCACCACGGTGATCGGTGATGTGCGCCGCCGTCAGCGGTTGGAATTCGTATTCAGCAATTTCAAGCCCAAGGTGGTGTTCCATGCGGCGGCATACAAGCATGTACCCCTAATGGAAAACAACCCGTGTGAGGCCATCATCGACAACGTGATGGGTTCCAGGAACCTGGCCGACATGGCCGTGCGTCACGGGGTGGAACGTTTTGTGATGATTTCCACCGACAAGGCGGTGAATCCGACCAATGTGATGGGGGCTTCCAAGCGGATTGCCGAGATTTACGTGCAGGCATTGGCCAGGGAGTGCGCACACAAGGGGCTGAACATCAATTTTGTCACAACCCGGTTTGGTAATGTGTTGGGATCCAATGGTTCGGTGATTCCACATTTCAAGAACCAGATTGAGAAAGGGGGGCCGGTGACGGTGACCCATCCGGACATCATCCGCTTTTTCATGACCATCCCTGAGGCGTGTCGCCTGGTGCTGGAGGCGTCTTCCTTCGGCAAATCGGGTGAGATTTACGTGTTCGACATGGGGCAGCCGGTGAAGATTGTCGATCTGGCCTACCGCATGATCGAGATGGCCGGTTTGGTGCCGGGAAAGGACATCAAGGTGGAGTTTATTGGGTTGAGGCCGGGTGAGAAATTGTTTGAGGAGTTGCTCAACAACAAGGAGGAAACCTTGCCCACACAGCATGAAAAGATCCTGGTGGCCAAGGTCAGGGAATACGATTTTGAGGCCGTGAGTGCCTCTATTGAGGATATGATTCGCTTGGCCATGGATGTGGATATTCAGGAAACGGTGCTGTCCATGAAGCGTCTGGTACCCGAATTCAAGAGCAAGAATTCTCCCTTTGAAGCCTTGGACATTGAGGTGAATGCATCAACGGTGGCATAATTGCGTGAATCTTGAACAAAATGCCCTCAAAAGTTGTTTTTTAGGCATAAATGTGCTATATTGTGGTCATGGATACCAAGTTGACACTTGAACAGTCGCAGGAAACAATGGGTCGTCCCAGCACTGCGCCACTTATTCCCCTCAGCTTCCAGTCTTCGTTGGGAAGCATGATTGATTGGGGGTTACGTTCTGTTCCTTCGTTGAGCGGAAGCACGTCCATGTTGACCGCAGCCTTGCGGCGGACGACGATTGTCTGGCTTACCCCAGCAGGTCGGAGAAGATCTCGGCCACACTTTCTTCGTGGCGGATGGTGCCGGCTGTTTGGCCGATTTCCAAGGCGCCGTCGGTAAGATTACCTTCAAATATGCCTTTTTTGGCGCGTCCACTGCCCAGGAGTTCCCTGAGCGTTTCGGTGGAGGCGCCTTTTTTTTCAGCTTCCGCCACGAGGTTGGAAAAATCGTTGTCGGCCAACCGGGTGGGTGACAGCTGTTTGAGCAACAGGCGTGTCTGGCCTTCCCTGAGGTTTCTGCAATAGGCTTTAAAGGCTGGGTGGGCCGAACTTTCGGTGCACAAGGCAAAGCGGGTTCCCAGTTGGACACCGTCGGCTCCCATGGCAAGAGCGGCGTGGAAGCTGGCGCGTGACGAGATGCCGCCGGCTGCCAGTAGGGGTTTGTCGGTGAGTGCCCTGATTTGTGGGACCAGGCTCAGGGTAGTGGTTTCTTCCCGTCCGTTGTGTCCGCCGGCTTCGAATCCTTCGGCGACTATGAGGTCGGTTCCGGCTTCCAGGCATTTGAGGGCGAAGGTGGTGTTGGATACCACATGGCCTACCAGGATGCCCCGTTCGTGGAGCCAATGGGTCCAGGTCTTGGGGTTGCCGGCCGAGGTGAACACCACGGGTACCTGTTCTTCGGCAATCAGTTCCATGAGTTCCTCCAGCTGGGGGTACATGAGGGGTACGTTTACGCCAAAGGGTTTGGAGGTGGCCGCTTTGCACTTTCGGATGTGTTCCCTGAGGGTGGGCGGGTGCATGGACCCCGATCCGATTAATCCAAGCCCTCCGGCACGGCTCACGGCCGATGCCAGCCGCCAGCCGCTGCACCATACCATGCCCCCTTGTACAATGGGGTGTTCGATGTGTAACAGGTTGGTAAGGCTTTCGGATGAGTGCATAAAAAAAAATAAACCAGTGTGAACAAAAAACCGCTATCCGATGTTGATAAAAGTGAATAGAGGTTTAGTTACATTTTAGGTATTTGTTTTTTTGGTGAGAAAGGGGGGAACCAGCCGAGAGGCCAGTTCCCCTCATTTTATTTATTGCTCGTAGTACACGTCTTGTCCTTGGTTGTTGCTGAACGTGTTGTTCTGTAGCGTGGGATTGTAGGCGGGTTCGTTAACGTATACGTAGATGCCGTGCATCGAGGAATGCCTGATGGTTGAGTTGGAAACGGTTGCGTTCGAGGAGCGGATGCCGACATTGAAGTCGGTGTAGCCTCCGGCATATTCCACGGTGCAGTAATTGAGCAGGTTGCCTGCGTCGCTTCCTTCCTCAAAGCAGATGCCGGACCAGTCGCCGTTGGCGGGTGAATTGGCCAGAGAGGTGAAGGTGATGGGGGCTGAGACGCTACCGTTGGCCACCAGGGAGGCGTTCACATCGACCGATATGCCTCGGCCTTGCGCCAATTTCAAGACGCAACCCGGGTTCAGGGTGAGCTTGGCAACTGCGGTGAGGTTGCGGATGATCAGTCCTTCGGCGAGGATGTAGGGAACGTTGTGGTTCAGCCAGCGGACGTCGCCTGTGATAAGTTCTTCGGTGAGCAGGATGCCGTTGTCCTCGTTTTCAGACAGGGTGTTGTTCTGGCCGATGGTGTGGGCATAGGCCACGTCGATACAGAGGGGGAACGTTTGACAGTATTGGATGGTGTTGCCCGAGAACCCGGTAAAGCCGACGCCTTGGTTGCACCAGACACCGTAGGTTTTGCTGTTTTTGATGAGGCAGTCCTCCACCTTGATCGGTTTGTAGGTGTGGATGGCTCCTTCAAAGGCGCCCATGGGTTTGCCGGCGTAGTCGATGGTGACGTGTTTGAGGATGGTTCCGCTGGAAGAGGTGCCTTCGTAGAATACCAATCCTTCCCAGTCGCCGGCAGCCGGGGTGGTTGCCGAGGAGGTGAACAGGATGGGTTCTGCCTGCGTGCCGACGGCAATCAGGGCTCCATATCCTTCGTACCCAATGTTGAGGGAGGTCTCGGCATCGAACAGGATGGTGGTGCCTTGCTCAATGGTTAAATCGGCATTTTTTACGTTGAGTGCACCTTGGACGGTGTAGGGTACCGATTGTTTGGTCAGCGTGGCGTTGAAATCGATGGTGCCTTCCTGTATGGCTATGCCTTTCCGGATGGTGGTGGAGAAGGTATTGGTGGTGTCCAGGTCGACAATGGATTCGGGTATGCCTGACAGTAGGAATCCGTCGCACCGGATCAGCAGGTTTTCGGAAAAGGTTTCAAATTCGGAAAGGATGCCGGCCTTGATGCCTGTTGAGGCGCAGTCTCGGATGATGCAGGATTCCATGGAGAGACTGGTTTTGTACAGTTCGATGCAGGGGGTGTTTTGCTTGCCGGCTCCTTCGAAGATGCAGTGTCGGAGGCTGGTGGTGTTGATCTGGTTGCGTTGGCCTAAATAGAGGCCGTGCCAGGAGCCGGCCAGGGTTCTGATGTTGTTGGCCAGATTGGTGAGGTAGTCGGGTACCGTGAACAGGATGGGTTTCTCGGTTGTTCCGTTGGCCACGATGGCTCCGTTTTCGGTTTCGCCGACTTTCAGGTAGCCGTTTTCGGTAAATTTGATGATACAACCCGGCTCGATGGTGAGGGTCGATTTGATGTCGAGCGTACAGTCAACGGTAATCGTTGATCCGGTTTTCCATTTTGTGGGTGAGGTGATCTCTGTGTTATCGTCGGTGTAGGTTACGTTGGATGACCCGGCGTTTTCTTCTTCTCCGCAGCTTATCAGGGCGAGTGTCAATAGGGCGGCAAGAAGGGTTCTACCTGTTTTTTTCATGACAACAAGGATTTGTAGGTGTTAATTAACATTCAGCAAACGTACATAAATTCTCCGGAACCTTGCGCAAGATTTGCATACTATTGCTACCTTGGTTTGTGTAATTTTGCGAAATTTGTGGACAATGGATGTTAAAGATATCAGTAAGCAGGAGTATACGGCTCGTATCAATCGTGTGATGGATTACCTGAGCAAGAACCTGGATCAGCCTGTCGATTTGTCGACTCTTGCAGAGGTGGCTTCGTTTTCGCCGTATCATTTCCACCGTATTTTTGCGTTTTTGGTGGGGGAGACGCCCAATAACTTTGTGTTGCGCATTCGACTGGAAAAGGCGGCTCAGCTGTTGCAGGACAATGTGTATACGCCAGTGAACGAGGTTGCTTTTCGTTGCGGGTTTGTGAACCTGTCTTCGTTCAGTCGGGCGTTTAAGCAGCATTTTGGGGTGAGTGCCAAGGCGTTCCGCTTACAGGATAAGGCGATCTTTGTGAAGAACGGGGTGCGTTATGGCAAGAATTGCAAACCGATCAGCAAGATTGGTAAAAACGTGCAGTTGATTAATGATCAATTTTGCAGTGTCAAACTTAATGAACTACTAATTATGGACACAAAGATTGAGATTAAGCAATTGCCGGAGATGAATTTGATTTATGTAAGGCACATGGGGGCTTTCGACAAGATTGGCCCTGCGTATGAGAAACTGTTCAAGTGGGCCGGTCCGCGCGGGTTGGTCACACCGGGTGCAAAAACGGTGACGGTGTATCACGACGATCCTTCCATCACGAGTATCGAAAAGGTGCGTCAGGATGCTTCTTTGATTGTGACCTCCGACGTGAAGGTGGAGGGTGAAATCGGGAAATCGGTCATTGCGGCCGGAAAGTACGCGGTGGGACGTTTTGAGCTCAAGGAAACGGAATTCGAACAGGCTTGGAATACCATGTGCTCGTGGTTTACAGAGAGTGGTTTCCAGCCGGGTGAGGGCTCTACGTTCGAGTTGTACCACAACGACTACAATGAGCACCCCGAGCACAAGTTCATCGTGGACATCTGCATCCCGGTGAAGCCGTTGTAAGGTTTTCTCTTCGTATTGGGTTTCCCGAAACCTGCCGTGCGGCGTTTGTCCGTTCCGGTCGGGTTTCGGGATTTTTTTTACGCCTTGATTTTCCGGGTGCCGGTAAGGGCGAAGGCGGTGGCACAGAAGGCTGTGATGCTGAAAATGAGCACGGCGACCTGAAAGTAGCCGGCCGGGGAGGTGCCTGCCAGCAGGTAGCGCGAGCCTTCCAGCATGTACGTCACGGGATTGCCCCAGGAGACTGTAAGCAGCCACTTGGCCGTGATGAGTTCCTTGGGCAGAAAGGTGGTGCTCAGGAAAAGCAGGGGAAAGATGGCGCTGGTCACGGTGGAGGCGGCCTGGGGTTGGCCGGTGCGCAGCATCACACCGGTGGAGAGTCCGCACAGGGTGATGGACCAGAGCAGGGAGAGCAGCAGGAGCCCCAGGGCTGAAAACAAGCCGAATTGGAAACTGACACCGCTGAGGGCGCCTATGCCGAGCAGGATGGCTGTGAACACGAACGAGGCCAGGGTGTCGGCCACCATGGGGGCGATGACGAGGCTTCGACGGGGTACGGGACTGAGGTACAGGCGTTTGAAATACCCGGATTGCATGTCTGCGTGAAGTATTTGGCTGGCTCCTGCCGACGAACCCATGGCCAGGGAGACCAGGGTGATGGGGAAGGTGAACGAGAGGTATCCGCCTGCACCGAAGGCTTCCATGGTGCCGATGCCGCTCAGGCCTGCGTTGTACACGAGCAGGAAGAAGAGGCTGGTGCCGAATCCCATGAGTGGGGCGGCCGGTTGTTTGATGAGTTTGGTGATGCCTCTTCGGGCGAGTAGGATGCTGGGGCTGTTCATAGGATTTCGTTTTTGATGTTGGCTTCGGGTTGCAGGGAGCGGATGTAGTGCAGGTAGCTTTCGTCGAGCGTCAGCGCTTCATGCGGGTTGACGGTGTGTTTGAATCCGGCTATGCTACCTTCATAGTGGAGGGTGCCGTCAACAATCAGGGCCATATCGGTGGCGTGTTTGTCGGCTTCCTCCAGGTATTGGGTGGTGAGAAAAAGGGTGATGCCTTCTTCGCGGTTCAGGCTGGTGATGGTGTTCCAGAAATTGTCGCGGGCCAGGGGGTCCATGCCCACGGTGGGTTCGTCGAGGAAAAGGATTCGGGGCCGGTGCACCAGGGCCAAGGCGCAGTGCAGGCGGCGTTTGTTGCCTCCTGAGAGTGTTTCCGTTTTTTTGTTTTGGTGGGCTTCCAACTGGAATTGTTCGAGCAATTGCCTGGCGCGTTGGTCGGCTTCGTGTTTGCTGAGTTCGAAGAGGCGTCCCTGGAATTTCAGGAGGTTTTCCGGCGTTTCGGTGGGGTCGAGTTCGTTTTCCTGCGAAGCTACGCCGATGCGTTTCTGGATATGCGCCGGGTGCTTGGTGGGGTCGATGCCGTCAAGTTGAAAACTGCCTGCGTCGCTCTTGATGAGGGTGGTCAGGATGTTGATGAGGGTGGACTTGCCGGCTCCGTTGGGGCCGAGCAGGGTGAAAAACCGGCCTTCCAAGATGTCCAGGTCTATGCCTTTGAGGGCCTGGGTGCCGTTGGGGTACTGTTTAATAAGTCCCCGGATGTGGATGGATGAAGTCATGTGCATCGTGTTTGGTGATGCAAAGGTGGTGACTCCTTACCGAGGTGAATTGTAGATTTGCGACAAAAATTGTACATTTCTTTTGTTATGAACATTTGTTCATTATCTTTGTGTCGAACATATGTTCATAACGAATACAGAATCGAATGAAGATTGTCATTACATCAGACGGAAATAGTCTGGATGCCAAGCTTGACAGCAGGTTTGGCCGTTGTTCTTTTTTTGCTTTATATGATTCGCAAAGCAAGGACGTTCGTTTTATTGAGAATGCCAATAAATTGAGTCAGGAGGGGGCAGGGCCGGCTACGGCTCAGTTGGTTGCTAAGTTGGGGGCTCAGCGGGTGTATTCCGGTGAGTTTGGAAAAAAAGCAGCTGACATTCTGAAGGATTTGTCGATTGAGATGGTTCCGCTTCGGGATGCGGCTGTGTCTGTTGCTGCTGTAATTGCTATGATTGAAACGCAGGATAATAATTCTCTATAAATTCATACTATGCCGAATTTAAACAGAAAAGGTCCGAATGGTGAAGGAGCCATGACGGGCAGGAAGTTGGGTAAATGTAACCCGGAAAACAAGGGTAAAACCGATGAGGAAATTATGCGTGACCGGGCGTTGTCGGGCCAGGGTCAAGGTCAGGGCAGAGGTCTTGGTCAAGGCAGAGGTAGAGGTTTGGGCCTTGGTCGTGGACGTGGCAAGATGCAATGATTGTTGCTGTTGGTAGTGGGAAAGGAGGCACGGGGAAGACCTTTGTTTCCACCAATTTGTTTCAGGCACTGTTGCTTGAAGGAAAGCAGATAGTAATGGTTGATTGTGATGCGGAGGAGCCCAATGTGGGTGAATTCATTTCAGGCAGTGAACGGAGTGTGAAGCCTGTTGTGCAAAAGGTGCCTGTTATTGATACGGAGCGTTGTGTGTTTTGTGGAACATGCTTTGACTATTGTGCTTACAACGCAATTGTGATGGTGCCTTCGGCCAATTATAGCAAGGTATTGCCCGATTTGTGCCACGATTGCGGGGCTTGTGTGTATGCGTGTCAGCACGGGGCTATTTCGGAAACAGATAAGGAGATTGGTTTGATCCGTTCGGTGAGAGTGGGTGAGAGGAGCTTGTTTGTTGAGGCCAGAACGCATGTGGGCGTTCCTTCTTCTGTGCCTGTGATTAAGAAGGCGGTGAAGGCGGCAATGGTTGCCTCTAACGATGGGGCCCTCACCTTGCTGGATGCGCCTCCGGGTATTTCGTGTCCGTTTATTGCCACCATTCAACAGGCTGATTATGTGGTGCTTGTTACTGAACCCACTCCGTTTGGTTTGAATGACCTTAAGCTGTCGGTGGAAACAGTCCGTCAGCTTGGGAAGCCCTTTGGTGTGGTGGTAAACCGTGCCGGATTGGGCGATCGTGCGTTGTACGATTGGCTGGCTGAGGAATCGATTCCGTTGTTGATGGAAATTCCGTTTGATGCCCGCATTGCGCGTGTTTATTCCGAGGGCGGCTTGTGGGTAAATGAGGATGTTGAGTTTAGGAAGTGCTGTGTAAACCTGTTTGAAACGATGTGTCATGAAGCAGTCTGTGAATGAAGTGGTGGTGTTGAGTGGCAAGGGTGGAACGGGTAAGACCAGTCTTTCTGCTGCATTTGCTACGATGGGTGATGCGAAGATGCTGGCCGATTGTGATGTGGATGCGGCTAATTTGTATTTGGTGTTGCAACCGGATACGTGTTATGAAGAGGCGTTCAACACGGGGTATAAGGCTGTGATTGACACGGCTGTTTGTACGCAATGTGGTCTTTGTATGGAGTATTGCCGGTTTGAGGCGATTTCGCTTGTTGAGGGTGTGATGCGAATAGAGGAAGCGAGTTGTGACGGGTGCAGGCTGTGTACCCGTGTGTGCCCGGTTGAGGCTATTACCATGAAGCCGTCTATGAAGAGTAAGTGGTTTGTAGGTACGTTCCGGAATGGGGGTATGGTGCATGCGCGCTTGGCTCCGGGTGAGGATAACTCCGGCAAATTGGTGGATGTGGTGCGCCAGGTGGCTGTGAGCGAGGCGTGTGAGTCTGGTTTTTATACGATTGTTATTGATGGCCCCCCCGGAACGGGTTGTCCGGTGATTTCGTCGGTCACGGGAACGAGGTTGGCTGTTGTGGTCACGGAGCCTACTCGCCCGGGTTTGCACGATTTGAAGCGTATTTTGGAATTGATTCGTTCGTTTTCGGTGGA
>CAYTIY010000041.1:0-20313 GCA_964438045.1 uncultured Bacteroidales bacterium | reverse complement strand
TCAGCATTTGCTGGTGGAGCTTTTTCATTTAACGGAAAAAGACACATGCGCAGGCATGGTCCCGGATCAACTGCAACTATTGAGGATTTTTGACTTTTTCGGAACAACATCCTGTTTCCGTTTCGCCGGGAGGATTTCTTTTCCTTGCTCCGGTTCGGAAGACTAAAAATTTCGCCAGTACGGCTAAAATCTCAAAGCGTCCGAGCCTAAAGGCTCGTTACTCGAAAGATGAGATTTCAAACGCCGATAAAAACACCCTCCAGACTCCACTGTAACGCTCATTGGGCGGGTGTCAATGACTCCTGTTCGAAGGGTAAGCGGACCGAAGGAAGGAGATATGGTCCCGTGCTCCGTTATTCTTGGCTGCTTGACGCTAGTCATCGGCTATTTTTCTAGTCTCTTTCGAGGCGTCTTCAACAAATACTGCCGATCTTGTCGCGCCCCTGCGTCCAGCCCTAGAGGTCGCACCAGTCTCACATCCCCTTCCTTCGGTACGCATTCACTTCGTTCCTAGGTCACTGCAATCCGTCCAATAAGTCTTAAAAATGCCACCTCCTTCAAGGGCTTATTTCAAGGCTGGAGAACTACCAAATAGGTGGAAAAACTATTAGGAGTACGGATGACAAAGAGAAGATAATACGATCCTTGACAACAGATGCCAGGACTAATTTTTTAAAAACAGGATAGTTGATAGTAAGCTTGTAAACAAATTTCAGGACGAGTCACCGAGGAGTTGTATTCTCAACTCGCGACGTGTTGAGATTTAACTCCACTGGCGATATATTTTTAGCAGCCTGAAATGGAGATAGAAATACCCTGCCAGCGGAACGGAAACAGGATAATGTTCCGGAAAAGCTGAAAATGAAACGGAAACCAGTACGTATTACAGTTAAGACCAAGAACTCTCGGGTTTTGCAGTTGATTCGAGTAAGTATCAAAAAGAAAAGGGCTTTCCCATTTTCAGAGAAAGCCCTTTTTAGAAGAAGTATAATCGTTAAGTTATTTAGGCAAGAACCAATTCTTCTTATCCAGTAACTTGGTACGCATATTTTCTTTGTTTACATACTTAATAGAAACCTTATCGGCTAAGAAAGAAGGATCATTACGTCTAAGAGCAACACGCATCAGGTCATGGAAACGGTTACCTTCATAAGCGGTTTCAAGAGCCAGTTCTTCAACAATTTTTTCTTCAACATACGCAATAGAATCAACTCCGGCTGCGATTTTGAAATATGTGGTATCATTTGGAAGATTAACACCGGATCCACGTGCATGAATACCAATATTGATTAAATCACCATCGGTATTGGTTCTACTGAAAACACTCGAATTGAATACCATGTAAGATGGAACACTTCCCATTTTGTCAGTGATTTCTTTCTGGATGCTTGCATTCGCGTCAACAGAGCTATTAAGACCTGTTTTTAAAGCTGCAAACGCTAATTGCGGGCAACCAAGCCTATTGACAGCTTCAGCATACCTTAAATACAACAAGGAATTTCTGTAAATCAAAATGACTTTCTGTGTCTTACTGCTAGTATTCAAGAATTTAGTAATAGTGGGTTCTTTAAATCTGGATTCTTTTCTTTCTGCATTCATGAATTCTTTAGATACTGAACCAAGTTTTCTCATGTCACCTTCACCTGTGGCATAGGTTGAATAATAGAATACTTGATTTTCCCAGTTGGCAATCGAATTTTCTGTTGGAGCAATCATATGATTGAAAGATAAACTGTCCAACGTAAATTGGTGACCATAGTCTGAAGAACTTGCAATTGCGCCCAACGTTTCATTCATAGCCATGGCATAAACAGGTGACCAGTTATTGAATGTGTTTGTGGCAACATCATTAGTAAAGTTATACCCAGCAGTATAGGAACGAGAAATAATGGCATTCTCGCGATACATCAGGTTGTAATACATTGTTGCAGCATTTTCATAATAAGGTTTTGCTCCAACAGCATCACCATCACCTTCAAGGATGGTACCCTTCCACAAGTATAGATCACCCAAGATAAAGCGTATTGGAAAAACTGAATACTTTGAATTGAAGTCAGCAAAAAGCCCCAGATTCAACGTACCAATTCGTTCAGAACGATAGAACGGTGATAAATCATCAATTAAAAGGTCGCAAAGCTCAGAGATGCCAACAGTTTCATAGGTCTTGGTGACATCATCGTAATTGATGATTGGCTTGTCAATGTATCTTGCTTCCCCATAGTTCAAAACCAGCTGCATGTATGTCCAAGCACGGATAGCCTTGGCCATTGCCATAATTTTGTAATTGGTTTTGGCACCCTTTACAATGACAGAAGTGTCAACATACTGTATGACATAATTGCAATTGTTAATAACTGAATAATAATCCTTAGAGGATGCAAAGGGATTATCCTTGGTTACATTAAATTCGTTGATTTGCTTAAGGAACCTCGAAGCATCATCTCCTGTTTCCATCAAATCACCCCTTAATTCTCCCAACAGTACATATCTGTCACCCAATAATTGAAGCTGTGACAAAATTCCAACGAAAGAATACAACGAGTCATGTTCAGACCCCATGCGATATTCTTCGTCGAAGGTGTATCGTTCCGAATCCACATTCAGAAGTCCGTCACAACTAACCATGGAAAAGGCAGCCATGAACAGCAACACCGGTATATAAATGAGTTTTTTCATAATTACAGTATTATTACATTAAAAGGTGACTGATTAGAGGTTGATCTTAACACCCATAAAGAAACTCCTGGATTGTGGAATTAAGCCCGCATCGATACCTTGATATAAGACATCATTTTTGGCTGAAAATTCGGGATCAACACCAAGGTACTTGGTAACGGTGAATAAATTGTTGGCAGCGACCCAAACATCAAAACCTGAGATAAAGGTGTTGTTGCGGATAGGAACGTTGTAAGAAAATGACAGCGTTTTCAAACGTAGGTAAGAACCATCTTCAATCCAACGATCAGAGAATCTTGCATTACCCAATGGATCACCAAATGTAGCTTTTGGTTGGTTCGTTATTTGTCCTTCGTATCTCCAACGTGAATTCATGACTGTTGTCTGGTTGCTCAGATTCGTTCCGGATTCCAACTGACTTCTCAAGTAATTATACACATCGTTACCGTAAGAATAATTGAACAGTGCGTTGATTGTCAGTTTTTTAATTGTGACCTTACCATTGAATGATCCATAAATGTCAGGATTGGGATCACCAATGATCTGCATATCCTTTTCATCAATGATTCCGTCAGCAATATGATCGTCAAAAATTACGTCTCCGGCACCAAACTGAGTATACGTACCATTCTCATTCAAAACAGAGAGATTTGCATCGTCAGCAGCTTGTTGTGTGGAAAAAACACCTTTTGTCTTATATCCGTAGAATACACCGGCAGCCTGTCCAACTCTAGATAGAATGGTTGCGTTGTAAGAGGAAGTTTTGATTTCGCCGCTTGGCAACGATTCAATTTTGTTTTTATAGTGGCCTGCAGAGGCGCCTACTTCAAACTGAAGATCTTTCAGGTTTAACACCTTTGCATTCAAGGAAAGTTCAAAACCCTTATTGGAGAGTTCGCCTGAATTGGTCAGATAGGCATCCAATCCTGCGAGATCACCAAGATTTTTCCATATCAACAAATCGCTTGTTTTAGATGAATATACATCAAATGAAAGGTTCAATCGATCGTTCAACACGCCCATATCAACTCCGGCAGTTGCTCTTCCGGTTGTTTCCCACTGAAGTTTATCATTGGAGATATTGGCAAGAATAATACCATTGGCATATCCCAAGTAACGAACAGACTTAAAGTATGTTCTTGAAGCGTAGTCTTGAATACCGTCATTTCCGGAAATTCCATATCCGGCACGAACCTTCAACAAGTCAATACCATTTACATCCTTCATGAACGGTTCAGAAGATACAAGCCATGCACCGTTTAATGAGGGGAACACACCCCAGCTGTGATTGAACAACTGGAATCCACCTGCGGTTTGTTTGCCGAAACGGGAGGAACCATCAATTGCAACAGCCGCAGATAAGAAATAACGATTGCTGAAATTGTAATCTACGTTTGCGTAATTGGAAACAGATTTTGTACTGTTGTTCAAACCCTTTGTTTGCCTGAAGTCATATTGAGACTGAATCATCGTATTGTTGTCAGATCCCGAGTTGTGTGCTTCAATATAATCGGTTTCAAATGAATTGCTCATAAATCTCCATCCAAGCAAAACGTCCAGCTGGTGAACCCCATTAAAGCGCTTGTTGTATTTCAAACGAGAATCATTTAACAAAAGAATGTTACGAACCAATTGATTCCGCAATCTGTTTTCTGAATAACCATATCCATCAATAAAACGGGTTGCAGTTCCCAAATAGGGGTCGTAGTTGTTTTCTTCGTATTTGTTCAGCGTATAATTCAATTGGGTTGAAAGAACCAGATTCTTAGTTACTTCCCATTGTGGAACCAAACCAAGATCAAAATAATGTTGTTTGGTATAATTCATTGAACTTTGAATGATTCCGGCAGGGTTGCCAATACCAAATTCATCAGCATCGTCATTCGTCACCGTTTCACTACCAAAGGAGGTAAATGTATGTGGACTCAGGAAAGGAGCCTTGATGTATCCCAAATACGTGGGAGAGGTGTAATAATCAACACCATCTGCCATGGGGGATTTCTCGATATTGGTATACGAAATGTTGGTTCCAAGTTTTACTTTGGTCGATAAATTAATATCTGAATTAAAACGAGTCGTAATACGTGATAAGTCCGTTGACTTAACTATGCCATTGTTTTTTGTATAACCCAAGGAGAAATAGTACAATGCTTTGTCGTCACCACCATTGACATTGATCAAATAGCTTTGAGTCATACCTTGTTGGTAGACTTCATCGTTCCAATCAGTTTGATTGTGGTATTTATTATACTTCGTAGATGAAGGATCCTCCTGCAAAAAATTCATTTTAGAGATTTGCTTGTGAGTATAGCCTGCAGAACCGATGATATCACTAACATAAATGCGATAATCGTCAGCATTCATCACTGGAGTCGTTTTTGGAATTGAAGTAAGACCGGCAGTTACGTTGAAATTGATTTTGGTAACCACGCCCTTACCACGGTTTGTCTTAATCAAAATAACTCCGTTGGAGCCCTTGCTACCATAAATGGATGTTCCGTCCTTCATGATGGTGATATTCTCAATATCGCTGTTGTCTATATTCAGCAGTGTATTTTGACTTTGACCTTCATATAAAGATTCAACATCATATAAGTTGTTCATGATAACACCGTCCACAACATATAGCGGTTGAGCATTTGCCATAAGTGAGTTGTAACCTCTTATAAAGAGGGAAGAACCAATCCCTGCCAAACCTGAACGACTGATGGAACGAATGTTTCCTCCAACTTCACTTTGGATAAACTCGTCAGCCGAGTATGCCTGTGAAAGAGTAAAATCACTCACGCTCTTTATCGCCGGAACTGTGACAGAATTACGCACGTTTCCAGTAATTAGTTGCTGATCGCCGTAGTATGTACTGAATGCTTCGGGGTAAAGATCAATAACCAATCTGTCTTTAGATTTGACTGGAACTTCCTTAACTGTATAGTCAAAAGCCTTGATAAGCAAAACTTCATCGTTCTTGACAACCTTGATGGTAAAATTACCATCCTGATCTGTTGAAGCAGATCCTGTGTTGTTCAACGCTTGAATTTGAACAGCAGCTATTGGCAACTTAGTGTGAGCATCGCGAACCAAGCCCTTTATTTCAATGGTTCCTTTAGGTTGCTTAGCCGAGGCAATTACCTGAGCACTCAGAGATGTGGCTGCCATCAGGAATAAGCATGCCGCAATGAGAAAACTGAACCTAGAGCAGCTTCTCATGCTATTAATCCTAACCGTATTCATAGTGTATTTCATCCGTATAAAATTTTTAACCACTGGTCGAATGTTACCCGGTTCACATCCTGGCACATCGAAACCTGTATTCGTATTAGAGATCTGTTTCATTATCTTCCAATTTAATAAAGTGCCTACTCTTCAACAGGTTCGAGGATTACACAGTCAATGCGCAAGTCGCGGGACATTTTTGACGTTTCTGATCTTCCCACAACATTTTCAACCTTTACTTTGACCTCAATGCTGCTAGGATTCTTGCTATCGTACATACTGCACCATGGCAGGTTTATCTCTTTTACAAATACTTTCTGGACTGTATCGGCACTAATTGTAACGTTAGTAAGCAATGACGAGAAAACTGTCGGTTGTAATTTGCCATTTACCTGACGAGACATCATGTAGAAGGATACTCTTGACGGTTTAGGATTGATAGCATTCTCAGCTCGCTCCGGAATAAAGACCACGTACAAATTGTATTTGGCAGACAAAACATTAGGAAGACCAAAAGTAGCAGATGTCTTTTGAAGGTTGCTTGAAGAGGTACATTTTAAGTAAATATATCTTTTATCTGATGCTTCAAATCCCGTACCCACAGAGCTTCTGTTGTACAAGTCTGCATTGGCAAAGTCTCTTCCATATCCATTAAATTCAGCTTGTACCATAATCTTCTTATACCATGAATCGGTTGCTTTCATGCGAAGAGTATCGGTAACAAACAATGGACCGTTACTGGCATTGATTTTCATGGCGCCTGCAAAGAGGTTGTCCACATCGTGAAATACTGTTTTCTTGGTGGAAATAATGGAATCGAGACCAGTAGGATCAGAGACCTGAGTAAAGAAAAGGTTCTTGATAATGGCCCTCTTGCTGTATTCCCATTGCAGACCTTTAACATCCTCATAAATCTTGTGGTACATCATTGCATTGTCCAATGCCTTTTTCCACGCAATGTTGTTCGGCGCCAGGAAAGTATAGGTGCTGTCATCGCTATCAAGTTGCGCGTACTCACTGAAGATTGCATTGTATTCGTCACCATAATCATCAACTGAAATCAATGATTGGAAATAATTATACAACGAATCTAAACCCGGCAAACGTGTCATGTATTCCCAGTGACTTGGAACGTATGGATAATATCCTGAGATGGTATGGAGAATACCATTTTTGGCAGGAATATTCACAATATCTTCCAAAGGACATTTGCTAAAGTACAGCTTGTTACTGATAAGCTTGAAATCGGTGATTTTGTTGCTTAAAAGAAAAAGCCGCTGTGAATCTAACCCAGAGGTAGGGTAAGAAAAGCGCGAAATATGGTTTCCAACAAGTTCGCGGATAGACTGGGTATCGATAAGAATTGCTGGGGCGGTTTTTAAGTATTCAAAATCGTTCCATGCTGTATCGGAGTCCACCGGCGCCCAAACTGTAAACGTTTGGGAACTTGCTAATACCTTATCATATCCACTAATTTCCATCATACGATAGAAAATACTGAGATTAGGATTATTTTTAATAATATCAGACAAGCTTTGATCAATTTGATCAACATCTGTATTGTTGAAATGCCTGTCCCATTCTTCGTTGCTACAAGCCGTAATAAGGAAGCCTACCGTTATGGCAACGAGTAAACTGAATTTAAATGTACGTTTTTTCATAATCTAACATATTTGATTGGGCAAACATTGTCTAGTCAATCCCCTCTGTTTCAAGTAATTCAATTGGGCAAAACTCAAGATAGTCCAACATGAATTGCGTGCCGCTTGACGTGGAACCAAGACTGATGACAGTAAAATAATGTTTTTGTGACTCAGTAAATGTGTACGTTCCGAGGATACGTCGCAGACAGCTAGTACTTGTTCGAGCAGTATTGTCCGGATTGTAATACCGGTTATCGAAACAATGATAACTGTTAGCACCCTTCATGTATCCACGATTGTGCATCATTTTGTCATTTTCATAACCATCCGGGTCTTCACGGTTTGAGCCTGGTGTTTCAAAGCCTACACCCGGGTCATTGGCCAAAAGAGAAAGGTTAAGTGGAATGCCACAAGGGAGACTATCCAAATATAACTGAGCAATACCACGCAAACCAGTTGGTTGATATCCCATACGTACCTCATATGTACCGGCAGGAATTGGACAAGTCTTGAGCGTAAAATTGTACGTTCCCGTCAAAAAGACTTCGTCACCTTGGTAATCTTCATAGGCGGCACATGCTCCAATATAGGTAAAACGTGTATTGGCAGAGCAAATGAAGTCTTTTATATAGCCGTTTGGTATCAAGTAAGCATGTGTCTTGCCCACAACACCGGCAACAGCCATTGGATTGTTACCACGCATGTTGTTTGATGCTATTTCAGGGAAATAGGATGCAGCCTCAAGTCTCAGTCTTTTGGTAGCAAGATCGGCAATGTACTTTCTTGAATAAATCACAGGTTTGGTTATGCCATGATAATACCCATTCAAAGAACCGCCGTTTGGTTTGTTTTGGTAATTGGTAAACATAGCACCTTGTACAGGATCACCAATATTGAACACACCAAACACACTGTTTGGATCGTTTAGTTTGTTACCGATCACTTTTCCCTGCTTGTCCTCCAACACCTCGATGAGAGTATTGTTCAACATCGTTTCGATGTATTCGTACATCGGGTATTGAGGAAAATGATGCGGAGTAAAGTAATCCTTGACAAAACGGCTGCTCAACAAAATCCGATCTAAACAATGGAAAGCCATGAACCGATTCATGTAATTCTTCTTGTTTTTAAAGTCCGAAATGTTGTCTGCGTCATGATTGAAGGCTTCTCCATAATAATAATTTGCAACAGCCACCAAATCAGAAAATGATTTTATTCCATTCGGACGGACCGGACAGTCTGTAAAGCTTGCCAAATCCGCATCGGAAACTCCAAGAATGGTATATCCAAATTTTCTTGCACCTGGTCGTTCTTCGGGTACGGTATGACCACCTAAAGAACGTTTATCCGCTTTGGGATCAAATGACTCATCTTCAGCCGGTGCAAAGTTCATAACATCAGACCAACCGGTTCTACGCATCGCTTCTCCGTATATTTTAAACAAGGTATCGCCCTCAAAGACTTCACCAAGTTTAATTCTGGCAGGAGCCAGCGCATTGGATACGATATGAACATAACCATTGTGTTTCTTTATATCAGGACCGATAATGGGAGAATTACCATTAACAATCCAACCTCCGGTTAACGATGGGGTCACGCTTAAGAAGCGCTGGCCCATCGATTGAGATCCAAGAGCACCCTTAGTGAAATCTGACGTGCGAATTGTATCACCTTTGATGATGTGATTGTAACAAAACGCTTTAAGATCTACCAACGGAATTTCACTGATTGAAGTGATGGGATTACCATCTACGTCTTTTTGAGCTGCAATATAGGTGTCTATGGCATCATTTGTTGGTGCGAAAACGGTATATAAACCGTAGGCATTCAACAATCCCAAGACACCTGTCGTATCAAGGATGTGTGTGAATTTTGAGAAATCAGGATTATCCTGCAAATATTCTCCAATCAATTCACCCTTGATGACGGGAATTGTATCCTCTAAATCTTCTCTACAACCCTGAAAGATTGGAATTAGCAGCATCAATCCGAACAATACGGATTTTGTTTTAATATGACCTGAAAACAGTTTCATAATTGTGCTGATTTCACTTTTTTGAATAAGTAGATTCGTAGAATGAATTCTGAACCAATGTGGGGTTGGCAATTAATTCGTCTTCATTGATTGGCCAATAAAGCGACTGTATTGTTGACATGTTACCCATCAGTTCTTCACTTTCTGAAGTCCTACTGATATAAGTGGTCAATTTAGATGTTGAGTTTTCCCTTTTAGCCAAACGTAACAAGTCGAAATAGCGTTTGCCTTCAAACATCAATTCACGTTGACGTTCACGGAGAACCAGACTTTCAATTTCAGAAAAACCGTTATAGTTGCCCACCTTTAAAGAGTCAGAGGTTGGATTGGAACGGAGATAGGTCGTATTGACCAAGTCTATCGCTGTCTGAATACCTGTAGCCTCATTTGCGGTGTTTTTATCGCGTTGTAAAACAGCTTCAGCCTTCATTAAAATGACATCAGCAAGTCGATAAACAATCCAGTTTGAGGTATTGGAGCGGTATGTGTATTCATTGGTTCCATTTGCCTGTTCCTTTCTGTTCATACCAGCATATTTGAAAATCCTGTAGGTGTTACCACCGGATCTGGCGCAGAAATAGTCATAGAAGCGAGTGTCATCATCACTCTCAACTGCGGAATTGGCAACTCCGAAATTGAACGGACTGTACTGAGAAGATACCAAGACGGATGGTACATTCAAATTACCCTCATTATCTCTGTTACCAAATAGGCTGGATGTTGTACTATTTTTTTGAACAATATCATCAAACTGCAATTCAAAGATCGTTTCAACTGAATTTCCTGTATAGAATACAGCGGAAAAGAAATCTTTTGAATCAATCAGTTCCAGCGATTTGTCATTGATGACCTTTTCACACATATTGATGCAATTCTGGTAGTCGCCTTTCCATAAATAGATATCAGCCAGCAACGCATAAATAGCATTTCTGGTGATCCGACCTTTTGTGTGCCTGTTATCCTGATGCCTGAGAGGTGCATAACGTACGACCGAATTCAGATCAGAAATCAAAGAATCAATCAACACATTTTGATCTGTTTGACCAACCAAGTAATTTTGGTTGTCATCGATACTTGCCGTTGTTATATATGGTACCTTGTCAAACGCGCGTATCAAATAAAAGTAGGTAAGGGAACGTAAGGCAACCACTTCCGCTTCCATGGAATGCAATGATTCCAATGTAAAGTTGTCGTCTGCAGCCTGAGCCGATGGAGCATACTTCAGGAAGGTATTACAAATGTTAATCACATTGTAAAAACTTGTCCATTTTGTGTATGCATGGGTAGGCTCAATTTCTTGAAGCAAAACGTCTTCAATTGTTTCAGAAACGCTTGAACCTTTCACTACATTGTCAGAACGCAATTCGCCCCAAGCAAAGATTCTTTCTATGTATTCATTTTGGATCATGCCCCTGTAGCAGGCAGCCATGACAGACTGTGCATCAGTCTCTGTTTTCCAAAAATCATTAAGGATGATTTCACCCTCGGGGCGTACATCTAGCCAATCCGAACAACTAGAGGCTCCAATCATCAAGATGATCGATGATGCTAATATGGATATTTTGATCTTCATTGGTAGTAATATTTAGAGTCCGATAGTTAAACCAAGTGTGAAGTCTTTTGTACGAGGTGTTTTTGAGTTGTCTTGAGCAACACCAAAGCCACCGATACCAATTTCTGGCTCTACACCGGTATATTTGGAGAATACGGCAATGTTGTTAAAGTTAAGATAAAGTGTCAATCGATCGATTTTGTAAGGCTTGAGTTTTGCTGATGGAACAGCGTAGTTAAACTGCAAGTATTTGAAGCGAAGGAAAGAAGCATCCTCTACGTAACGGTCACTACCAAGAATATTGTATCCGGCTTGTTTGAGAGCACGTGGGATTTCGGTGAGGTCTCCATCCTTGCGCCAACGCCAGTTGACAGCAATGCTCTGGTTGTCGTATCCGTACATGCTTTCAGCGTTCATTCTGGCCATGTTGACTACTTTATTGCCGACACGGTAGTTAAAGAACATCACAATTCCAAGATCCTTATAACGAAGTGTGGTACCAAAACCACCATTGAATAACGGGTTGCAGTTACCTAGGTAGACAATGTCCAATTCGTCGATGGTACCATCGTAATTGATATCTTCGTACTTCGCATCACCACCCCTGAAGGTATACTGATTGGTTTTGCCAAAAGCAAAGGTCATGGGCAGTGGTTCTCCATATTCATCAACGATAACTCTTCCTTGTTCATCGCGTGCAACAGGTGCGGATTCTTGCTCGTCACGAATGTATTTGTCGTACGTGTAGACTCCTTTGTACTTGAAGCCGTAGATGGATCCGTAGGAATGGCCAACTTCAATACGTGACAAATAGGTCTTGTTGGTATAATTAAATTCCTTGTTGTTGTTTTTAAGAATGGACTCATCCAATTCAACAATTCTGTTGATGTTGTTTGCAAAGTTCATTTGGAAGTCGGCCGTGAATTTGCCGAATTGCAGTATGCGGTTTGCGTTGAAATTGAGTTCGTAGCCCTCATTGTCCATTGTACCAGCATTGGCATTGGAAATCGAAGCGAAACCGGAAGACTGAGGAAGCGCCAAACCGCTGAAGAGCATGTCAAAGGTACGCTTAAAGTATCCGTTAAATTCGATATTCAATTTGTTGTTGAACATGCGCATGTCAGCACCGTAGTTATATTGGCTGGATGTTTCCCATTTTAAATTGGAAAGACGCAATGAAACGGGTCTGATAGCCTGCATATCGATGTACTTGTCATACTGAGTATAACGGCTGAAGTGAAGGTACATACCGCTGGGTTCATTTCCGGTCAAACCCCAGCTGTTTCTTACAGAAAATTCACTGATAATGCCTTCGGCAAAGTCCATGAATGATTCATCGGATACAATCCATTTGGCAGAAACACCGGGGAAGTTACCCCACCTTTTATCATCGCCGAATTTGGTACTACCATCACGACGCAAGGTTCCTTCAAGAATATATTTACCCTTGTATGAATAGTGGGCACGTCCCATGAAGCTAAGACGGCGTGAAGAACTTCTGTTGGTTGACATTCCACTAAGGTATGCTTCTTGAGTAGCATCGTAACTTGTTTGGGAAGGAATGCCGTACGAACTGACACTTTGAGAGGTATTGTTGCTTGTACCAATCTGTTGTGTCAATGAGACGGTCAAACTGTGATCCTTGTTTTCAAAATTGGAGCGCCAGTTAAGGGAGTTGTCCACATTGATGTTTGAACTTTGAGACGCACCATTGCTGGCTGCATTGACACTGCTGCTGTTCCAGGCTGAATTGGATACTTCCCATGGAGTGAATGATGAATTTTTGCTGTCACTCACGTCAAACGAGAAATAAGCTGTATACCGGAGGTAATTCACATCAGGATCCATAAGGTCGTAGTTCAAACGCAGAATCGGATTGATGCGGTAGTTCATGTTGTTACTCTTGCTCAATGTGGCTTTTGCAACAGGGTTTTGCATATCCCGCTGAGCTGCATCAAGTGTAGATGTACGTGGAATGGTATAAAATTTGTCTGTGTTGTTTCCATAAATATCTTGTTCGTATACGCTGACATTCGGCATTTTTCTGTATGCTAAGTCCAGAATACCACCGTTTGCACCATCCGATTTTGAATAGGTAAATGCAAACTCACCGCTAAATCTCAAACGGTCTGAAACTGTATAGTCCAGGTTTGCCCTTGCTGAAATACGGTTGCTACTGGTTCCGATAATGGTACCATTATTGTTAAGGAATCCACCGGAAATACGGAACTGAGCACGGTCACCACCACCAGAAATTGTCAGGTTATGGTCATGAATCATACCAACCTGAGAAACTTCTTTGATCCAGTCGGTGTTGTTGTTGAAATTCTCATATTCGGAGAAAGAAGGATTGTAGCTAAGTTCAGGGATGTCAGAGGCTGATTCATCTTGTTTTGCATTAAAAAGAGCCTGTTTCATCATCATGGTGTAGTCATCACCATTAAGGATTTTCAACCCCTTGGGTTGTACGGTGCGGGAAAGTCGGTAGGTATACTGAATCTTTGTCGGACCGATAGCACCTTTTTTGGTTCTGATCATAATGACACCATTGGAACCTTTTGTTCCATAAACGGCTGTTGAGGCAGCATCTTTCAATACCGTAATTTCCAAAATATCATCCGGGTTGATACTCAACATGCTTGCCCATTGTTCCTGGTTCGAGTTGACATAGTCAAAGTTCGGATCCCTGTCGATGGAATAGGGTACGTCGTTCATAACGAGCAACGGTTCTGCATTGGCATTGATGGATGATGTACCGCGGATACGCATGGTCGAACCACTACCGGGGTCACCGGAGTTCGATACAATGTCAAGACCGGCGATACGACCTTGTAAGGCCTCATCGATGGATCCAACCTGAAGACCTTCGAAGTCTTTTGCACTAATGGTTTGAACAGCTGTGGAGATTTCGCGTTGAGGGATGTTGAACCCTGCATCTCCAAAGGTTTTGGTACCGAGAACGGTAGCCGGACCCAGCTCAACAGCTGCGTCCTCAAGACTGACATTTATGGTTCTTGCGTTACCAATGGCTATCGTTTGCTTCTTATAGCCAAGGTAGGAGAAGGTCAGTTTGTTGTTCGGGCTTTTGATCTTGATGACGTAATCACCATTATCATTGGTGACTGCACCGCTTTGTGCGCGGTTCGTTGCATCTACTTCGGCTACCGACACGCCAACCAATGTTTCACCATTTGATTTGGCTTTTACGTTTCCCTTTACAATGATAGAGGTAGTCTGTCCCATCGCAAGAGAACATAGCGCAACAAAGAGCAGTAATGCTATATTAAATCTGGATTTCATAATGCACATATTTATTCGAATCTCAACACTCTGTCAATTTGATGAATCACGGCAGTGGAAGATGTGGTGATTTCACTGCTAAGATACGAGCTGGATGTCAGGTCTGACAATCCGTCCGGATCCAAACTAAAGACAAAGTCCCTTGTCATGATGTTATAATACTTAGGATCATTCACGACTACGTTCACGGAGTACGGTGAGTTTCCCAGCAAATCGGAAGTGAGTTTGAGGGTCTTGTTATTTTGGCTGTCAACCGAGTTTTCAACCTTGATACGATAGAATTTATTGATGTATGTATCAAAGAAACTTGAACTGCTATCCTTTTTGATGGTAGCTGTTTGGTAAAGACCTTCAAACGACTGATTCGGATGAACGAATACAGAATTGTCCTGGAAATGATAACGTACAAAACGTTCAAGCCTGTTGATGACAGAATCCTTTACCTGTTGGTCGGAAATGTTGTTTATGTCCTCCCACTTCATGATGGTACCGTTTTCATAGGCGTCAAGAATGGCTTGGTTCGTCGGTACGTAAACGGTATACCTGTAGGTATTGAAGAATTTTACGTTAAAATCAATACCGAAATAATTCTTCTTCCTAAGAAATACATTGTTTTTCGGAAACTCGGAAAGTAGCTTGAAGAATTCCTGGAACTCAGGATAATTTGCAGAATCGCTCAGGACAGAATAAACAGATCTGAAAGGTGTCTGAACCAACTCATCTACAAGGTACGTTGTTCCGTTTTCCTGGTGGTAGATACCGCTGTCCCTAACGTGAACGACGCGATCGGTTTTAATATCCTGACCACCCTGGAAGACTGTTTCAGAAGAGGTTACTTTACCGGGAATGTCTTCAATCTTCGAGGCTAAAATTACGTTACCATCCTTGGTGAAATAATAACCATCCTTGAAGGAACCGCCTGTTTTAAAGTCTTTCACGACAATGCTTTGGTCAAGTATGTTCACCATGCGGCTCTTGATGAAGGCATCGTTGTCAACTATGGTAACTGAATCGAGAATTTGATTGGTCAGTTTATTGTAGTTGTAAATCGTTGCTTTCACTTTCTGAACGGAGGGTCTGTCATCGTACCAGAATTTCAATACAGTGGGTTTAGCCGTTCCATATGTAAGCGGATCGATGTAAAATTTCAGTGCTGTATCGGTAGGAGCGACAAAAGCATACTTGTTAACCATTGAATTCAGGTACAGGTGGTACAAGTATTTTTTGATGCTGGACTTCATGATCGACGTTTTGTTGCTGAACAAAACAGGACCATATACTGAAATATAATCATCTGGAGGATAAATCTTGCTTGTGGCGTAAACAATACCGTTTAGACCAACGTAATTCAACGAATCCACAATGTCTTCTGCTTTGGTACGCAGCAATGAACTGGTGTTGTCAACCATTTTGTAGAATACGCTGGGTACTGAATTGACAAGCGATTCACGCATGTGACGGTTGATCAGAAGAGCCAGGATGTCATCAGGAACGTTGTCCCAACTGCCGTAGCGTTCTCTCAAGGCACGGCCTTGACCGGCTTCAAAATATTCAGTCAGAGCTTCATTCGTCGGGGCAAATATCGCACCCATATCGGATTGAAGGTTGCCATACTGATAGGTGTAGCTATTGTATCCAGGGTCGAAGGCCAGCAGGAGAGCGGTCTCAACAGAGGATCCGTTTGGATAGGATGTCCTTCCGCCAATCTTTGAATAGTAGCAAAGTTCATAGATGGAGTCATTGCTGAAATCTTTGCCACGTTCGTACAGATATTCCCTATACTTGTTGGTGTTTGTCGGATCATAATAAGGTGCGCAGAAACGATCCAGCATCCTCGAGAATTGACTGAACTGGGGTACCGAACGAATGTACGAAGCCATGTTCGTAGGCGGAACCAACACATCGTCAATAACGTTGATGTAACCGTTCTTACAAGCAATATCACGTTTTCCATCGAGGACCTTGTATTTAAAGATATGAGCATCATTGCGTTGACGTGCAATGCCTGTCATGACTTTAAAGTCAGCATTCGTGATACCGTTGTAGTCAAGAACCTTTTGAAGAAGGTGTACCATTGGCCAGCCGGAAGCATCCTGCATCAGGTACATGCCGTCACGGTTGTCGTTGTGATACTTCACCCACTGTTTGCTGGTAGGAAGTTTGTCATCTTTTACATAGGGAACCGAGTCGAGCAGAGAAACCGTCGTGGTCCTTCTCATGGCCGATCCTTCTTCGAGTGTGCTACCATTATAATAGTTGGAAAGCGTTTCGATCAGGTAGGCATTGTTGATAACAGAGAAGTTCAGGATCAATTTTTTTTGAGCGTCCGAAAGGTCTTCGTATCGGGTTACACCCCACGGATTGCCCTGGTAAAAGCGCTCGAAGGCTGCATCATCAGCCACGAACAACGTTTTGCTACCAGTCTTTCTAAGAACTTCAGAATACTCAAGATCGTCGATGATTTTCACAAAGTTTTTGTAGCTTCCGTCAGTAACCAGATACTCATAGATGCTTTCACCCAGCCAATCGGGCTCGGAATCATCGTACCGGTATTCGTCCTTGCAGGAAACAAACAAAGAACTCCAGACCACTAGTCCTACCAGGAACATGGGCAGTCGATGACAGAGTTTTTTAACGTGATTTTCCATTTGAAACAGTGTTTAAAATTCAAGCGCTTTCAATAGGTCAGCCTTTCAGATAAACCAGTTGAAAGCATTTATAAAACTTATGATTGTTGTTTTGATTGCGGACAAGAGAAGATGTCAACAGGTAACCACGCAGCTATGCGCACATCCGTTTGCGCGGTTGTTTCGTTAACAATTAATTGGAATAACAAGTTCGTTTTTTCTCGCATTGAACCACCTTTCGAGCCGAAAGGGGTAGCAACCAGGAGGGTTCTTTTCTGTAATGTTGTGTTTTTCAAGGTTATACGTTGTGTTAATTGCTGGAATTAGTAGACAACTGGTCACAATAATCCACCCCTTGCCTAAGAAACAGGCGTAAAGATATGTTTTTTTTCTTGCACCCAAAAAAAAAGTGTAAAAAAATCACAAAATCGATCGACCGAACGCGACATTTTAACAAATAAACCGTTAAAAGAAACATAATGCGTTAACAGTTGCCATCAAATGTGTGTCATTTACTGACTCCAGGTGTTTAATTCGTAGTTCGATCGTGGTCGAAACTGTTAAAATGAGTATATTTGCAACATGTCATCCCTTGTTATGCATTTCTATAATTATTCGCAATTGAAGATGGGGTGATTGTATATAATTAAATTTGTATATAATTAAATAAGGTGTAGTCGAGCACTAACATAAACAATCGTATACCCATGGATAAACAAGCTGAACAGAATCAACTGAACATTGAATTGACAGAAGAAGTGGCTCAGGGCATATACTCAAATCTGGCCGTAATATCGCATTCAAGCTCTGAATTCATATTGGATTTCATACGGCTCATGCCGGGTGTGCCGAAGGCTCATGTGAAGTCAAGGATCATTGTGACCCCCGAACATGCAAAGCGGTTGCTGGCTGCTTTGCAGGATAATATTTCAAGGTATGAATCGCAATTTGGAATCATAAACAAGCCGAATGGCGGAAATACGTTCATGCCGCCGATAACCGGATTTGGCGGCGGTGAGGCTTGATGACGCAAGATGCGTAGCATTGAGGGCGGAGAGGTGAGATGTCAGGCCTGTATTACCCCTTTTTTGCAAATTTCATGATTTTTTTCGGTAAGCCATTGGTTTATCGAAAAGAAGCTGTAATTTTGCAGTCCTTTTTGGCCTAGACAAAAAGCAAACGAGTTGAAACCATATAAATAGTAAAAATTTCTAAAATGCCTACAATTCAGCAATTAGTAAGAAAAGGAAGGGCTGCGCAGGTGGATATGAGCAAATCGCCGGCATTGAATGCTTGTCCTCAGAGACGTGGCGTTTGTGTACGTGTTTACACCACGACACCAAAGAAACCAAACTCAGCGATGCGTAAGGTGGCCAGGGTACGACTGACAAATTCAAAAGAAGTAAACAGCTATATCCCAGGTGAAGGTCACAATCTTCAGGAGCACTCAATTGTGTTGGTACGCGGTGGTCGTGTGAAAGACCTCCCCGGCGTTCGTTACCACATTGTTCGTGGTACCTTGGATACCTCCGGCGTAAATGGTCGCAAGCAAAGACGTTCCAAATACGGAGCAAAACGGCCGAAGCCAGGACAGCCAGCCGCAACTACGGGCAAAAAGAAGTAACAGCTTCACGAGCCCTTTAAAAACACCTTACCGTTTTAATTAATCACGCTGTTTTTATTGGTAGACGCTTTATAGCAAGGTTGAGTAAATGTTCCGGCGGGAACGTTGAAGAAACAAAAGAAGACAACCAAACAAAAACGGAAAATTTTGAGAAAATGAGAAAGACAAAGCCTAAAAAACGGGTGATCCTTCCTGATCCTGTTTTTAATGACATTAAAGTGACCAAGTTTGTCAATCACTTAATGTATGATGGAAAGAAAAGTACTTCCTACGATATTTTCTATTCCGCCCTGGATATCGTAAAAGCAAAATTGCCCAACGAAGAAAAATCTGCTCTCGAAATCTGGAAAACCGCTCTCGACAACATTACTCCCCAAGTCGAAGTTAAATCACGCCGTATTGGCGGTGCAACCTTCCAGGTACCTACTGAAATTCGTCCGGACCGCAAAGAGTCCGTTTCAATGAAAAACGTTATTTTATATGCCCGCAAACGTGGTGGAAAATCCATGGCGGACAAATTGGCAGCTGAAATTGTTGACGCGTTCAACAATCAGGGTGGTGCATTTAAACGTAAGGAAGATATGCACCGCATGGCAGAAGCCAACCGCGCATTTGCAAATTTCCGCTTCTAATCAGAAACAGGTAGAAAAGAGTTGTTAAAGGTAATAAAACAATGGCAAAAGCAGATTTAAAATATACCAGGAACATCGGGATTATGGCCCATATCGATGCCGGAAAGACTACGACGTCAGAGCGTATTCTTTTCTATACCGGTCTTACCCACAAGATTGGTGAAGTGCATGACGGAGCCGCCACGATGGACTGGATGGAACAGGAACAGGAACGAGGCATCACCATAACTTCCGCCGCGACGACGACAAGTTGGAACTATGACGGTGACAAATACAAGATCAACTTGATTGACACTCCGGGACACGTGGACTTTACCGTTGAGGTTGAGCGTTCATTGCGTATTCTCGATGGTGCAGTTGCCACGTATTGTGCCGTAGGAGGTGTTGAGCCGCAATCTGAAACTGTATGGCGTCAGGCAGATAAGTACAATGTGCCTCGCGTGTGCTATGTGAATAAGATGGACCGTTCAGGGGCTGACTTCTTTGAAGTTGTTCAGCAAATGAAGGACATTTTGCATGCAAACCCTTGCCCTGTTCAAATTCCTATTGGAGCAGAAGAACGTTTCAAGGGTGTTGTGGACTTGATTCGGATGAAAGCCATACTTTGGCACGATGAAACCATGGGCGCCGAGTATTCAATTGAGGATGTACCGGCTGACCTGTTGGAAGAAGCGAAAGAATGGAGAGATAAGATGCTGGAATCAGCAGCTGATTGTGATGATGTCTTGATGGAGAAATTCTTTGAAGATCCCTCTACCATTACAGAAGATGAAATCATTAACGCGCTGCGTAAGGGAACCATAGACATGAAGTTGAATCCCATGTTGTGCGGTTCATCGTTCAAGAACAAAGGTGTTCAGACACTTCTGGACGCTGTTTGTGCATTCTTGCCAAGCCCGCTCGATACAGAAGCTATTGAAGGTACTGACCCCAACGATTCGGAAAAAATCATTTCACGCAAACCGGACGATAGCGAACCTTTGACTGCCTTGGCATTCAAGATCGCTACAG
>CAYTIY010000040.1:5718-20428 GCA_964438045.1 uncultured Bacteroidales bacterium | reverse complement strand
CGTTTCTCTTCCATGCGTTCACGGGCGTTTCCATGGGATTGATCTTTTTTCTGTTATACCTGACCTTCTTCGATACGCCTCTTACCAGGCGTCTTCGTGATGAGAACGAGCAACTTAAAACTCAATACAAGGCGCTGCAAAAACAATCTGAATCCGTTCATGAGGTATTGAGCGACCTTCAGGAACGTGACAATAACCTGTACCGTGCCATCCTCGAAGCCGAACCCATACCAAGTAACGTGCGGGAGGGTGATTTTAAAGGTACCAACCGATATAGTATGTTTGCCCGCATGAACAATTCCGAGTTGATGGCATCGACCGCCCAGCAAGTGGATATGCTCACCAAAATGGTGTATGTGCAGTCTAAGTCGTACGATGAGTTGTTGAACCTTGTCAAGAACAAGGAGGTGCGTTTGCTTTGTCTCCCGGCCATCATGCCTGTACTGAACAGGGACTTGACTCGGACGGCATCGGGTTACGGACGCCGCATCGATCCGGTTTACCGCGTCGCTTCTTTTCACGAGGGGATGGACTTTACGGCGCCTCAGGGTACCGATATTTATGCAACGGGTGAGGGTAGAGTGGTATTGGCCGGATGGAAGCAAGGATATGGTAATTGCATCATCATCAATCATGGGTATAACTACCAGACATTATATGCTCATTTATCGAAGATTCGCGTAAACAAAGGTCAAAAAGTGGTCAGGGGCGAGGTGATAGGTGATGTGGGCAGCACTGGCAAATCTACGGGGCCTCACCTTCATTATGAGGTCCATTTTCGGGGAAAACCGCAGAATCCGGCCAACTATTATTACATGGATCTTTCTCCCGACGAATACGACAGGATGATACAGATTTCATCCAACTTTGGACAAACGATGGACTAACGCTAATTTCGAACAATCATGTCTGAACATCCCAGCAAATTGTATTATTCCATCGGCGAAGTTGCCGACCGATTCGGTGTGAACGAATCGTTGCTCCGTTTTTGGGAAAAGGAATTCGACACCATCAAGCCGCGCAAGAACGCCAAGGGTACACGGTCGTATACCAAAGAAGATATTGAGGCTATTCGGCAGGTGTTTTACCTGGTTAAGGAACGGGGTATGACGTTGGCGGGTGCCAAAAAACTACTTAAAGAAAACCGCCGTTCGGTTTCGGCCAAGATGGAAGCCCTCCAACGGCTTACTGCTGTCAAGGAGCGTTTGCTGTCCATGAAACGGGGGCTTTCTGCTCTCGAACCTTCCGAAGAATAATATTTTTCCGTTGTTCATCCACACTTTGGGAAACCTCAAAAAAAGTGTTTTACTTTTTTTCGCGGCGGGCAACGCTTTGGATGCTTTTGATCCCGGAAAGCTTTTTGCTCAGGCTTTGGAGGTCGTGCAGGTCGTGTACGTAGACTTCGATGGTGCCTTTGAAAATGCCGTCCTTGGTTTCGAAGAGGACCTTGGTCATATTGACGGCCATTTCATCGGAGATGATTTTCGCCACCTGGCTCACCAGACCGACATGGTCGATGCCCCTCAATTCGATGATGGCAGGGAATGACAATTGCTTGCGCGTATCCCATTCCAACGATACAATACGTGAACCGTAGGTGCTTTTGAGCCCCATGGCCACTGTGCATTGACGCTTGTGCACCGAGATGTGCCCGTTGTCTTCGAGGAAACCAAGCACGTCATCTCCCGGGATAGGTTGGCAGCAGTCGGCCAATCGGCATTTTTGCTGCAGGGTTTCTTCGGTCAGCTTGTAGGTCTTTTTCAGGTCGATGCTGGTGATGATCGGTTCAGCCTCCTCCTTTTTGCTCGTGCTTTTCACACCGAACGCTTCCTTCCAGTAACGCACCAGACGGCTGCCACTGTCAACTTTCAGTACCGAGTCTGCTTCGGTCAGGCTGACTTCTCCATTTCCAAGCTTGATCAGCAGGTCTTCCCGGTTGTCTGCTTCAAATTTGGCGATGAGGGTGTCGTAGATGTTCGTGTCGGGGGCTATGCGGTGCTTGCGCAGGTATTCCAGCAGGATGTCTTCACCCCGTTTGATGATGTCCTTGTTGTCTTTTCTGAAACGGGTCAGCAGTTTTGATTTGGCACGACCGGTTGTGACGAAACTCAGCCACTCCGGTTTCGGGGCTTGTGTTCTGGATGTTAGCACCTCGACCTGGTCGCCGCTGGTCAATACGTGGCTTAGGGGTACCAGTTTGTGGTTGACCTTGGCCCCGATGCAGTGGAAGCCCAGTTCCGAGTGTAGTTCGAAAGCAAAGTCCAGAGCAGTGGAGCCGGCTGCCATGATTTTGATGTCACCCTTGGGAGTGAAAACAAAGATTTCCGAGGAAAACAGGTTGAGTTTGATGGTATCCAGGAAGTCGATGGCGTTTGGGTCGGGGTTATCCAGTATTTCCTTGATGGTGTCGATCCAGCGGTTGAGTTCAGATTCTTCCTCGATTTCTCCCGTCTTGTATTTCCAGTGGGCGGCCAATCCCTTTTCGGCAATTTCGTCCATGCGTTTGCTGCGAATCTGAACTTCAATCCATTCACCCTTGAACATGGCTGTGACGTGGAGGGCCTGGTATCCGTTGGCCTTGGGATTGCTCACCCAGTCGCGGATGCGGTCGGGGTGATGCCTGTAGAGGTCGGTCACCACGGAATAAATATCCCAGCACCGCTTCTTTTCCTCTCTGATCCCATCGGCATTTGTTTCGCCATCCGACAAATCAAATATGATACGAACGGCCATCAGGTCATAGATCTCATTAAATTTGAGACCCTTGGTTTGCATTTTGTTCCAGATGGAATACACCGACTTCATACGAGCCTTGACCATGTAGTTCAGGTCCATTCGGTCCAGCTTCTCTTTGATGGGAGCCGCAAACTCGTCAAACCGTGCTTTCATCTGTGCCGAAGAACTCTCCAGTAGTTTGGAAATTTCCTTGTACTGGTCGGGGTGTTCGTAAGCAAAACTCAGATTCTCCAGTTCTGTTTTGATGCGGTTTAGACCCAATCTGTTCGCCAGGGGAGCATACAAATACATGGTCTCGCCGGCAATCTTATATTGTTTGCTGGGAAGCATGACACCAAGGGTGCGCATGTTGTGGAGCCTGTCCGCAATTTTAATGAGCACCACCCGAATGTCATCTGACATGGTGAGCAGTAACTTGCGGAAATTCTCGGTTTGGGCCGAGGCCTGCAGTCCGAAGATACCGCCTGAAATTTTGGTGAGGCCTTCTACGATGGAAGCAATTTTGGGGCCGAAATTTTTCTCGATGTCCTCAACGGTGTACTCGGTGTCTTCCACGACATCATGAAGCAGGGCTGAGCAAATGGAGGTGGACCCCAGGCCGATTTCAGTGCAGCAGATGCGGGCAACGGCGATGGGATGCATGATATAGGGTTCACCGGAACGACGTTTGATGCCTCTGTGCGCCCTATTTGCGAAATTGAATGCCTTGGTAATGATGTCCACCTTTTTACGGTGGTTGGAATCGAGGTACTCTTGAAGCAAAGCCTGAAACGCCTGTTCTATGTTCTCGTTTTCCGCCTGGCTGAATGCAATCGATTCATTCATACACTCCTCGATTTACTAAAAGATCTTTAACCGTTGGCCTGGGAAAATCTGGCTGGAGTGAAGACCATTCCACTGTTTGATATTTGTCACGGTGACTCGTTTTCTTTTGGCAATACCGGTTAACGTGTCGCCTTTTCTTACCTTGTAAACGGTAAATTCAGGTTCGGGGAGCGGCGTCGGGCTCACTGTCAATTGATCCTCCTTGAGCAGGGTCTCGGCATTGAACCTGGGGATGCTGTCTTGATAATCGATGTAGGCCAGGGAGTAATCAGAAGGCAAGCAAAGAACGTATTGCGTTTCGGGTGAACCGGGGATGATGTCGTGCCTGTATTGCGGATTGAGCGTTTTCAAAACATCCTTTGGAAGGCCGATGACGGCGGAAATCTGGTCGAAATGGACTTTCTGGTTCAACCAGAGGGTGTCGATGTGGGCGGTCAGTTTCGTATCAACGGGGCATAGTTCATGCTCTTTGTGGAAGTGCATAACATAGTTGGCGGCGATGAAAAGGGGAACATAGCCTCTGGTTTCCTTGGGCAGGTAAAAGTAAATATCCCAGTAATTTTTCTTCCCGCCTGCACGCTTGATGGCCTTGTTTACATTGCCTGGGCCGCAGTTGTAAGCCGCTATGGCCAGGTGCCAGTCGCCAAAAATCTGATAGAGGTCTTTTAAATACTGGGCCGCAGCATCCGATGATTTGATGGGGTCTCTGCGCTCATCCAGGAGGGTGTTTACCTCGAGTCCGTACATCTTGCCGGTGCCGTTCATAAATTGCCAAAGCCCGGCAGCTCCGGCTTTTGAAACCGCATTCGGGTTCAAGGCCGACTCCACAACAGGAAGGTATTTTAGTTCGAGGGGCAATTGGTGCTTTTCAAGAGCATTTTCGAACACATTGTTGTAGTAATTGCCCAGACCGAGCATGACCTGAACCTGCTCGCGTCGATCTTTGGTGTATAAGTCGATGCACCGCTTGATAACGGAGTTGAACGACATGGGTATGGTGGTGGGAATCGAAGCGAGCCGTTTCATGATGATGGAGTCCGAAAAGTTTGGGATGACATCAGGGTCGCAATTGCAGTCCTTGCTGACAACGGTGTACGTTTTGATGCGCCAATCCTTGAGCAAGCTGTCGAGGTCGGTATTCAGGCTTTCGGGAATGTCAATGCCTTCATCCACCCACTTGTTGTCAGTCAGTTCGCCGGGTGTCGGCATGCTGTCGTTTGCATAAAACGGCAGGCTACAAAACAGGCACATCAACAGGGATAGGAAACGATTCATGGAAACTAACGATTAAAAACGAAATGATAAACTAAATTCAACAGACTTTGCACCCCCAAACCCTTCTCCTGGGGAAGCCGGCACAAGTGACAAATCGGGTGAGATGTCAAAATCGTACAGCTGGGCATCGACATACGCGTCCAATATACAAATTAAATAAATACCCACAGCGCTGATGTAGCTTAAATCTCGTGTTCGACGGTATTTTTGTTGGCGGTTTTTCAGCACGTTTGTAAGCTGGGAGGTGCTGAATTCATATCCGGGAGGCAATAGTTTCAGGTAGCTTTGGGTTGCAGGATTGTCATCGGAAATATCCCTGTAAGCGTTTGTGTAAGCTACGTAATACTTGCTGTTCCAGTTGATTGCGTAAGAAATTCCGACAATCCCGGCGGCCACGATGGGTAGCTTCCAATACCTTTTATTATAGAGTTGCCCCAGACCCGGACACAGCGCTGAATACCAGATAGCTTTCGAAGGGTCCGGTTTATAGACGGTTTTGGTCGTATCTGCGATGGAGAGCGCAAGCAAGGAGTCGCTTTCCATGGATAATTCCCCCATGGTTTGCGCATGAAGCGACACGATGCTCGTAAGAGCCATGACGCAAGACAATGCTATGCCTGAAAGACAGTATGATCGGGAGTGGTGCTTCAAGATCAATTCATCAATTTGTCAAAATGAGCCAGCAGCTTTTCCAGTTGCGCTTCCGATTTGAATGGTATGGTGATGTTTCCCTTACCCTGTTTGCCAATTGAAAACTTGACTTTGGTTTCCAATTGTTCCGAAAGCATCTTTTGCAACAATAGGTATTCATCGGGAGTCTTGGACTTCGTTTTGGGTTGGTTGTCGGATCCGGGTTCCGCGGGTTCGGCCGGGGCTTCTGTGGTGGCCCGAACCAGTTCCTCCACCTTTCGAACAGAATAGCCATTTGCCAGCAATTCCTCGTAGATGGCAATCTGCCTGGCTGGATCTTCGATGCCGATCAGAGCCCTTGCATGTCCCATGTCGATTTTCCGGTTCTTGAGTCCAAGTTGAATTTCGGCCGGTAACTTTAGCAGCCTCAGGTAATTGGCTATCGTGGCCCGTTTTTTTCCAAGTCTATCGCTGAGTTTCTCCTGGGTGAGTTGGTATATTTCCAGCAGTTTCTGAAAGGCCAAGGCTATTTCTATGGCGTTCAAATCTTCTCGCTGGATGTTTTCAATCAGCGCCATTTCCATGACTAGGTCATCTTCCGCCGTTTTGATGTAAGCGGGGATTTCCGTCAGACCTGCCAGTTTTGCAGCACGGTAACGACGTTCACCGGCAATGATCTGGTACTGCCCATCCTGCATTTTTCTCAATGAGACGGGCTGGATCAGTCCGATGGTGGCAATGGAGGTAGCCAGCTCGGATAATGCAGACTCGTCAAATTCCCGCCTGGGTTGGTCGGGATTGGGGGCAATCTGAGACAGGGGTACCTCGTTGATGGAGGATGATCCCTCTGTTCGGATTTCCTCGCTGCTGAGCAAGGCGTCTAGGCCTCTTCCAAGTGTATTTTTGCGTACCATAGGTGTTCAATTCGGGATGTCTGGGTGTGCCGCAGTCAGTGCTTGTTTTTCTGGATGAGTTCCAGTGCGAGTTGCATGTAATCCACCGACCCTTTCGAATCAGCGTCAAACAGAAGTACGGGTGTTCCGAAACTGGGAGCCTCGCTCAGCTTCACGTTGCGTTGAATGTGAGTCTTGAAGACCAGATCCTGAAAATGCTTCTTGACTTCATCGGCTACCTGACGGGCGTGTCTCAAGCGGGCGTCATACATGGTTAGCAGGAATCCCTCGATTTCCAGTGTTGGGTTGAGCTTGGACTTGATGATCTTGATGGTGTTCAGCAGCTTGCTGATGCCTTCAAGAGCAAAGTATTCGCATTGAACGGGGATGATCACCGAGTCGGCCGCAGTCAGCGCGTTGACCGTTATCAAACCAAGAGACGGGGAACAGTCGATTAGGATGAAGTCATACTTGTCGTGCAAGGGTTCCAGCAAACGACGCAGGATACGTTCCCTGTCGGGCAGGTTGATCATTTCCAGTTCGGCTCCAACCAAATCAATGTGGGAAGGCAATATGTGAAGATTTTCAAGCTCACTGTTTAGAATGGCTTTTTCGGGGTTTTCCTGGTTGATGAGGCATTCGTAAATGGTGGATTCAAGTGTTTTCACGTCAATACCCAAACCGGAAGATGAGTTGGCCTGCGGGTCGGCGTCTATGAGCAGGACGCGTTTTTCCTGAACGGCCAGTGAGGCTGCCAAGTTGATGGATGTGGTGGTTTTTCCCACACCGCCTTTTTGATTGGCTATCGCTATAATTTTTCCCATACGGAGTTGGTTGTCAAAAGTGATGTCCGGCATGACCGGTTACGAATCGATGCGCAAAGATAGGTAATTTTTTGAATTGCATGTAGGACAGACGGCTCTCGTTATCAACACAAAATCATATTGTTTGTTAATAAGTTTTCCGAAAGTGGTTCAGTCCGACTGTTGCATTTCGGCCTCTAAAATGAATTGTTTGATGACGCGTTTTTCATACCTTTGTACGTATGATAGACAGCCATATGAAAGAAAAACCGCTTATATTGATTTCAAACGATGATGGGTGGGCGGCTCCCGGATTGACCTTTTTGATCGATGTGCTCAGGCCTCTTGGTGACGTTGTCGTCTGTGTGCCCGATACCGGCCGCTCGGGCATGTCCACAGCCATTACAGTAACAGTGCCTCTGCGTATGAGGCTTGTTTCGGAAGAACCCGGGCTGAGTATCTATAAAACCAACGGTACTCCCGTTGATTGTGTGAAGCTGGCTCTGAATCACTTGTTTGAACAACGAAGGCCAGATGTGGTTTTTTCGGGAGTGAACCACGGGACCAATGCCTCAGTGGCCATTCATTATTCGGGCACGTTGGGTGCCGTCATCGAAGCGTGCATCAACAATATTCCGGCTGTTGGTCTGTCGTTGGATAATCACGATTGGAGTGCCAATTTTGAACCAAGCAGGCCCTATATCCGCAGGTTGGCCGAAGATGTTATCAGGAATGGTTTGCCAAAGGGCAGTTGCTTGAATGTAAACATTCCCGGGAAGAGTGAACTGCGTGGTATCCGACTGTGTCGTCAGGCCAGGGGACGATGGGTGGAAGAATTTGACGTTCGCCAGCATCCGAAAGGTGAAAATTATTATTGGCTGACCGGCAATTTTCGAAATGACGAGCCCGAATCGACCGATACTGACATGTATGCCCTGAAAGAGGGTTTTATTTCCGTAGTGCCATCCAATATTGACATGACCGACTTGTCGATGATGGATCAAATGAAGAGTTGGTCGTGGAACAATCTGTGAAATGAAGTACTTTCTGATAGCTGGAGAGGCATCGGGTGACTTGCATGCATCAAACTTGATGCGTGAACTTTGTCGCCTCGATCCGGAAGCCTCCTTCCGCTTTTTGGGCGGTGACAGGATGGCCGAGGTGGGGGGTGAACCTGTGGTGCATTGCCGGGACATGGCCTATATGGGTGTGATTGCTGTGTTGATACACGCCCGAAGTCTGTTGGATATCATGGATCGGTGCAAACGGGAAATTGAACAGTGGAAGCCGGATGTGGTCATATTGGTGGACTATGCCAGTTTCAACCTTCGGATAGCCCGGTTTGTAAAGGAACAAATACCGAACGTGCCTGTGCACTTTTATATTTCGCCCAAACTCTGGGCTTGGAAAACCTACCGCATCCGATCGTTCAAGCGGTATATAGACCACCTGTTTGTCATCTTGCCGTTTGAGCCCGCTTTTTTTGAAAAGTATTGTTTTAAAGCAAAATATGTAGGTAATCCTTCGGTTGACAGCGTGTCGTCCTTTCTGCTCCGTAACGAGGCGGATGAAGCTGGCTTCAGAAAAGAACACGGTCTGGATGAACGGCCCATTCTGGCCCTGCTGCCCGGAAGTCGACGTGCTGAAATCAAGGGGAACCTGCCGGTTATGTTGGAGGTGGCCGCCCGTTTCCCCGAATTTCAAGTGGTAGTGGCCGGGGCGCCAGGAGGTGACGCAGGATACTATGCGCCGTATATGCCTTCTGGTACGCCGCTGTTGTTTGATGCCACCTATCCGCTGTTGCAGCATGCCTATGCGGCGTTGGTCACTTCAGGTACGGCCACTTTGGAAACGGCCTTGTTCTCGGTTCCTCAGGTGGTTTGTTTTGCTGTCGGGAGCGGATATCTCGCCAATTGGATTTTCAAAACGTTCATGAAAGTTTCCTATATTTCTCTGGTCAATCTTATTGTAGGAAAAGAACTGGTTGCCGAATTGATGGGAGGCGATCTGACACCCACTCGCCTGACGAAAGCTTTGGGGCCACTTTTGAGGGAATCACCGGAGCGAAAGGCTATGCTTGACGGATACGCATCCATGCGAAACAGGCTGGGTGGGCCGGGGGCTGCTCTCCGAACGGCGGAAGGTGTAATTGCTGCCCTTCAGTTGAATCGATAAACGCTTTTTCAGGCGTTGGTGTTGCGGACGACCAACTGCCTGTAGGGAATTTCGATGCCTTCTGCGTCAAATGCTTCTTTCAGCCGTTTCCTGAGTTCACCCATTACCTCCCACTGTTTGGAAGGCTGGGTAATACCTGTTATTTTGATGGTTACGGCTGAATCGTCCAATGAGTCTACCCGAAGAAATGAAGGAGCTTGCGTGATGAGCGGTTTCCAGTAGGCCTCGCTTGAAAGCTGTGCCCCAACCTTGTTTACCACTTCCCTGACGTGATCGATGTTGGCTTCGTACGCCACGCCCACTGTGATGTTGATTTTGGAAAATTGCTTGGTCAGGTTGGAAACGGTCTTGATTTCTCCGTGCGGAATGTGGTGAACGGTTCCATTTTCGTCACGCAAGGTGGTCACTCGCAGGGTGATGTCTTCCACGGAGCCGGTGATTCCACCAATCGAAACAACATCTTCTATCCGGTACTGGTTTTCAAAAATGATGAAGAATCCGGTGATGATGTCGCGGACCAGGTATTGTCCGCCGAAGCCCACCGCCACGCCCAGGATACCGGCACCTGCCAGGATGGGGGCTATGTCCACATCAAATTCCTTAAGCACCATCATGGTGGCAATCAGAACGATGAGCGTACTGAATGTCCAGTTGAACAGCCGGGCGATGGTACCCATGCGCTTGATTTCGGCATCCGTCATGTTGATGCGGTCTGAACTCGAGGCCACATGGGTGATACGGAAGACAATCCGTTTCGACAATCCCTTGAGCAGCCAGGCTACCCCGATGATGATGACAACCTTGATTCCGTGTTTGAAAATCCAGTCAACCAACTTGTCTACCAAATTTGTCAGAAACGTTGCGTCCGTATTGACCAGGGTCTGAATGAAAGCTATCATGATTGCAGTGAATTAGGGGTGAAACAGATGGGGCAAAAGTAGCAAATAGTTCCTTACAACCCGCATAAATCCGTACCTTTGCTTACTGAATCAAGTCAAATAACACCTACAATTATGATTAAGCATCTCGTCTTTTGGAAACTGAAAGAAAGTGCCAACGGTAACGATAAATCGACCAATGCGCAATTGATCAAAGAAAAGTTGGAAGCCCTGAACGGACAACAAATTGCCGGCCTGCTGGAACTGGAAGTCGGCCTTGATTTCGTACAAGGGTCTGCCAGTGCCGATGTGGCTCTGTATTCGGTGTTTGAAACGCAGGAAGCCCTCGACGCCTATCAGGTGCATCCTGCACATGTGGCTGCCAAGGGCTTCATCCAAGAAGTTGTCTCCGACCGTCAGGTGGTGGACTACGCGTGCTGAGCGATCAATACGCTTGTTCGTGAACAGTTTGAACGGCTCTTCCTGAAGGGTCGTTCATTTTTTTGAACGCCTCGTCCCATTCCAATGCGATGGGGGTGCTGCAGGCCACCGAGGGTACGGAGGGAACGCAGCGTGCGGCTGAGTCGGACGGGAAATGTTCTGCAAAAATGCAGCGGTATACGTATTCCTCTTTGTTCAAAGGGGGGTTGATGGGGAAGCGTTCGGCGGCTTTCTCCATTTGCTCATCGGTGACGCTGGCTGCAGCATGGGCTTTCAGGTGATCGATCCAACCGTAACCCACGCCGTCTGAAAACTGTTCTTTTTGTCTCCAGGCCACTTCAGCCGGCAGATAGCCTTCGAACGCCTTGCGTAAAATCCATTTTTCGATGCGGCCATCTTTACACATCTTGTCGGCTGGATTCAAGCGCATAGCCACATCCATGAATTCCTTGTCCAGGAATGGGACACGCCCTTCAACACCCCAGGCTGCCAGCGATTTATTGGCTCTCAGGCAGTCGTACAGGTGCAATTTGTCCAGTTTTCGTACCGTTTCTTCGTGTAAGTCCTTGGGTGTTGGTGCCTTGTGGAAGTAGAGGTAACCGCCAAAGATTTCGTCGGCTCCTTCTCCTGATAAAACCATCTTGACACCCATGGACTTGATGGCTCTGGCCAGGATGTACATGGGAGTGGACGCTCTGATGGTGGTCACATCGTAGGTTTCCAGGTGGTAGATCACGTCGCTGATTGCATCCATGCCCTGTTCAATGGTGAAATTGATTTCGTGGTGCACGGTGCCGATGTGGTCGGCTACTTTACGTGCGGCGGCCAGGTCGGGCGACCCCACCAGTCCGACGGCGAAAGAATGCAGTTGTGGCCACCAGGCTTCCTGCACGCTGCCGCTTTCGATGCGCCTGGAAGCATATTTCTTGGCAACGGCGGAAATAATGGAAGAGTCCAGTCCTCCGGACAACAATACGCCGTAAGGAACATCGGACATCAGTTGGCGTTTGACGGCATTTTCCAGTGCAACCTGTAGTTTCTCGATGGAGCTTGTTTCGTCCTTGACAGCGTCATACGATTGCCAATCGCGCTCGTACCAACGACGGAGTTTGCCTTCCCTGCTGTCCAACAGGTGTCCGGGCAAAAATACTTCCACCCGTTCGCACCAGGGTTCAAGAGACTTCATTTCCGATGCAACAAAAAACTGACCTTTTTTGTCCCATCCCATGTATAAGGGGATGACACCAATATGATCCCTGGCTATCAGGTAAATATCCTTTTCAATATCGTACAGCGCAAAGGCAAAAATGCCGTTCAGGTCTTCCAGGAAATCAATTCCTTTATCCTTATATAGAGCCAGGATTACCTCGCAATCCGATTTTGTCTGGAAATCGTATGAGTCTTTGTATCGTTCCCTGATGACTTCGTGATTGTAAATTTCACCGTTTACGGCCAATACGCAGGTTCCGTCAGGGGAAAACAACGGTTGGCTGCCCGACATGGGGTCTACGATAGACAACCGCTCGTGGGCCAAAATGGCCTTTTCTCCACAATAAATGCCTGACCAGTCCGGACCCCGGTGACGGATTTGCTTGACCATTTTCAGGACTTGTGGCCGTAAATCGGCGGATGATTGTTTTAGCTCGAAGGCTCCTGTGAATCCACACATAATGAAACTATATTTGATATATATGTGACAAAAGTACATAATAAAATCTATACGGCTAACATAAAATGTGTGAAAAATGCAAAATGTAATACAATGTGATACATACAGATGTGTTTTCCGTGTGTTCTTTGTCTTTTTGTTCCCTTTTTTTTGCGGAACTATTCAAACAAAAGTGTATTTTTGCGTGAAACTCAATGGTTATTCTGCCCTTTCGGGCGTTTTTTGAACTGACTGCATGGAAAACTTGAATTGGTCCGAATTGTCGTTCGGCTACATGCCGACCGATTACAACATTCGTTGTTATTACAGAAATGGCAAGTGGGGAGAACTGGAAGTGTCCACCTCCGAAAATATTACCATTCACATGGCTGCTACCTGCCTTCATTATGGGCAGGAGGCGTTTGAGGGGCTGAAAGCTTTCAGAGGTCCTGATGGAAAGATCCGTATTTTTCGTATGGATGAAAATGCCTTACGGTTGAAGCGCTCGGCGGAGGAAATACTGATGACCCCGTTTCCGTTGGACATGTTTAGCGAAGCTGTCACGAAAATCGTAAAGCTTAACGAGCGCTTTGTGCCGCCCTACGAATCGGGTGCATCACTCTACATCCGCCCGCTACTGATCGGGGTGGGTCCTAAAGTGGGTGTACAGCCTTCCGATGAATACCTTTTCGTTTTGTTTGTCACTCCTGTGGGACCCTACTTCAAGACCGGATTCAAGCCGTCAAGGGTTGTCATCATGCGTGAATTTGATCGTGCGGCTCCCCACGGTACCGGCACCATCAAGGTTGGCGGAAACTATGCTGCCAGTTTGATGTCAGGTGAACTGGCCCATAAGAAGGGCTATTCCATGGTGGTGTACCTGGATGCGAAAGAAAAGAAATACATCGACGAATGCGGAGCTGCCAATTTCTTTATGATCAAAGGTAACAAGTACCTTACGCCGGAATCAACCTCCATTCTTCCTTCGATTACCAATAAAAGCCTGATGCAATTGGCAAAGGATATGGGAATGGACGTCGAAAAACGTCCTATCGCCTTGGAGGAAATGGATTCATTTGATGAGGTGGGTGCATGCGGTACGGCTGCCGTCATCTCACCGGTAGGTTGGATGGACGACCCTGAAATGGGTAAAAGTTATGTGTTTACCAAAGACGGCGAGGCAGGACCTGTTTCCCGAAAATTATATGAGACACTGCGCGGTATCCAATATGGTGAGATTTCCGATCCATACGGATGGACTACCGTAATTGAATAATGTTCTGCTGTAGATCGGCGGAAAGGTACAACCCGGTAAGCGTGGTCACACTATGAAAAGACGGATCCTGTTGTACTTGCTGTGCTTTCTGTCGTGGTCGTTGGCAGCCCAGCGATTCGACTGGAGCCTGTCTCTGAATCATTTTTTTGACAATACGGAATTTGAGGGGAGCTCCTACCAACACCCGCAAACCATGGCGGGTGTGTGGCTGGATCCTGAAGTTGGTTTGGATGTGGACAGTTTTCACCACCTTCATACCGGAGTGAACCTGTTGAAAGAATACGGGACGTCCAGTTGGATGGACAAAGTGAATTTCATATCCTATTTTGCCTATCGACGGAATCCGTTGCAGTTTGTGGTGGGTTCATTTCCGCGTGAGAAAGTGACCCGTTCTTTCTCAAGGGCGTTTTTTCAGGATTCCATCTATTTTTATCGGCCGACAATGACCGGTATGTGGTGGCATTACGGAAGAGAACATGTCGATGCCGGTCTGTTTCTCGACTGGACAGGAAAAAAATCAGGAACAGAGCACGAGGCTTTTTTTGTCGGGGGTACGGGGACGATCAGTCATGGTGTATGCTATGCGACCCTACAGGCCCTGTTGCGGCACCATGCAGCTAGTGAGGTGGTAAGGGGTGTCCATGAAAACGCTCTGTGCCAGGCGGCTGTGGGACTTGATTTGACCCAAAAAACAGCACTTGATACCCTGTCGGTTCAATTCGGTTGGTTGTTCGGTTTCCAACGAGATAGAACGCAAACAGCAGACTGGTCGGTCGGAAACGGGCTGATATGTGAAGCAAGAATGGCATGGAAAGGGTTGGGTATGGAAACGAGCTGGTATGCTGGTGGCGGTTTGATGCCCGATTATTCGGCGTGGGGCAACAAAGCCTACTGGGGTGATCCGTTTTACGCCGGATCGTTGTACGGACGCACCGATGTGATGTATGATTTTTTCAGGTCCAGACCGTTTACGCTACGTCTGGTGCTTTCGCACCATTTTTCAGAAAAACATTCGTATTTTGAGCAATCATTGGTTGGAAAAATAACGTTTGACCGCATAGGTAGGTAAACCGGTAGTCGGTCAACGCGGATTAGTGGGATTGTATATGGGAAAGAATAAATTACAGAAA
>CAYTIY010000040.1:0-5708 GCA_964438045.1 uncultured Bacteroidales bacterium | reverse complement strand
AAATTTAGTGATATGGGCGAATGGTCTCATGTGATCGAGTGTGCACAATACACACTCGATCAGGAAGGTCATGCGTTAAAGGGAAACTGGAACAGGGATGTGTTCGGCAACGACAATCCGATCGTACTGGAGTTGGGGTGCGGTAAAGGAGAATATACCGTAGCGTTGGCGCGGCTGTATCCTGATAAGAACATCATAGGGATTGACATTAAGGGCGCCCGTATGTGGACTGGAGCCAAAGAGGTTCAGGATAAAGGACTGAAAAACGCGGTGTTTCTGCGAACCCACATCGAATTTTTAACCCGCTTTTTTGCACCAGGTGAGGTTGCGGAAATATGGCTTACTTTCCCGGATCCGCAAATGAAGAAGGTGAACAAGCGGCTTTCGTCTACTCGTTTTATGAAAGATTACCAACAGGTACTCCAACCGGGAGGAACGATTCACCTGAAAACCGACAGTACTTTCCTCTTCACATATACCTGTGAGATGATTCGGGTCAACGAACTGCCTGTCGTTGTAAAAACCGACGATTTGTATCATTGTGGTTGGGCTGACCAATTGTTGTCCATTCAAACCTTTTATGAGAAACAATGGTTGATGCGCGGGTTGACCATAAAATATGTCCAATTTCAGTTGCCTCAGTCTGTAACATGGATGGAACCCGATGTGACGATACCTCCTGATCCCTACCGCAGCTTTGGGCGGAGCGCTCGAAATTTGAATCTTTAAACCTGTATAAAAATGGCAATTTATCCAAAACTTATCACCGATGCGCTGGCCAAGGTCCGGTATCCCGGCACGGGAATCGATCTGGTTTCAGCCGGAATGGTTGAAGACGACATCCGGATTGATGGCAACGCTGTTTCATTCAGTTTGAAATTTGAAAAGCCCAACGATCCCTTCATTAAATCGGTGGTAAAGGCCGCCGAAGCTTCCATACGAACCTTTGTGGGTGAGGAACTGACAGTCACCGTGAATGTCAAATCAACTCAGCTGCCAAGACCTGAACCGGAAAAATTGTTGCCGCACGTCAAGAATGTACTGGCCATTGCATCTGGAAAAGGAGGCGTCGGAAAATCGACGGTATCCTCAAACCTGGCGGTGGCCCTTGCTGCCAAAGGGTATCGGGTAGGATTGCTCGATGCGGATATTTTCGGTCCTTCCATACCTAAAATGTTTGATGTGGAGGAGGCAAGGCCTGCCTTGGAGCATATCGACGGGCGTGACATGATTCAACCCGAGGTACGATACGGTGTAAAATTGGTATCGATCGGTTTTTTTATCAAGAAAGAAGATGCCATCGTATGGAGGGGCGGTATGGCATCAAACGCCTTGAAACAATTGATTGCCGATACGAATTGGGGCGAATTGGATTTTCTATTGATTGACATGCCTCCCGGAACCAGTGACATACACCTGACTTTGGTTCAAACCCTGTCCATCACCGGTGCCGTGGTGGTCAGCACGCCTCAACAAGTGGCCCTGGCTGATGCCCGTAAAGGAATCAGCATGTTTGCCGGTGATAAAGTGAATGTGCCTGTTTTGGGTCTGATTGAGAATATGTCGTGGTTTACTCCGGCAGAATTGCCTGAAAATAAGTATTACCTATTTGGTAAGGATGGCTGTAAGCAACTTTCAGAAGAGCTGGGTATCCCGCTTCTCGGACAAATTCCAGTAGTGCAGAGTATTTGTGAAAGTGGTGATGCAGGAAAACCGGCAGCACTCAACCCAGACAGTGTAACGGGACAAGCTTTTATGGATTTGGCTGATCGTGTGGTAACGCAAGTGGATTGGAGAAATTCGACGATGGCTCCCACCAAGCGGGTGGAGGTGAATACTCGCTGATCATGATCAAATCTGGGAAAGCAGTTTTTCTTCTCCGTGGAAGGTTTGTTGGTTTAAAAATAAACCGAATTCGCTCCGTTGCGTTGATTGCTGTGTTCGCTTGTTGCTCGTTGCCGATCAGGTCAGAGCCACCTGAATGGTGGCAGCAAATACATAATTATGACGGGGTGACCGATTGGCACCGCTATATGACGTATTCCTCGGCCTATTTTGGACCGAATGCAATGCCTGTACCCGATTGGCAGGATGGCAAGGTTCCGTTTACGCACGGGGCGACTATCAGTACGGATGTTTTTTGGGGGTTTGGAGACCAGACGCAAAGTTTTTCAGGGCTATTGACCTATGTGTTCGTACCGGGTCGGTTTTCCATCAATGGATGGGGCGTTCTTCTGGAACGGTATAAGACAACAACTGCTATTCGTGATTACCGTGCTTCATTGATTGAGTCTGCTGAAGAAACATTCCTGATCGGTGATTTGTACGTGTCAACCCAGATGGCACTGCTTAAGGAAACTCGTCGAAACCCGGATGTGACACTGGATGCGATTTTAAAAACAGCGTCAAGTAAGACAGCGGCCGGCGCCAGGTATTTTGATAGCCCTGGCTATGGTTTCCGTATGGCGGTTGGGAAAACATGGAGACCAGCCTCGGCGTTGGTTGACTCTGTCCGGTTTGCAGTCAATTACGGGTTTATGTGCTATCAGCTTAATAATAACAGCCAAAATGATGCCCAGATATATGCAGCCTTAATTCAGATTAGTCGGGGGGCTGTTGTCTGGGAGAACGGTTTGGGTGGGTATGACGGTTGGGCGCGTGGGAGTGAACCCATGGTGCTTCGTAGCAAGGTTACCTGGAAGAAGGGTAAAATGAGCTATTTTATTGGTTACCAACACGCCTTTAGGGATTATCCGTTCAGGCGGATTCAGACGGGAGTAGCACTTTCTTTGAATTAACATATATTAGCAGAAAGGGTGATTATTTTTTCCCTTCTTTGTCGGTTTAAAAATAGCATACACACATGATTTTAGCATCTGTATTCAGTTCTGTGATTGATTGGTATCTGTCCAATATGAATTACCTGACCATTATGATTCTGATGGCCATTGAGAGTACATTCGTACCTCTTCCAAGTGAGGTGGTATTGCCCCCCGCTGCCTGGTTGGCTGCAAAAGGAGAGATGAACCTTTTTCTCATCATCATTTCGGCTTCGGTAGGGTGTGTTCTAGGTGCATTGATTAATTATACGCTATCTTTTTACTTGGGTAGGATCATCATCTATAAATTGGCAGACAGCCGCTACGCCCGCTTTTTCTTCATCAACCGTGAAAAGCTGCAAAAAGCAGAGGATTATTTCGTCAAGAATGGCAATATTTCCACCTTTATCGGTCGTTTGATTCCGGGCATCCGTCATCTGATATCGATACCTGCCGGATTGGCAAAGATGGATCTGAAGAAATTTGTTTTTTTCACCTTTGTCGGATCGCTTGTTTGGAATACGGTACTTTCACTTCTGGGGTATTTTTTCGGAAAAAATCAGGATGTGCTCATGAAGCACTTTCACGAATTGCAGTGGGTGGCTCTTGGTGTGGGGGCTGTATTTATTATATACCTGGTATTCAGAAGGATAAGAAAATCAGAATAATTAAAGAAATATTTCCTCAATCAGATCCAATTAAAGAATAGTTTCCGTAATTTTGCAGTACGGCATTTGGCCGCTTCACGGGTTTATTATCTACTGCAAAAAAAAATGGCAAAGGAAATTAAGTTTAGTTTGGTTTATCGGGACATGTGGCAGTCCTCGGGAAAATACGTGCCACGGGTGGATCAACTCACCCAGATTGCCCCAGTCATCATTGATATGGGCTGTTTCGACAGGGTAGAAACCAATGGGGGTGCCTTTGAACAGGTCAATCTGCTATTTGGTGAAAATCCAAACAAGGCGGTACGCGAATGGACAGCACCGTTTAACAAGGTTGGCATTCAGACACACATGTTGGAACGGGCGTTGAACGGGATTCGTATGAACCCTGTTCCTGCCGATGTGAGGCAACTAATGTTCAAGGTGAAGCACGCCCAGGGTACGAACATCGCCAGGTCGTTCTGCGGATTGAATGATCCCCGTAACCTCGAGTTGTCCATTAAGTATGCCAAGGAGGCCGGTATGGTTTCACAAACGGCTCTGTGTATTACCAATTCTCCGATTCATACGGTGGAATACTACACCCAATTGGCTGACAAGCTGGTGGATATGGGTGCTGAGGAAATTTGCCTAAAAGATATGGCCGGGATTGGCCGTCCTGCTTTTTTGGGCCGTTTGACCAAGTCCATCAAAGACAGACACCCGTCTGTGAAAATTGAATATCATGGACATACGGGTCCAGGCTTTTCCCCTGTTTCTATGTTGGAAGTAGCCAGGGCTGGTGCCGATTACCTGGATGTTGCCATGGAGCCACTTTCCTGGGGTATGGTCCATTCCGATGTTATCACCATTCAAGCCATGTTGAAAGATGCCGGATTCTTGGTCAAGGATATCAATATGACTGCCTATATGGAAGCTCGACGCTTGACACAAAGCTTTATTGACGACTTTCTTGGGTATTTTATCGACAACTCGAACAAACAAATGTCCTCGTTACTGGTTGGGTGTGGTCTTCCGGGCGGCATGATGGGCTCCATGATGGCTGATTTGAAGGGTATGCATAACGCCATCAATATGGCATTGAGACAGAATGGCAAAAAGGAGGTGTCTTTCAATGACCTGGTCGTTCAGCTGTTTAACGAGGTAGAATACGTTTGGCCCCGTTTGGGATATCCTCCATTGGTTACTCCGTTCAGTCAATACGTCAAGAATGTGGCATTGATGAACATCTTCTCGTTGGCAAAGGGCGAACCCCGCTTCTCAACCATAGACAAGGATTCACTGAACATGATTTTGGGAAAAATGGGCAGGCTTCCGGGTGAATTAGCTCCGGAAATCCTTCACTATATTAAAGAAAAGGAGTTGGAATTCTACTCAGGTAATCCTCAGGATGCATATCCGGATGCATTGCCGTCTTACCGTGCCGAAATGGAGGCGAACGGTTGGGATATGGGTCAAGATGACGAAGAGTTGTTCGAATTAGCCATGCACGACCGTCAATATCGGGATTTCAAGTCGGGTGTGGCTAAGCAACGTTTCGAACAGGAACTCGAGCAGGCAAAGGTTAAGGCCGGTGCCCCAATCTTTGTCACGCGGCCCGTAGTGGAAATCCCCAGTTTCGATGTCGAAGCGTTGATGAAGGCGCATCCTGCTGCTTCTCCGGTGCAGGCTCCGTGTGCGGGGCAATTGCTGTGGCAGGTTGATGTGACCGATGTGTCGTCCGTGCCTGTTGTTGGAACGCTTGTCAGGCGTGGTGAGCCCTGTTGCTGGATTCAAAGCACCTATGGATTGGAACCTGTTGCTTCTGCAGTAGATGGCCGCTTGATTCAAATCGATGTGCCACAGGGTGGGAGGGTTCAAAAAAACCAGGTGTTGGCATTTGTTGAGCCGTAATGTGTGGTAAAATTAGGATACAAAAAAGCCGCTCCGAAAGGGGCGGCTTTTTTAAATGACTTTATATATAAAGTGAGGTCAATCTTTAATCGTACGTTGCGAATTAGTTCTTAGGCAGAGCTTCTTTCACAACCATGGGACGACCAGCGTAGTCTGAACCGTTCAGTTCAGCGATAGCTTTCTTGGCGCCTTCTTCTTCTTCGATTTCGCAGAATGCAAAACCTTTGGAACGTCCGGTCTCGCGGTCTTTGATAATTTTAACCGAAAGAACAGTGCCGTAATCTTCCATCACTTCTTTCAAGTCATTTTCCCGAACGCTGTAGTTCAGGTT
>CAYTIY010000039.1:19683-20843 GCA_964438045.1 uncultured Bacteroidales bacterium | reverse complement strand
ACCTGTTCGCTGCGCAATGTCTTCAGACCCTTTGAAAAGGCCATAGTTTCTGCTTGCTGACGTGAGGCAGGATTTAGTTTTCCGGCACTTTTGGTAACTCCTTCAACTGTGTGCGCAATGCGGGGAATCGAGCCATCTTTATTGTAGGTGAACTCAGCCACGCAGACCGAGCGTTTGAAGCCACCACCACCGGGCAGGTCACCGTTGTGGTAAAATAAGAAGGAACGGCCTTTGTAATCGATGGTTCCCGGATGGTTGGTAAAGGCTCCACCCTTTCCAATAATGGGCATGATGGTGTCACCGTAGGTCCAGGGGCCAAGTGGGCCTGGACTGGTGGAGTATGCCAGGTGTTCGGGTACGCCACCGGCTGGGTACAGCATGTAGTACTTGCCCTTACGTTTGTAGAACCAAGGGCCTTCTTCGTATTGGGCAGCACGTTTTGCATCACCGGTACGCACACCAAAATTGGTTTTTGTGAACTCAACCTTGACGACTTCCCCAGAATAGGAAACCATGTCTTCGTTTAACTTCACGTAATGCAAATCGGGGTTTCCCCAGTATAGATACGCCTGGTTATCGTCATCGATAAACACGGTGGGGTCAATGTAACCGTACCCTTCCAAGAGGGGTTTTCCAATGGCATCTTTGAAAGGGCCTGTCGGGCTGTCGGATATACCAACACCAATGACGTTTCCTCCGTTTTTCTTGTTCAGGGGTACGTACAAATAGTACTTGCCGTTCCTAAACACACATTGGCCTGCCCATGCATCACCCCTGGCCCAGCTGAAATCCTTATAAGAAAGGATGGTGCCGTGGTCGGTCCAGTTCACCATATCGGTGGTGGAATAGCACTTCCAGTCGTTCATGGTGAAGAAATTGCGGACGGTCACGTCTTCATCGTGGGTGGTGTACAAATAGACCACCCCATTGTGGACCATGGGGGCCGGGTCGGCTGTGTAATACGTTTGTACGATGGGGTTCTGGGCCATGGCCACGACTGAAAACAGTGTAGCAAACAATGCAACGGTTGTGCGGTAAAAGGGTCTGTTCATAATGCGTTGTATCTTGTTGATATTCATTGGTTTAATTCTTCTGATAATCAGCACGTTAACGTGCCGGGATAAACCGGTACAACAACACGCCGTGAGCGGGTATGGTCA
>CAYTIY010000039.1:0-19673 GCA_964438045.1 uncultured Bacteroidales bacterium | reverse complement strand
GTTCTGGGCCATGGCCACAGCTGAATACAGCATTGACAACAGGACTAACGCTGTTTGGGAGTAGAGGCGATTCATAGTGTATCTTATTAATAGCGAATTGTTTATTTCTTCTGATAATCAGCATGTTAACGTGTAGGGATAAACCGGTACAGCAACACACCATGTGCGGGAATGGTAAGCGGCAGATGAGCCGACTTCGTATCGATGGTGGTCAGGTTTTTTTGCCTCCACAAATCGCGTACGGTGCAGGTTCCGTTGATGCCGATCTTACTGAAATCAACATATGAAAGAGTAGAGATGTCGTTGCCAAAATTGCAGAAACCTACCGCGTAACTGCCATCTTCCAGGTCTTTCTTATAAATACGTACTTCTCCTATAGTTTGCAGGCAAGTGGCTTGCTTACCCAAAGGATCCTGGTTGACTTCAATCACTTCGTCATTGGTCAGCAGGTTTAGGGTGAATTCATCCAGAATCTCCATGTCGCAACCAATGAGCAGGGGTGCCGAGAACAAACTCCACAAACTGATGTGCAGGTATTGTTCGTCGGGTTTAAGCTTGCTCGGGTGCGGATTGCCCCAACCCACCGTTCCAACCACCAACATGTCGGGGTCGTTCCAGTTGCCGGGTTTGGCATAGGGTGCGGCTGCATCCTGCGACAAGGCTATGTTTTTAACGCTCACCCAGGTATCGGTGATATCATTGGTGGTGCGCCAGCAGTTTCCTCCTACGGAGCCGCCCCATTTCCATACATCGGACATACCGTACTGGCACACGCTGAAAATGATGTCACGGGGTTGTTCGCGCAGGTAGGTGCCCATCACTTCAAAGGGTTTCATAGCGGTAGCGAGTACACTTCCACCATTGTATGACAACGAAGAGACCTTATAAGGATCGTTTTCGGGCAGGCCGTTTATTACGTTTCCGTAGCTGCACCAGTCGTATTTCAGGTAGTCGAAACCCCACTTGGCGTAGCTTTCCGCATCTTGTTTTTCATAACCGTAACTGCCGGCACAACCGCCGCAGGTCCAAGGACCCGGGCTTGAATACAAGCCTATTTTCAATCCCAGGCTGTGGACATAGTCGGCCAGCGGTTTCATGTCGCCAAAGCGTTTGTTGGGAATGATGTTGCCGGCTTCGTCCCGGAATTTACCGCGCAGCGTTTCGTCTTTGGAATCGCGGTGGTTTTGCCAGAAATCGTCTATGTTGATGTAGGTCCAGCCGTGGTTGATCAGACCGCTTTTCACCATGGCTTCGGCTGCCCGTTTTACCTTGTCGGCAGACACTTCGCCGGCAAAACAGTTCCAGCTGTTCCATCCCATGGTGGGGGTCAAGGCGATGACGTCTCCGCATTCTATACGGAGCTTTTTCTCCGCTGTGCCTTTCGCATTTTTCGCTCCAAGTATTACCGCATAAGTGCCTGCTTTCGCAATTTTACCCGTGATGATACCGGTTTTGGTATCTATTTTAAGTCCTGCGGGTAGGCCGGAAGCTGAAAAAGTCATGGGTCTGTCGCCGGTAGCCGGTATGAGGAATTGGAAAGGAGAACCCGGACGTACGCCATACACCTTGGGACTGTTTATCTTTGGTTTGTCAGAGGGTTTTGGAGTCAGGATGTAAGGCTCGCTGGGAATGGGGTTGAATGTCTTGAAGGTCGTCACACCTTTGGATTCAAACTTCGCATCAGCCCAATCAGCATGGTCGTAATAATTGCCATTACCGCCATCCTCAACCAATAATTCAACTTTTTTTACACCGTCGAGTTGAACCGCGCAGGCCTTTGCAGGGGTACGTCGGCGCATCACACCGCTCGTCCAGAGTCGTTTGCCATCACCAATCACCACAAATTCAGCGGCAGCCTGGTTGTCTGTCACCTCGTCATCGATACCAACTTTAGCGCTAAATGAGGTTGCCTTTCCGTCTACCATGATGACCAACGAGCTCACTGCGTGCGTTCCAAAACCACGATCAAACGTTTCACCGTTAATGGTCAGTTTCTTTCCGTCCAATGATCTGTTTTTTCTGGGAGATCCGTATCCTTGCGTTGCAGCACTTAAATCCAATTCATCGAGCCATACAGTCTGTGCTGTTGATGAGGCCGTTCCGACCAGTTCAAAAAGTATCACCAGGCCCATCAACGCTGCCCAACTTACTTTGTTTTTACATTTCATAGTTGCTAGTTTATACTCGTGTGAGGTTGTGTTGTCACCTGGGTGAAAACATCCACCAGTCTATATTAAACAATTCATTTTTTCCCTTGAAAACAAAAAATACATCGTGAAGTCCCTTGATATCCTTCAAAGGTGCAGTCGTAGTTTTCCAAACATCACCCTCGCCGGTAGCTTTCAGTGAGACTGTTCCCAATACAGGCCCATCTATCGCGTCAATGTGGAGTTCAGTTTCTCCACCGTTTAGAGAGGCAGCATTCACCTGTATGGATGACACTCCTTTTGAGAAATCAATGCCTCTTACCTTCAGGTAGTCTCCGTGATGAACATCAGTGACTATCATTCTGTCAGCAATCTTCTTGCCTTTATTCCAGGAAACATTTCTTTCCCATTCCGTGACTTTAGCCGTTTTCAATCCAACACTGTGGGCCATCGTTTCGGCTTCATTGAGCACATAAGGATTCACCGCACCAAGTTGTCCCACTCCGGTTGTTGTCCAAAAAGGCAACAATCCAATGGTCCCATCCGGCTGATACGTGATTTTTTCCAAACAAACACATCGTCTTTCGTAATGCTTAGACATGGTTTGTTTCAGCATGGCATAATTTAAACCAAACACGTATGAGTTTCCTTTGTAGTCGATAATCCCCGGGTGGTTGCCGTTGGATCGTGCATCACCCTCCATGATCATGCCTTTGTATTGCCAGGGTCCGGTCGGTGAATCACTCATTGCGTAACCTATACCTTCGGGACAACAGGTGGACGCATACGCCAGGTAATAGTGTCCTTCGCGTTTCCACACCCATGGGCCCTCCTGATAGTTGCCCGGCTTGGTTGGTTCCTTGATGATTTCTCCTGAATAGGAAATCATGTCTTGGTTCAACCTAACATAATAGAGGTTGGGATTACCCCAATACAGATAAGCTTGCCCATCATCGTCAATTAAAATGGTTGGGTCAATGTCGTGTGAGCTGTTCTTTATCAAGGGTTTGCCAATCGGATCTTTGAATGGGCCATAAGGATTATCGGCAACCAGTACACCTATACCGGCCCCATTGGGTAGGGGACAGTATAGGTAAAACTTATTGTTTCGTCTGATGCACTGCGGAGCCCATGCTCCATTGTCTTGGGGAGCCCACTTGAAGTCCTTCAATGAGGCTACCACTCCATGATCAGTCCAGTTGACCATATCGGTAGAGGTATACAAGAGCCAATCCTTCATCTCAAAGCCAAAGGCATCATCCTCATCATGACTGGTATAAAGATACACGGTATCGTTGTACACCAGTGGTGCCGGATCTGCGGTATACTTTGTTTGAATGATGGGGTTCTGTGCCATTCCCAAAATGGGAGAGACAAAGGCAACCAGCAACATCAAAAGAAAACAGCTATTTTTCATCAAAAAGATCCCTCATTATTTTGTTGAAAGGTCTATTGTATACGAGAACGATGTCGGATCAGAATACACCTTGAATTGTTCCAACGGTTGAGGGCCGCAACTGTTTGATCCAACACCAAGGGTTTTGGTTGAAACACACACAACGGTTGAGGTACTGGCTGGCAAGTCAATTTTGTATTCAACCGGGTGCATCACCTCATCGGTATGGGTTATCGCAGCAAATTGCATCAACTTCTCATCTGAACGAATCAGGATGCCAGGCATTTCTTTTCCATACAGCCTGGCCCAGCGTACTTCTTCGTGATTGCCACGTTCCATGGGCTTTTCGTATTCGTACTGTTCGTTCACGCCCATATCGTATACCCCTACTTCAGCAGCGGCCTTACGATCGGAATAATTTTCAAACGGCCCACGACCAAAGAAGGTCATACGATCTAGTTGCTTATTCAACAGCATGCGAACACCAATTCGGGCCAAGTTGACACGGAAACCCACAAATTGAATCTTGTTGTCCACTTTAATGGTTCCATCACCCTTAATCAAATAGGTTGCCGTATGATATACGCCAAAACCTTCTTTTCCATCGGCTTTTGTCGTTGAAACAACTTTTACCGTCGTTTTATCAACAGCCTCAACCTTCATGTCAACCGGAGTGTAAGCTGCTTTTGTAATGCCGTATCGTTCCCAGGCACGGTATGCCCAGTCGTCATCGTTCCGGTGGGAGGCTCGCCACAAATGTAACTTGGGTGCGCCGTTTGTTGCCAACAGCTCAATACCTTGCTTTTTCATCTGGCTGATAAATCCAGTTGTCATATCGAATGCAACCAAGAAATCCTTGCCGGAAACCGTGACGATGTTTTTGTTTTGCACCAGTTTAACAGGATCCTTGACAACTGTTTCCAATACAGGTGGGGTTCCCACCGGCAGTTTGAATTGTGCGGTTGCCACTTCAAATCCTTTATCGGCCCACAGCTTTTTCTCTTTTAACGTATATGATACACGTACAAAGTATTCGGCTCCTGCTTTCGGGTTTTCAATCTTATAATTCAGGTCGACCCTTCCCATACTTCTGGGACCTATGGGACGTCTCATGGCTGCTGTGCCCTTCGACAATTCAACGCCATTTTCAGTGATGACCCACGAAATATCAAAATCGCTAAGGTTGATGAACTGATACTTATTACGAATTTGTATGGTACCTGAAACGGGATCACTCAATTCCGTTTCAATCCATTGGAAAGCCTTCTTCATTTCAGGATAGTGTGGTTTTACTCCCTTTCCTGAAGTGGATCGGTCATACGAAACCACACCCTTGTGGATGAAGTAATGGTCGTTGGGTTGTTCTCCAAAACCACCACCGTATGCCAATATGGGATGGTTGGAGTCGCGTTTGTTCCACAAAGCCTGGTCCTGATATTCCCAAATAGCACCACCTAAAATTTCAGGATTCTCATCAAATACCTTGGAGTACTCGTCGAGTGAACCCATGGAATTAAACATAGCGTGCACAAACTCGCAGATATAGAAGGGCTTGGTCAGCGATTTATCACGTGCCGTATTGGCATAATCCTGTGCTGTTCCGTACATTCTTCCGTCGAGATCGGCAGGATTCCTGCTGCCTGTACCGAAGCGTTCGTAGTGAACAAAACGGGTGGAGTCCAACGATTTTACAGCATTCAAGGCAGCAACGAAATTGGAGCCAACGCCTCCACATTCGTTACCCAATGACCAAATGATGACAGATGGATGGTTCTTGAAGTTTTCCACATTGGCTACATTGCGGTCTACGATGGCTGCTTTCATGGTAGGTTCTTCGTCAAAACGCCTGTCGTAACCATGCGATTCACAGTTGGCCTCTGCCACCAACCAAATACCGTATTCATCACACAATTCATACCAACGGGGGTCGTCGCAGTAGTGGCTGGTACGTATGTGGTTGCAATTTCCTTGCTTGATGACTTCCAGGTCACGGATCATTTGTTCCTCAGTGATGGCGTGGCCTACATCTGACCAGTGTTCATGACGATTCACACCTTTCAGTTTGATGGGAACTCCATTGACCATGAATACACGACCCCTGATTTCCAATTTGCGGAAACCAATTTTGGAGGAAAGAATCTCACCTTCTGACGAGCTCAATATTACTGTATACAGGTTGGGGGTTTCCGCTGTCCATTTCTCAGGTTTGGATACCGGGAATGAAACCCGCAAGGTTTGTTCCTGTTTTGCGTTTAGTGCCGTACCGGACACAATTCCCTTGGTTATCTCTTTTCCCTGATTGTCGTACAGTGTAGCGGTAACTGTTTGAGCCTTGGATTTGCCATCACCGTAATTCTTGATTTTGGCAATAACTTCAACAGTCCCGTCCTTGTAGTTTTTATCTAGAATAGGCTTTATAGAGAAATCGCGAATATGAACCTGAGGCGCACTCCATAAGGTTACGTTACGAAAAATACCATGCAAACGCCACATGTCCTGGTCTTCCAGCCATGTTCCCGAGCTGTACTGATATACTTCGACGGCAATCATGTTTCTGCCCGGTTTCAAGTAACCGGTAAGGTCGAAATCAGCGGCATTTCTGCTGTTAACGCTGTATCCTACCTTCTGACCGTTCACCCACAAGAAGAAAGCACAGTCAACCCCATCAAATGAGATAAAATTGCGCCTTCCCACCCAATTGGCCGGAAGGTTGAATTCCCGGCGGTAACTACCTACCGGATTGCGTTCCTTATACGAAGTGTACCATTTGTCGGGTTCACTCATCACTCGAGGAAAATCTTTCTTGATGGTGTAACCAAGATTACGGTAGAACGGTGTTCCGTATCCATGTACCTCCCAGTTGGATGGAACGGGTATCTCCTTCCAACCGGAAACGTCAAATTCAGGTTTGTAAAAATCAACGGGCCGTTCTTCAGGAGTGGGAACCCAATTGAACTTCCACATCCCGTTCAAACGCAAACACAGAGAGGACTGGTGCCTTTTGGCCACTAATGCCTCCTGCAGGGTGGCGTAAGGCATCAACGTGGCATGGTACGGTTCTTTATTGATTCCCAGCATTTCGGGATTTTCAAGCTCTGCAGGTATAAAGGCCCCAGCAGCATACCCGTTCATGCTGAGTAAAAGCACTAACGTAAGTGTGAATAAAATCGTTTTTTTCATTCTTTTGAATGGATTTTGTCTGGTTGTTGTTCTTTTGGTTCGATCAGTTCACATCTTCTGTTTCGAGCAATTCGATGGGACAGAATTCAAGGTAATCCAGCATGAACTGTGTACCACTTGACGTTGATCCAAGACTGATGGCTGTAAAGTAGTGTTTCTTCGCTTCGGTGAACGTATACACACCAAGAATGCGGCGCAAGCAACGCGGGCTGACGCGTGTGTTTTCTGAATTATACACATTTTTTTCTGCCGATCCGAAACAAGCCGCACCTTTCATGTAACCACGGTTGTGCATCATCTTGTCGTTTTCGTATCCATCCGCATCATCCCTGTTAGTACCGGGTTGTTCCCAACCCACACCAGGATCGGTTGCCAACAACGACAGGTTTAGAGGAATACCGCATGGAAGGCTGTCAAGGTATAACTGAGCAATTCCACGCTGAGGTGTTGCCTGATATCCCATACGAATTTCGTAGGTTCCCGGAGGAATGGGGGCTGTTTTGATGGTGAAGTTATAGGAACCGTTCAGGAACAACTCGTCTCCCTGGTAGTCTTCCCAAATGGAAGTTGCACCTAAGTAACTAAACCGACAGTTGGCAGTTCCGGTAAAATTTTCCAGGTAAGTGGGTGGCATTAGGTAATAATGAGTTTTTCCCACAACTCCGGATACCGCACCGGGATTGTTACCCCTCATGTTGTTGGATGACAACTCGGGAAAGAAAGAAGCTGCGTCGAGACGGAGCCGTTTACTGGAAAGGTTGGCTAGGTATTTCTTGGAGTAAATGATAGGTTTGTCAATTCCGTGATAAAAGCCGTTTAATGAACCACCATTTGGCTTGTTTTGATTAGAGGTAAACAGACATCCCTGTGCGGGATCGCCCATGTTGAAAACACCAAATATATAGTTTGGATTGGCAAAGCGATCATTGCCGATATCCTTTCCTGTTTTATCCAACACTACTTCTACGAGTGTATTATCCAACATCGTTTCAATGTATTCGTACATGGGGTACTGTGAAAAATGATGCGGAGTGAATAAATCCTTGACAAATCGGCTACTCAACAGAATTCTGTCAAAACAGTGATACGACATGAATCGATTCAAGTAGTTTTTTCTGTTTTTATAATCTGTAACGTTGTCTGCATCGTGATTGTAAACCTCACCATAGTAATGTTTTGCCAGTTTCTCCAGATCCGCTACTGTGCGAATGCCATTTTCCAAACCAGGAATTTCCGAGTTTCTGTATTTGACCAAATCAGAATCCGCAACAGCAATAATAGTGAACCCGAATTTTCTGCTTGTAGGATGTTCCTCAGGTACGGTATGGGAAGCCAGATAGCGGGTATCGGCCTTTGGGTCAAATGATTCATCCTCAGCCGGTGCCAGGTTCATGATATTTGAAAGTCCGGTCAATGCCAATGCTCTGGCATAAATACTAAAAGTCGAATCACCTTCAAACACCTCTCCGAGTTTGATTCGGGCAGGAGCTAAAACTTTACCCATGATGTGCAGGTATCCGTTGTGACGTTTGATGTCTGGACCAATGATTGGAGAATTTTCATTGATAAAGGTCAATGGACTGTTCTTCGAGAAAGAGACACTGAGAAAACGTCCGCTCATGGATTGAGAACTCAATGCGCCTTTTGTCATGTCCGAGGTTCGAATGGTATCTCCCTTAACAATGTGATTGTAACAGAAGGCCTTAATATCGGACAAAGGCAATTGGCTGATGGAGGTGATGGTATGGTTGCCTTCTATATCCTCCAAACTGGCGAGGTAATCTTCTACAGCCGTGTTTGTTGGTGCAAACACCGTATACATACCGTAGGCTTTTAACAGACCAAGTACGCCGGTCGTGTCAAGCATTCTGGAAAAAAGTGAAAAGTCTGGATTATTTTGCAGGTACTCCCCTATTTGCTCTTCCTTAATAACAGGAAGCGCCCCTTCCAAATCTTCACGACAACTCTGAAAGAAAACATTCATGCATAATACGCATAGAAGAATGATATTCGCGCGTATAACATATTTCATAACATTCATGGTATTTGTTGATTTTTAAAGATATAATTCGAAAATCAATACTTAGTGTACAATTATCTGGTTACATATATAGACTCGTTGCACTTTTTTCCCAGGCACCCGCCAAATTGGTTGTGCCTGGTTCGAAAGTGTATTTCTTAGAGTCATTTGTTTGTGATTCGGAAGTAATCAAACGACACATCAAACGGTGAACTGGGTTTGGTGGTATCGGCGTTGAAGTAGAACATGCTCTTCATACCCTGGATTATGATACCGTCGCAAACAATCAGACCAGCTTTGATGTCCTTAAGCAAACTGGGGCCTGCCGCAACTTTGTCAAACTTGGTTCCATCCGTCGAATAATAAGCGGTGTAGGTTCCTTGTTTCTTTTCCAGTCTCAGCATCAAGTTGCTTTCACCGGTTGCCGGCGCTCTCAGGTTCAATGAACCGAACGATTTGGCAATACCGTTTTCTTCAATGATCAAATCCAACGTACCGGGTCTTGCTTCATCGGCTCCGGGAACCAGTCTGGAATTTGAGGTCTTAGACTGAGCCCTTAGGACAAACTTCACAAAGTTGTCGTCATCCTGGTAAGCGATGATACCTGCATGTTCCGGTTGTGACGGATTGCGTGAGCAAACCAGCTTGGTGTCGATGGTCCAGTCGTTGTTGGCACTTTGTAGCAAGATGTTCTTGGCGTTGTTGGTACCTTCAGAAACGTCACCTACTTCGCTGGTAATGGTCAACGCACCGGCTTTTTTGGTCATGCTGACGGTTGACGGGTTGTTGCGTACCCATTGCCATTGCTTGCCAAATGGTGACGCGTTGAATTCTTCACTGACAGATGTTCCATCAAAGTTGAAATAGTATATATTCTTTTCCTGTGAGATTTCATCCAGGTATCTGACAACAGTCGTTCCGGGAATACCCTTAGCCTGTTCTACTTCCACTTTGATTCCGTTTGATACGGCCGTTGCATTGACAACAGGAAGTTTGGTATTGGGAGCCATCAGGAAGCTGTAGGCTTTGATTTCCTTGGCAAAGCCTTCAATGGCCTTTCCGTCAATGGTGATGGCTTTCGGTGTCAGATCGGGCATTACCTTGACAGGGCAGCTGTTCGATACGGTTTTGCCGTTGATGGTCACGCTGGCCGAAATCAGGGCAACACCTACGCCGGTGGCGGTTACTTTTCCGTTGGCATCGATGGAAACAACGGCTGGGTTGTTGGTCGTATAGCTTACTTTGGTATTCTTCAAGTTGAAGAAACTGTCATCCGACATGGCTGCAGTTACACTGGTGGTCATCGTGTTGCCGGGTTTGAGGATGAGTTTTTCGCCTTCAATGACAACGGTCTTGAGAACAGAATTGTAGGTGCCGCTCATGGTGGCCGTCAACTGACCTTTGATATCCTTGGAGGAAGCACCGACTTCAAAGATGTATTTTCCTTTGTCGAAAGTGATGCATTTGTTCTTGGTATCCCAGAACCACAAATCGGCACAATCCACGACGATGGATACTTTTTTAGTTTGGCCGGCAGGGATGGATACGCGCTTGAACCCTCTCAGTCGTTTGATGGGGCGTTCCAGGGAAGCAGGACTATCCGGAGTCTTCACGTAGACTTGGACGATTTCGTCACCGGCCACACTTCCGGTATTCTTCACGTCAACCGAAATGGTTACCTTGTCGTTGGGGGTGATGGCTTTTTTGTCGATGGCGATGTTGCTGTAAGCAAACGTGGTGTAGGAAAGGCCGTAACCGAATTCATAGGTAACGTCTTTCTTGAAATACATGTACGTTCTGCCGTTTTTGCCGTTACCACCTCTCAACGTGTAATCGTTCAGGTCGTCCAGGTCATTGATGGATTTGTACCAGGTAAGGCTGGACTTTCCGCCGGGATTGACTTCGCCAAACAGGGCTTTGGCAATGGCCGTACCCTGGGCTTGACCGTTGTAACCGGCGAAAATCATACCCGGAATATTGGCGTTGTTTTTGAATTGTTCCACTTCCACCATACCCATACCTTGAATGAAAACAATCGTGTTTGGGTTGACGGCGGCGACTGACTTGATCAATTCATTCTGATTTCCGGGCAACTTGATATCAAAACGGTCGGATTCTTCACGACCGGTCGATTGGTCGGTTCCAACACACAAAATAGCGATATCGGCTGAAGCAGCCATATCCAGGATTTCCTTGTCGGTGGCCGGTGGTTCGGCTTCGCGGTAAACAAAGACCAGCGTTTGCGGACCGGCAATACCCAGGGTGTTTATTTTAACAGAGATGGCAGGGGTTGAGCGACCGCCGCCCATGCCACCAAAACCGCCCATGCCACCGGGAGCAACTCCGGCAGGTCTGGCCGGTGCTTCGAGTTTTTGAGTAGCCAGTATGTTACCTGTCTTTGAACCGACACGAATCTCAATCATGCCTCCGATACCGGATGCACTGGCATTCAATTTGATGGAATCCAGATTGGTAACATCGATGTTGTTATAGGCTGTCCAGTCTCCATCTTTGATACCACGGATGGAAGCAGCACCTCTGCCCGATGTGATCAAACCACTCGAAGAAGCATCAAATTTGACAGCATCGTAGTCTTTGGTTACACCCTTGTGAACAGTGGTAAAACCTCTCATTGACAAGAAATCGGTTCTTTTCGAGGTGTTTCCACTTTCTCTGGACACCAATTCAATGTTCAACTTGTGGTCTGCAATGTATTTTTTCAAGCCGGCCATGGGGGAAACCTTGTACTTGGCTTCCGGTTCACCCGAGTAGTCACCCAGTTCAACCTTGTCAGCTTGTGGGCCCAATACAGCAATTTTCTTGATGGATGCAGCGTTTAAGGGCAACAATTTTTTACCGGTCTTGGTGGAAGCGTTGTTCTTCAACAATACGATTGACTTTGTGGCTATTTCCAGTGCCAGGTCATTGTGAGACGGGTCATTGATGATGCTGGGTTTGATGCTGGCATAAGGTACAATGTTCTTCGGATCAAATTCACCCAACCGCATACGGATGGTGTACATGTTAACCAAAGCCCTGTCCATGTCGGCTTCCGTGATCAAACCTTGTTTGAGGGCTTCCAATGCATTTGCCTGATAGATGCCTCCACAGTCGGAGTCGACACCGGTCTTCAAGCCCATGGCAGCGGCTTCAGGCCTGCTCTTGGCGTAACGGTGGCTGTTCACAACATCTTGAACAGCATCACAGTCACCGGTCACGTAACCATCCATTCCATAGGTGCGTTTGGCTATGGTATCGACCAGGAATTTGCTTGCAGACATGGGCACACCGTTTACTGCACTGTAGGCCGTCATGATGGAAGGCAGCTTTTCTTTTTCAATCATGGATTTATAAGGTAAGAGGTAAAATTCCCTCATATCCCTGTCGTCCATATTGGCACTTCCGTTGTGACGGTTGAATTCAGCGTTGTTGGCAAAGAAGTGCTTGCCGCAAGGCACTGCTTTCAGGTATTTGGCGTCATCTCCCATCAATCCTTTGGCAAAGGCACCACCAATCTTGGAGATATGGAAAGGATCTTCACCGAATGTTTCGGCAGTACGTCCCCATCTCGGGTCGCGGGCCGGTTCAATGACAGGCGACCAGTAGGTAAGCGTGAAAATGATGTCGTAATTGAATCCTCTGGCCTCATTACCGATGACCTCGGTTTCACGTTTGATGAGATCGGGATCCCAAGTACATCCCACAGCCACACTGTTGGGAAAGGAAGTGGCCGTCTTTCCTGCGTTGTCGTTCCTGCCAACAACTCCGTGCAGTGCTTCACCCCACACATCATACTTGTTTATGCCAAGTCGTGGAATGGGAGGCATGGTATTACCCAACTGGGTTTGTTTTTCCTCCAAGGTCATGCGGGAAACCAGGTCAACCGCCCTTTCCTTGAACGAATAGGAAGTATTGAGATAAATTGGTTTCTTTTGACTGTCGGTAGCAGAACGTGCTGCTGTCAGTGAAAATGAAAACAAAATCAATACAAAAACTTTTGAAAATTTCCAATTCATAGTCTATGGTTTATTATGTGATTTTCTACTGGTGCAATCTAAGGAATCATGGGTGTTAAGGCAATGACAAAGCCACCTCTTCCGAGCACCTTGGCATTAACGGTACCTGACTTGGTTACCACACTGTATTGTGTTGACAGTTTTTTGTCGTGTTCACCATCTGAAATCAGTGTCATCTTGTAGGTTGTATTATCCTTGAGAAATCCAAGTGACACCTTCTTGCTTTTGGGTGATCTTTCAGCACTGAGACCTCCCACATACCAAACGTCTCCCCTTCTTCGGGCCAAGATTATATCCTTTCCCGGATAGCCGTCTACAAACCTGGTGTCATCCCATGCATTCGGTACTTCTGCAAGAAAACGCTTGGCCGCATCCGGCAATTCGTTGTAACCATCGGGTCTGTCCGCAAGATGTTGGATACCCGATTCAAACAGCACGCTCAACGCCAACTCATGACCAAACGAGGTAATGTGCGGAAATTGTGAGTTTGTGAATGTGACAGGCGTATAATCCATAGCCCCAACCACGTTTCGGGTGAAGGGTAAAATCGTGTTGTGCTCAGGCGCCGTAGTGGTGAATTCCGGACCATTGTTGTACCATTCTGCACCACGCACACCTTCGTACGTCATCAGATGTGGATACGTACGTGCCCAACCTCGCGGAACCAGACAGCCGTGGAAGTAAACCATGATCTCAAACGATGCGGCATCGTCAAGGATGTCAAGGTAGTACTTGATCATATCCTGTTTTTCACTCTCGAAAAAATCAATCTTCACACCCGCAACTCCCAGTTTCTTCAATTTGGAAAATTCCTCCACACGGCTTTCCTTGGTCAGCATCCTGTCCTTGGGAGTGGAATTCACCCACGTATGGTTACCCCCTGAATTATACCACATAAGAGGTTTGATGCCCAACGAGTGAATGTATTTCAGGGCATCTTCCAGTTTTCCGCCATTGGCCATGGCGTCCCATTCCCAGTCGAGCAAGGTGTAGGGCCAACCCATTGAAGCAGCCAGATCGGCAAATTGGCATACAATTTTGTAATCTTTTGTCCCGTGATTACTTGACCAGTAATTCCACGACGCATTGCCTGGTTTAATCCAGTCTGTTTTGGCAACAAGGGAAGGAGAAGAAACGTCATCCACCAGCGTGGACTCGACGATATCAGCCAGACTGCCGATTATGATGACGCGCCACGGCGATTTCCAGGGAAGCTCAATGGTCGGCTTCGAGGCTCCTTGTCCTCTTCCGTCTCCTTGATTGGGAAATGTTGTTTTATAACTCATCTTCTCGGCCGTGTTCGACAGTTTTGTACCACAATAACTCCTATCCAATCCGGCCTCATGGATCAGATACCAGCAATTGTTGGCCGACACGTTGAACAGTGCGGGATAACACCAATCCTGTTGAGTTGCCCCATCGGTCATGGAAGCATACAGACCCTCATTGGCCGTATTGAATTTCTCCATCCATCTTTTTGTACCTTCGGGCACTTGATAGGCGGTCAATTCATCGTTCATGATAAATGTTCCTTTCTTGTCGGGAAACTCGTACCTAAAAGTGACCCCATCGTTGTACGCCCTGATGACCAGGTTCATGCTTGATTTGTCCGGATTCTCAAATGAAACTGTGATTTCATTGGCATAATTGATGCAATGTGAGCGTTTGCCGTGCAAGGCGACGTATTCATCCCTTACGGAAACAGGATTGCTCGACTTGATGAACTTCAATTCCCCACCAAAAGTCTGATCTGACCTGACAAGCCCCAAAGATACTTTAGGAATGATATCGCATGTCTTCCCGTCAACAGAATAAGACACTTTCAAAAACCATTCGCTGGTTTTTCTTTCACTGGTGGCATGTACACCAACAGCAATTTTATGATTGGGAGAAGTAAGGCTCACCTTTTGCGGGAAAACGGCCACCGAACAGACCATCAACAGTCCGGTCACCAACATCAATTTCATGCGTGTAAATCTAGGTTTCTTCATGGTATTTTTCAAAGAGCGAATTTAAATGGCTCTTTGGGGTCACAATAGAGTATATGTTGCAAAAAATATCATTCTCGTTGAATCGGAAATTGACCAAATCGAAGGGAGTGGAACCAATCCTTTATTTTTAGTTATTTTTGCCGGACAGATTCTTCTCCATGAAAAATATACTTTTGCTTTGTTGTCTGTTTGTATGCACATTTTTGGTTGCACAGGAAAACTTCGTTTTTTCACCCATAAACAGCAGCAAAGGCCTTTCTGACAATCGCGTACGTTCCATCTGCCAACTGGATGACGGCCGAATCGTTGTCATCACTGAAGGTCTGCTTAATCTGTATGACGGCGTCCGATTCCTTTACGTACATTTCGATGACAGAAAGGCGTACGACCTGCGGGACTACCCGGGTCGACACAACGCCTATGTTGACAAAGATAAACGTTTGTGGCTAAAAAATAACCATAAACTTTTTGTTTTTGATCTGGGTAGGGAAATCTTTATTTCAAATCCAGATAGTGTTTTTGATACGCTTGGAGCCAACGGCCGAGTCAATGATTTCTTCATGGATACTCGCAGGGATTTCTGGTGGACCAATGAAAATGACGAACTTATTTACCGCAACAATACCAGGAAAGAAACGACCACCTTTTTAACAGGTATTTCAATGGCAGGCGGAAAAAAGGATAAACTGCGCGATATTGCTGTGCTTAACGGTCAAGTTTTTCTATTCTTCAAGGCAGGAGGTATGGTCTGTTACGACATTGGAACCAAAAAAAGAAAATACATCGAGGATCCGCTCCACGGAAAAAACAGTTTCTTGAACAGCCTGACCGTATCAACCTATGGAAAGAACATCTACCAATTGCTGAGTGGAAACAAAACCGGTCTGTTGTTGACATTCAACACAACCACCAGAAAATGGAAGAAGGAGTTGGAAACAGCTTACGAATTAAACTCCATCAGGATGGACAACAAGGGAAACTGCTGGATCAGTTCAATGGATGGACTATGGATGATAGAAAAGAACAATCACAATAAACGCCTGATTTCACCCTTGTACTTGGTAGACGGAAGAATTGTGGAGGCCGAGGTTAGCACACAGTATTTCGATGATAAAGGAGGGCTGTGGATTGGAACAATTGACAGGGGTGTCCTGTATTATCATCCGGACAGGTTTATTTTCAACAATCACGGGCGATCGATATTCAACCTGCATTCGTCCAAAAAAATCAGTGTCCGTTGTTTTACCGAGATGGACGGGCAAATCTTGGTCGGCACACAAATCGGACTGTTTCGCTACAAAAAAGAATCGCCAACGATCGAACCCGTCAAGGCTATTCCCCCAAACACCATTTGCGAGATGCTGATGAAAGACAGCAAAGGACGTGTCTGGTTATGTACGCAGAACATGGGATTGTATTGTTTGGAAAAAAACCGAGTAACACACTACAGCACCCCGGTTCATTGCTTGTACCTTTTTGAAGGATCCGATCATCGGTTTTATGCATGCACAGATAAGGGCGTAGGCTTGTTTGACCCCAAAAGTGGCAAGTACGACCTGGCACGTGTACCTGTCGGTCAAAAAATCAGCTTCGTATACCAACTCACTCGTTTCAGTCAAAACCAGTTGCTTGGATACTCCGACGAAGGCTTGTTGTTGTATGATCCTCTTAACAACTCTGTATCGATACCCGGAAAGGAAAGTGCCTTGCAACAGCACACCTGCCACCACTACCATTGCCTGTATAAAGACGTCCGCGGACTGATTTGGCTTGGCACGATGGATGGACTGAATGTCTTTAATCCCGCCGATGGGACAACAACGTGTTTTACCGAAAGGACTGGACTCGTAAACAACAGCATCCGTTCCATCATTGAGGATAAATCGGGAAAAATCTGGGTTTCCACCTCCAACGGAATCTCACGGATCGATGTGAGAAAAGTGAACGGACGATTTCACTATTCCTTCCTTAACTACAACAAGTTTGACGGCATCATCGAAACAGAATTTTTACCCCGTTCCGTATTCAAAACCTCCGTAAATAGCTTGCTATGGGGTGGCCTTGATGGTTTTAACGAGCTGGATCTTGCCCGGATCGACCAACACAAACAACCGCTTTCGGCTCCGCTGATCACAAAATTACTTGTTTCGGGCACAGAAATCAGACAAGGCGAGACCTATGCAGGAAACACCATCCTGAATCAATCGATCAGCTCTACTTCAGAAATCAGGTTGAAACATTTTCAAAATTTCTTGGGCTTTGAATTCTCAGCACTCAATTACGTCAATCCATCGCAAACATATTATCGTTACATACTCGAAGGAGCGGAAAACACATGGAACGAAGTCAAAACCTCAGTCGGGGTTGGACTTGCCAATTATACCAACCTTTCGCCCGGTACATATCGTCTTAAGGTATACGCCAGCAACAACAACCGTCAATGGGGCAATAAACGGGCTGAAATCACAGTGGTCATTTTGCCTCCCTTCTGGCGTTCACCTTTTGCCTATGCCTTTTACTGGTTGTTGTTTGCAGGGATCCTGTATATTTTACTTACCTACTACGACAGGCAGCAGAAAAGAAAAATGGATAAGAAGCAGAAAGCCGACTTAGATCAATTGAAGTATTCGTTCTTTACCAACATCAGTCATGAATTGCGCACCCCACTTACCCTGATCCTGACTCCGCTTGAATCCATTGTGAAAAAAATTGAAGACGAATCATTAAAAAAACAACTGAACAGCATTTACCGGAATGCGAACGAATTGTTGAAGCTTGTCAATCAACTTCTTGATTTCCGTAAACTGGAAATGAAGGGAGAAACCCTGGAACTCAACTACTGCAATATCGGTGAATTCCTGGAAGTAATTGCGTTTTCTTTCAGAGAAATGGCATCCAACAACGGTTTGGACTTTGTATTGGAATGCATGGAAGACAACCTCTATGCTTATGTAGATACTGACAAACTGCACAAGATTGTAAACAACTTACTCTCGAATGCTATAAAATTCACTCCCAAGGGAGGGAAGATTGTCTTAAGTGCATTCAAAGATCCAACCGAACCCCTGTTCACCATACAAGTGAGCGACACGGGCATAGGCATACCGGAAGTTGAGGCCAGTCAGATATTTGAACGTTTCTATCAGGTTAAAAAACAGAAGGAAACAAATACAGGGAGCGGACTTGGCTTACACCTCGTGAAGGAATATGTCCAAATGCACAAGGGAACTGTAGAAGTTGAAAGTCGCCTGAACGAGGGAAGCACTTTTATTGTACGCATACCCACAAACATGCAGCCCGAAGAAGATATGCTACCGGATGATGATATAAAAACGGATCAACCCCATGTAAAACTCCTTGTGGTGGAGGACAACATCGAATTTTGCAACTTCCTGCAGGACGCTTTCTCAGAAGAATACCACGTAACGGTAGCCAACAACGGAAAAGATGGGTTGGATGCTGCCTTGTCGATCCAACCCGATCTGGTCATCACGGATGTAATGATGCCTGAAATGACAGGGACCGAACTCTGTCGTCGTTTGAAAAAGGACATTCGAACATCACACATTCCGGTTATCCTACTTACGGCCAAAACATCGGACAAGGCTCAAATAGAGGGTTTTGAGGCCGGTGCTGATGTCTATGTTACAAAACCATTCAACATGGATATCCTTACCCTGCACATCCAACACCTGATCGAACAGAAAAATGAACGCAAAAACCTGTTCAAGAATGCAATTATCATAAATCCCGACAATTTCACCAGCACAAACGCAGACAAAGGCCTCATTGAGAACGCACTTCGTCAGATCGAGAAGAACCTGGACAACGCATCGTATTCAGTCGAACAACTCAGCAAAGACTTGTGTATGGACAGAACCGGTCTTTATCGGAAACTTTCCGCCATTGTGGGTCAGACACCAAGCGAGTTCATTCGATCTGTTCGTTTGAAACGCGCAGCATTGCTGTTGGCCAAAGGACTGCCGGTTTCGGAGGTCGCCGGGCACGTCGGATTCGGGACAACCAGCTATTTTACCAAGTGTTTCCAAGACGAATTTGGTATTAAGCCCTCTCAATACAAGAACATGGACCAATAACAACTTATTTCAAGAACCCTTGTCATGAAGAATTATCAACTACCGTCACCCAAGCGTTTGCATAAGAGCATGCTGTCCTTCAAAAGCATTATTTCGACTGTCATTGTCGGCCTGTTTATCTTTTCTTCCAAAACTACTGTCGCTCAGAACACGGCGACTAACACTAAAGAAACCATCTACAAAGATTTTAAAACAGAAATGGTTCTGGAAGCCAAAGTGAAAATCGGAAACATGATCATGGTAGGCGAGAGCAAACGAGGCACAAGAAGGGTCATCCCAATTACAGGTGGAACTTTCTCAGGTCCAAAAATTAAGGGTACGGTTCTTCCGGCCGGAGAAGACTGGCAGTTGGTTCGCCCCGACGGAGATACTGAACTGTACGCCCGTTATCTGTTGAAAACCGATGACGGACACGTCATTCAAATCATCAACCAGGTATTGATGCATTCGGGCAATCAGGGTGGAGGGTTCTACACCAAATCGGTCATCGATTTGGAAGCTCCGTTAAAAAGTCCTTATGATTACCTCAATCATGCCATCTTTCTCGGAACACTCACCATGCCTCAAATGAAACAAGGTGAAGAACCCCATGTCGTAATCACGGTTTACAAGGTTTTATAACGAACAGTTGTATCCGGGAGTTTTTTTTTACCGGCGAAACGGAAACAGGCACTTGTTCCGGAAAAGTCAAAAATCCTCACTAGTTGCAGTTAATCCCAATTAAGCCCTTGAAAAAAAAGAGACCCTTATTAGGTCTCTTTTTGGTAAAAGGCGGAGAGTGAGGGATTCGAACCCCCGGTACCCCGAAGGGTACAACAGATTTCGA
>CAYTIY010000038.1:4441-21009 GCA_964438045.1 uncultured Bacteroidales bacterium | reverse complement strand
GATTTGCATATTGGCGATCAGGTATTTGTGGAAAAAGGAGGGGAGATCATTCCCAAAATAGTGGGAGTGGACATGGAAGCCCGCTTTATGGTCGGAGACAAGGTGCAGTTTATCAAGCAATGTCCCGAATGTGGCACACCCTTGATCCGTTATCAGGGTGAAGCCGCCCATTACTGTCCCAACCAGGTTAGCTGCCCACCCCAAATCAAGGCCAGACTGGAGCACTTCATTCATCGTAAGGCGATGAATATCGAAGGATTGGGCTCGGAAACGGTGGATGCGCTTTTCAAGGCCGGCGTGCTGAAAGATCCCTATTCCTTTTATCAGCTCGATGCGCATACATTGATCAATATGGAGCGATTGGGCGAAAAGTCGGCCAGGAACATTCTTCAAGGCATTAGAGTTTCCAAATCTGTTCCATTTGAGCGACTACTCTTTGCCCTTGGCATCCGTTTTGTCGGAGAGACAGTTGCCAAAAAGTTAGCCAGGCATTTCAAAAGCATGGAGGCGCTGGAAAACGCGACAGTGGAAGAGCTGATACGTGTTGACGAGGTAGGTGTCAAGATTGCCGAAAGCGTGCTGGCCTATTTTTCTTCTCCTGAAAACCGCATGTTGGTGGAAAATCTTAGAAAGGTCGGCTTGAACATGTCGATCACCTACGAAGAGACCGCATTGGAATCAGCTATACTTCTTGGCAAATCAATTGTCATAAGTGGCGTATTTTCAGAACATTCAAGAGAAGAATATAAAGAAATAATTGAACGTAATGGCGGTAAGATAGCCGGCAGCGTCAGCCGAAGTACAAGCTTCATCCTGGCCGGCGAAAAAATGGGACCTGCCAAATTGGAGAAGGCAACGTCCATGAACATACCACTGGTATCTGAAACGTCTTTTCTGGCGATGTTGCCCACTCAACCTTCAAATCGTTGACCACTATGAACAAACTAGCATTGAAGGCCGCCATTCGACGGATGAAACGAAACCATGTTCGGACCAAGAGCTTCCAGGAATATGAGAAAATTGAACGCGTGGTGTTGTTTTTCAACGTGGAAAATCTGGAAGCGGTTGTTCCAGTAGTACAGGCGTTGGAATCAGATGGGAAGGTGGTTCAAGCGTATTGCGTGGATGATAGTTCGACCAAAAGGGACGTGGGAACTATTTCTCCGAACATACATGTATGGAATAGGACACATCTTGGCTTGTTTTCGATTCCAAAAAAGGAGTATCTAGACTCATTCGCCGCATTCCATGCCGACACGTTGTTAGACCTGACACTACGTGTTTCTCTACAGCTCGACCTACTGTATTATCATACGCAAGCTTCTTATCGTGTGGGACTTGGCCGGCAAGATCCTGGCCGATTTGATTTGTTGCTGGCCATTGATGATCAACACGATGCTCCGTTTTTTTTCGCACAGCTGCTTTTTTACCTTAAAAGTTTACATACAAGTAAGTAAATTTCGTACTTTTGTCCACCGTTTTAACCCGTCAGACAGGTTGTTTGCCACGATGGGTTTACGGTTTATTTTATCCGACTAACAGCCGGTACAGCATGATTAATTCGAAATTGACAGGTATGGGAGTGGCACTGATCACTCCTTTCAAAGATGATGAAAGTGTCGATTACACCGCATTGGGACGCCTGGTCGATTACCAGATCCAACATGGTATCGATTACTTGGTAGTTTTGGGGACAACAGCCGAAACGGCTACGTTGACCGAGTCGGAAAGGCGGGAAGTCAGCACGTTTGTCATTGAAAAGGTCAACGGAAGGGTGCCCATCGTTTTGGGCGTAGGAGGCAACTGTACCCGCGCCATCATCGAGGAACTTAAAACACGTGATTTTTCAGGTGTGGACGCCATCCTGTCTGTCACCCCGTACTACAATAAACCCTCTCAGGAAGGCTTATACGAGCATTTCAGCACATTGGCAAGACATACGGACCTGCCCATTGTACTTTATAATGTTCCCGGGCGCACGGGTGTGAACATGACAGCCGACACAACCCTCAGGCTGGCAAGGGAATTTCCGAATATCGTAGCGATCAAGGAAGCTTCGGGCAATATCACTCAAATGGATGAGATCATCAAGAATAAGCCCGCACATTTCATGGTTATTTCCGGAGACGATGGAATCACATTCCCATTGATCACCCTTGGCGCTGTTGGTGTCATTTCGGTCATCGGCAACGCGTTTCCCCGTGAATTCAGTCGGATGGTACGCCTTGCCCTGTCGGGTGATTACGCCAATGCGCTTGAAATCCACCATCGTTTTACCGAACTGTTCAACCTGCTTTTTGTCGATGGAAATCCGGCAGGTGTAAAATGCATGCTGCATGCTATGGGGTTAATCGAGAATAAATTGAGATTGCCCTTGGTTCCGACGCGTATCACCACTTATGAAAAGATCCGCGCCATTCTCAACGAATTGAATATCAAGTATTGAACGTATGAATATTTCTTATAGTTGGTTAAAATCGCTGTTGCCTTTTTCTTTGTCACCCGACGAGACGGCCGCCGTGCTTACGTCAATCGGTTTGGAAAACGGACCTGTTGAGGAAGTAGAAACCGTCAAAGGCGGTCTGGATGGATTGGTGATTGGTCAGGTATTGACGTGCGACTCTCATCCTGATTCCGACCATCTTCACCTGACAACAGTGGAAGTTGGAACGGACGAACCGTTGAAGATTGTTTGTGGCGCGCCTAACGTGGCCGCCGGTCAAAAGGTCGTGGTAGCCACCATCGGCACGAAATTGTACAGTGGGGAAGAGAGCTTCACCATTAAGCGGTCGAAAATCAGGGGACAGGAATCGTTCGGAATGATTTGTGCCGAAGACGAAATTGGTATCGGTACCAGCCACGACGGCATCATCGTGTTGCCCGAAACGGCACAGGTGGGTACGAAAGCCAGTGATTATTACGGTATCCGAAAAGAATACGTGCTTGAGGTGGATATTACACCAAACAGGGCGGATGCCGCTTCTCACTTTGGTGTAGCCAGGGATCTGGCTGCTTTTCTGAAACAATCAGATCCTTCAGTGGAACTTGTCAAACCTTCCATTGATGGTTTCAACATTGATACTATTTCTCAACCCATTGAGGTGAAGGTAGAAAACACCGACGCTTGTTTACGCTATTCAGGCATCACTCTATCTGGAGTTTCAGTAGGAGAGTCGCCCAACTGGTTGAAGGAACGCCTCCTGTTGATTGGTGTGCGCCCCATCAACAGCGTGGTTGATGTGACGAATTACTTGTTGCATGAAATGGGTCAACCCCTTCACGCATTTGATGCCGATAAAATTGCTGGCAACCTAATCCGCGTCAGAAATGTAGATGCCGGAACCAAGTTTACCACGCTCGATGGCGTGGAACGCACATTGGATGCTGCCGACCTGATGATTTGCAATGCAAATGAACCCATGTGCATGGCAGGCGTTTTCGGCGGATTGGATTCGGGTGTGACAGAAAACACCACACGTGTGTTCATCGAATCGGCTTGTTTCAATCCCGTTTCTGTTCGTAAGACAGCTCGCCGCCATGGTTTGAACACGGATTCCTCATTCCGTTTTGAGCGGGGAATAGACCCTAATAACACTGTTTACGTGCTGAAACGCGCAGCGTTGATGATACAGGAACTGGCCGGTGGAAAAGTAACCTCCGAGGTGGTGGATATTTATCCCGAACCGCTGGAAGGATTCAAGGTATCTTTGAGTTTGAACAAGGTAAACACACTGATTGGAAAGCCATTACAACGAAATACCGTTGTTTCCATTTTACAGGCTCTGGAAATTTCAATTGATGGGGAGAGCGGGGATGTCCTTGAATTGACCGTTCCTGCTTATCGGGTAGATGTACAACGCGATGTGGACGTGATTGAAGATATTCTTCGCATTTACGGGTACAACAACATCGAATTCACCTCCACCATCCGCTCCACCATTTCCAGCTCGGTCAAACCAGACAATCATCGCTTGACAAACCTCGTTTCCGAGCAATTGACGGCCGTCGGTTTCAATGAAATTCTAACTAATTCGCTGACAGCCGAGTCGTATTACGCATTGACACCGGACATGCCTGCATCATCCTGTGTGCACCTGCTCAATCCGCTTAGCAACGACCTGAATGTCATGAGACAAACGCTGTTGTTTGGTGGACTGGAAAGCCTATCGTACAACCGAAACCGTCGCAGAACCGATCTGGCTTTCTACGAATTTGGCAATTGTTACCGGTTTGATGCCGATGCGAAAAACGACAGCAATGTATTGTCTCCGTACAAGGAGTCCATGCATATAGGTCTCTGGATGACCGGATTCAAGCATAATCAACATTGGTCAGGAACTCAGGTGAAGGTTTCAGCTTTCGACTTGAAGGCTGTTGTTCAGAACATGTTCAAACGTTTGGGGATGGGCTGTGACCAATACCGTCTTTCGGAAGGAAACGACGACGTGTTCGGCCATGCGTTGACCTATTCCTTGAAAAACGGCGAAGTGATAGCCCAATTGGGACAAGTCAGGGAAAACATCCTGAAAGCATTTGATATTGACGCACCCGTGTTTTATGCCGACATTCATTGGAACAATGTACTATCAGCCATAAGACGTCATACGGTTCGGTTTGCAGAAATACCTAAGTTTCCTGAGGTAAGAAGGGATCTGGCACTGTTGATTGATACCTCTGTGCGTTTTGAGGAAATCGAACAACTGGCCTTCAATATAGAGCGTAAGCTGCTCCAATCGGTCTCATTGTTCGATGTATACGAAGGAAAAAATCTTCCGGAAGGCAAAAAATCATACGCCGTGAGCTTTGTTCTTCAGGATATGTCACAAACATTGACGGATAACCGGATAGATGCCATCATGGCCAAACTGGTAAAACAATTTGAATCACAATTGGGTGCCGCACTTCGGTAAGGCATCCTTGAAAACAGAATTATAGTAGTATTATGGGAAGAGCGTTTGAATACCGCAAAGCAAGAAAGATGAAGCGCTGGGGCAACATGGCCCGCACGTTTACCAAAATTGGAAAAGAAATCTCCATTTGTGTGAAGGCATCCGGACCTGATCCAGAAGCCAATCCGCGCTTGCGCGTTTTGATCCAAAACGCCAAGACCGCCAATATGCCGAAAGAAAATGTGGAACGAGCCATCAAGAAGGCTGTTTCCAAGGACTTCGCCGATTACAAGGACATGGTGTACGAAGGCTACGGACCATTCGGTATAGCTGTGTTGGTGGAAACCCAGACCGATAATCCCACACGCACCGTGGCCAACGTTCGCAGCGCATTCAACCGCCATGGAGGTTCGTTGGGTACGACAGGTAGTCTTTCGTTCATTTTCGACCGTAAGTCGGTGTTCAAGATTGTCCCCAAAGATGGCATCGACATTGAAGAACTGGAGCTGGAAATGATTGATTTTGGCGCCGAAGAAATGGAAATGGACGAAAATGAAATTGTCATCTATGGCCAACCTGAGGATTTTTCGCGTATCCAAAATTACCTGGAATCCAACGGGTTTGAAATTGTTTCAGCCGAATTCGAACGCTTCCCGAACGATACCAAGGAACTGGATGCCGAACAGCGTGCCACGCTTGATAAGTTGATTGAGAAACTAGAAGACGACGAGGACGTTTCCAATGTTTATCACAACATGGCGCCCGTCGAAGACGAAGAATAAAAAATCAGATGGCTTCGGCCACGATAAAGGTACTGCCGCCCACGAAAATCAAATCGTTTGGGCGGCATGCTTTTTTTGCAGCAGTCAGGGCATCCTCTACGGAGCCAAACTGCTGTCCATTCAAGCCGAATGCTGCAGCTTCCTTAGCTAGGACGTTTTCAGGAAGCGCTCTGGGTATACTCGCTTTGGTAAAATAATAAATGGCGTCTTTCGGCAACAGGGCCAAGACAGCTTTGCAGTCTTTGTCATTGACCATGCCGATGACAATGTGCAGGCGGTCGTGCGGTGTTTCTTTCAGTTGCTGTACCACAAAGCGGATGCCACCTTCGTTATGTCCCGTGTCGCAAATGATCCTGGGCGCATCGCAGATTGTCTCCCAACGTCCCCGCAATCCTGTATTCAGAACAACGTTCCGGAATCCATTTCTTATGTGTGATTCGGCAACCAGCCAGGGAGATGGCAGCGCTTGAACCAACGTAAGGACAGTCGCAGCATTTTCAGACTGATACAGCCCTTTAAGTGCACAGGGTATATCTTTATACAGTAAGTTACCCGCTTCGTACACAGTCAGATTGGCAACTGCGCTGGCTGGTTTTGCCGAGACCTTCAATCTGTCTTCAGCAAAAAACAACGGAGCATTGCACGCTGCAGCTTTTTCACGAAAAACATTCCTTATGTCATCGGAGGCATGTCCTATGACAACAGGAACACCCGACTTTATGATGCCTGCTTTTTCGGCCGCAATGCTGAGAAGGTCGTTTCCCAACAAGGCCATATGGTCAAAGCTGATGTTTGTTATGGCACCGCACACCGGCTGAATGATGTTTGTACTGTCCAAACGTCCTCCCAGGCCTACTTCAACGACAGCGATGTCCACTTGCTGGTCGGCAAACCATTTAAAGGCCATCATTGTGGTGAGTTCAAAGAATGAAGGATGCAGCGTCGTACCCCATTGGCGCAAGAAACCATCCACAAAAGCGGATACAGCCTCTTCAGCAATCATGGCGCCATTTACGCGAATGCGTTCCCTGAAGTCCTTCAGATGAGGTGATGTAAACAGACCGACACGATAACCGGCTTCCTGTAATATGGAAGCGGTGAGGTGTGATACGGATCCTTTTCCGTTGGTGCCAGCCACATGAATGCAGGCATAGCGTCGGTGCGGATGACCAAGTGCCGCATCCATCTCCTGTATAGTTATTAACCCCGGCTTGTAAGCGGTAGCACCTTCTTTCTGAAATACGGGAAGTTGGGTGTATAGATAGTGAACAGTTTCCTGATAGGTCATCACAGCATACTTGAAAACACGGCAAAGGTAGGAAAAAGTGAACGGTTGAAAAAATTGACCACGATGGGAATAAGTCGTACTTTTGCATTAAAAGTAGAACAATGGGATTTGCCTATGTAGGAGAAGTGTCCGCGTTGGCCGTTTCGGTTTGTTGGGCCATCAGTTCATCCATGTTCGAGCAATCGGGGAAACGGGTTGGTTCCATGTCGGTCAACTACTTGCGCCTGTTGTTCGCTTTTTTGCTTTTGGGACTGTTCGGGTTGTTTGTAAACGGTTCTTTTATACCTGCCGGTGCCGGTCAACAGCAATGGATCTGGCTTCCCATCTCCGGTTTTTTTGGTTTGTTTCTGGGTGATCTCTTTCTATTCAAGTCGTTGACCATAATTGGTGCGCGGCTTTCCATGCTGGTCATGACATTCGCACCGGTTCTTACCGCCTTGGTTGGGCGTTTTGTTCTTCAGGAATCACTTCTTTGGTATCAATGGCTTGCCATCCTGCTTACAATCACAGGGATATTGGTTGCTTTCATTGTGATAGACAAGGGACAGTTGGTGTTCAAAATGTCGCTAAAGGGCTTTCTGTTTGCTTTGGGGGGTGCCTCAGGACAAGCCTTGGGTCTTGTGTGCAGTAAAATGGGGATGGGCTCGTTCGATCCATTTTCGGCCACCCAGATTCGCATCATGACCGGCTTGGTTTGCTTTACCCTGTTTGTGATCATAACCAGGCGTTGGCCAGAAATCATCAAGGCATACAAGGATCGTAGAGCGATTGGATATGTGTCTGTAGGAACGGTTTTTGGACCTTTTATTGGTGTCACGTTGTCTATGCTGGCCATTACGAAAACAGAAACCGGTATCGCCTCCGCATTGATGGCACTGACGCCAATTGTGCTTATTATACCGGCAGTGATAAAAGGCAGAAAGGTTGCGGCACGCGAAATAGTAGGCGCCTTGATTTCAGTATGTGGTGTCGTTTTGTTGTTTTTGTAAGCATTGTTTTTTTATAAATTATTGTCTTATTTTGCATACTCGTTTTATATGAAAATCATGAACCGATCTTTGATTCCTCTTTTGGTGTTACCGCTCTTTTTTTCCTGCTGTAAAAGCAACGAAAAGGCCTATCAGGCCGCCTTTGAAAAAATGAAGGAGAAAGATGCCGAGATGTTGAAAATAGAACAGGCCGACATACTGGGAGATAGTTCGGAAACACTTGTCAAGCAGACCTCTACAAATCTGAAGGTTAGCGAATCAGTCACGGTTGTTTTTGGAGACGCCAAGAATCTTTCCAGATTTAATATTGTTCTGAAGAGTTTCATCAACCGGACAAACGCCAAAAGTTTGTATGAACGGATGAAAGAAGAGGGGAGACTTGCCGTTCTGGTCCAGAACAGCAAGAAAGAATATCGGGTGATCGTGGAATCGTGCAAATACGAAATGGATGCGGACAAAATCCTGAACGAAGTGAAAAAATCGTGGCCGGACGCCTGGATCCTTGTAAGGTACTAACAACCAAAAAAACAACCGATGAGAATCAGGAATCTGACACTTGTGTTTTGTTGCGTAACAGTTTTGTATTCGTGTTCAAACCTGATGTTTCCTGGTTCAATGCGCAAACACGCCGTCGCCGTCCGTACGGTTCAACCAATTACGTCAGCAGCAGGGGTGCAGAGCGTGAAAGAAACGACCACACAGCCATTATCATTCAACGAAAAGGTACTGGTTGGCGATTGTGTTTTGAAGGACTCTTCTGCATTGTTAACATTTTCTGTCATTGTGGGCAGTTTTGCCCAACCGGCGTCGGCCAAGCCACTCATTGACAAGCTCAGGAAAAAATCAATGATCCCATTTTTTGTTCAAAACAACAAGGGACTCTACCGACTGGTCGCCGGAACATTCAAAGACAGGGACGACGCCGATTTTCTGATGTTGAAACTGGATGTCAGCGACATTGAAGCTTGGGTGCTGACGCACTAGACTTCTAACGCTCCTCAATTGTATCAACAAACTCCGAAAGGTGTTCATCCACATATCGGGCGATTTTCTCCGTACAGTCCTCCTCCATTTCGAAAAACTGCTCTTCCAGTTCATCAAAGGCTTCGAACTGTTCGTACATGGCCAGGAATTCTTCTTCGCCCGTTTCCTTTTCGAGTTCACTTCGGTTCGCATCAAACACTTCCTTGGCCTTATAGACCAGTTTTGACAAATCCGTGGCTCCAAACAACCGCAAGGCTTTGGCAAAGGGATTGTCAAAAATATAACCGCCATAACCGTTTTGAATCAGCTGAACAAAACCGCCTTCCAGGATTTCATCCCTGAAATACAAGTAGGAGAGAAGGCTGTGTTGAAAACCATTGAGCAATGGCATGGTTTCCGCATTCGGAACACCTCCTGTTACACGTTCGTAGGCATCCTTGAATACAGCAAGAAATGCGTCCACACCTTCCTGTGCCGCATGGCTGAGTGAGGAATCTGTTAGGGTTACCGGCATCTTTTTTTTAGCAAAGAAACGCTTTTCCACGAAAAATACCAACAACGTGTGAGTGTGAATGTACTAAGAAACGGAAAGTAAATCGTACCTTTGAGGCAGTTATTCAACATGGACAAACTTCGTTTTTTAAGCATCGGTAGTGGAAGTAGCGGTAATTGTTACTACTTCGGTAACAGCATGCAAGGTATTCTGATTGATGCAGGCATTGCTTCAAGAACCGTTCGCAAAGCACTGAAATCAATCGGAACAGATTTTGACAGCATCGTAGGTGTTTTTGTTTCTCACGATCATGTGGATCACATCAAATCGGTGGGGACTCTTGGAGAGGTATTTAAGCTACCGATTTACGCAACGGCCAAAACGCACGAAGGCATAGATCGTAACTGGGTAGTCACCCGAAAACTGGACGGTAGCCGCCGAAATCTGGAGATTGGTCAGGAAACGCAGGTGGGTGAATTTACCATTACGCCGTATCAGGTTTCACACGATGCAACGGAAAGTGTTTGTTTTCAAATACAATATCGTTCGCACTGTATCTTGGTGGCTACTGACCTTGGGTGTTCCAACGAACATGTTTGCCGTTTGATCCGCCAGTCTGACATTGTGGTGATTGAAGCCAATTATGACAATAACATGCTTAAAAACGGCCCCTATCCCTATCCATTGAAACAACGTATCATCAGTGAGTCGGGACACCTGTGCAACGACGAAACAGGTCGTTTATTGGCCGAGAATTGGCACGATGGCATCAAACATGTCTATTTGTGTCATTTGAGCAAGGACAACAATTATCCGTCGTTAGCAAAAGAAACAGTCGAGAACCATCTGAAAGAATCGGGAATTGATTGTTTCTCCTACGCATCGATTGAACCGCTGAACCGTGCTGTTCATGAATTGATTGTATTTTAACCACTAACACAGGAAAATCGCTTATGTCATCATTCCTGCAATACATCCTGGTTATTGTAGTCCTTTTGGGTGCCGTCGGTTTATTCATGGCAGTAAACTTTCGTCACGACAAAAAAAACAAACAGACCGACGATTGTGAAGAGTCATCAGCCTGCTCAACATGCGTAGATGGTTGTGACCTGAAAAAAGAAATACTCGAAAAAAGTAAAAGAAAGAACTTGCAACAGCCGAAATTATAACTATATTTGCAGCCGCTAAGGCGACAGGGTACCTTGGCCGAGTGGTTAGGCACCGGTCTGCAAAACCGTCTACGGCGGTTCGAATCCGCCAGGTACCTCAAGTGTAAGTATGAAACCCAACAGCATTCCTGTTGGGTTTCTTTGTATATGCATAACCATTTCTTAAACGGCGCATCACATACTGTAATCTCAATGGTAAAAAGACTGATAGCGGTCCTGATTTCAGGCTGTTTCTTTGTATGTACAAAAGGAATTGTTGCTCAAACACAATCCGATACAATTTGGGTTTCAAGTAATGAGACAGTTTGCGATAAGGCGACAGCCTCGTATTTCAGAAAACTGAACTGGGTAGATTCCACCAATACGTTTCAGGTTAGGGATTATTACCTTACAGGGGAACTCCACATGAGCGGTTCGTTCCGGACGTTGAACCCGATTATTCGCGAAGGCGATTTCTACTGGTACCATAAAAACGGCACGAAGAAAATGCATGCCATATTCATTTCCAATACGCGTAACAATGTCAGGGTATGGGGAAGCGATGGAAAGGAAAAATACCTGGCCTTGCATCCGGTAAAATCAGAAGCCGGCAAACTAATTCAGCAAGAATCAACATTCGACCAACTTGCTTCATTCCCTGGAGGCATGATGGCCATGGACAAATTTATTGAGCAGGAATTAACTTATCCCGAATCGGCAAAAAGCAATCAGATTAACGGTCGCGTGTTGGTTAAGCTGCTGGTTGATGAAACGGGAAGGATTACACGGCCTATCGTTGTACTTCCGCTTGATCCGGCCTGCGATGCTGAAGCATTGCGGGTGGTTCAGTCCATGCCAGACTGGGTTCCGGGTATTTTTGAGGGTCATGCAGAACCCATGTATGTGACAGTTTCTTTTTACTTCAGTCCACAAAAGCCAACGAGCATTTTGAATGAGACCCGGCTTTTCTAAATCAAGAGAAGCATCGAAGCAACATAAATCGTGTGAAATACCAAATTAATTAATACTTTTGGTGTTTAAATTGCTTTCGTATTGGCGTTCAATTACGCAGTTTTTTTTACTACTTATAACCTAAAGTTTCCGTATTATGAAACACAAAATGCTGGCAGTGCTTTTTGCGGCATTGGCAACGGGTTCCGTCGGAATGGCCCAGACCACGCCTGCGGCTCCCATCGAAGACTTTAAGCCTTCTTCCTTGAACCAGCCCGGGCAACAATACCCGCAGGTAAACTCACAAGGGTACGCTCGTTTTAAAATCGTTGCTCCGCAGGCGCAAGGTGTGACTGTCAGCCTAGGTTTGGGGGGAGCAAGGGGTGGAACGGTGTTGACAAAAGCCGAAGACGGCTCCTGGATGGGCACAACAGCTGGTCCGCTGGACGAAGGTTTCCACTATTACAACATAACGTTGGACGGCGGCAAGTTTAATGACCCGGGCGCGCTGAACTATTATGGGTCTATCCGTTGGGAAAGTGGCATTGAAATTCCCGCAAAGGACCAGGATTTCTATGCGCTGAAGGATGTTCCTCACGGTTTTGTCCAGCAAATCCTGTTTCCCTCAAAGAGTACATCGACATCCCGCAGAGCATTTGTATATACTCCACCGGGATACCAAAACGATACAAAAACACGCTATCCGGTATTGTACCTGCAACACGGCTGGGGTGAAGACGAAACAGCCTGGAGCAATCAAGGTCGTGCCAACCTGATCATGGACAACATGATCGCAGAAGGAAAAATCAAACCGTTCATCATTGTGATGACTTACGGAATGACCAACGATGTCAAAATGGGCGGAATGGCCAGTTTCAAGGTGGAAGGATTCCAAACCGTTTTGGTAGACGAATTGATTCCATATGTGGATGCCAACTTCCGCACGATTGCAGACCAGGCCCACCGTGCCATGGCCGGATTGTCCATGGGGGGAATGGAAACTCACGCCATCACGTTGGCCCGCCCTGAAGTGTTCTCCTACTTTGCCTTGTTGAGTGGTGGCACATACACACCTACAGAAATCAAAGACAAGTCGAAAGTTAAATTGATCTTTATGAGTGCCGGTAGCCGCGAAAATCCCGATGCGGTGAAGAAGGCTGCCGCAACCCTGAAGGAAGCCGGTTTCAATGCTGTCTCCTATGTATCGGAAAACACGGCCCACGAGTTCCAAACCTGGCGCCGCAGCTTGCGTGAACTGGCTCCGCTGTTGTTCAAATAACAACTATATTTGGGGCAACAACTTTTTTTAAACGTGCGGCATACACGTATGTTTCGTAATCTCATTTCCAGTAATAACTTAAAGCATTTGTATTATGAAAAACAAGCTTTTAGTCGCTCTTCTCGCGGCTACGGCAATGGGTTCTGTCAGCTTAGCCCAGGGACCTCAAGGGCCTGCTCTTGTTCCTGGTGGTACTCCACCCATTGAAGATTTCAAACCTTCCACCTACAACCAACCGGGCCAACAGTACCCGATGGTTAACTCGCAAGGGTATGCCCGTTTTAAAATTGTGGCTCCACAAGCTCAGGGCATCACTGTCAGCCTTGGCTTGGGCGGTGCAAGAGGTGGAACGGCGTTGGCCAAAGCCGAAGACGGCTCCTGGATGGGAACTACGGCTGGCCCGCTTGATGAAGGCTTCCACTACTACAACATCAACATCGATGGTGGTAAATTCAATGACCCGGGTACGTTGAACTTTTATGGTTCCACCCGTTGGGAAAGTGGCATTGAAATTCCGGCCAAAGACCAGGATTTCTACCAATTGAAGGATGTTCCTCATGGTTTTGTGCAACAGATCCTGTTTCCTTCGAAAAGTACGAATACATCCCGCAGGGCTTTTGTTTACACGCCGCCGGGATACCAAAACGGCTCGACCCGTTATCCGGTATTGTATCTGCAACATGGCTGGGGTGAAGACGAAACAGCTTGGAGCAACCAAGGCCATGCCAACCTGATTATGGACAATCTGATTGCTGAAGGCAAGATCAAGCCGTTCATCATCGTGATGACCTACGGTATGACCAATGAAGGCGGCGGCCCCGGTGCCCGTCGTCCCGCAGGTGCTCAAGCTGGTGGCCCTGGTGCTGCTGCAGCTCCTGCCGGCGCTCCTCGTCCCACTGGTGCAGCTCCCGCAGGTGCTCCTGCCGGTCAAACACCCCGTCCAGCCGGTGCTCGTCCCGCAGGCGGTATGGGTATGATGCTCAACAACGGTTTCGAAACGGTTTTGGTTGACGAATTGATTCCTTACGTGGATGCCAATTTCCGCACCATTGCCAATCAGGAAAATCGTGCCATGGGTGGTTTGTCCATGGGTGGAATGGAAACACATTCCATTACGTTGGCTCGCCCGGGTGTATTCTCCCGCTATGCATTGTTGAGTGGTGGTACGTACAACGCTGATGAAATCAAGGAAAAAGACAAAGTGAAACTGATTTTCATGAGTGCCGGTAGCCGCGAAAACCCAGACGGTGTGAACAACGCTGCCGCTGCTTTGAAAGCAGCCGGTTTCAACGCCGTTTCCTATGTTTCACCCAACACAGGCCACGAATTCCAAACCTGGCGTCGTAGCTTGCTCCAACTCGCTCCAATCTTGTTCAAATAATCCATTGGACACCTATTCCAAACAAAATGCCCCGGAAGAAAGACTTCCGGGGCATTTTCGTTACAAATAAAACTCAACTTCAGTTGTGAACTCATCACATCAATTGGACAAATACTTTTTTAAGATTTCCACATCGGCTTCTTTCAACCGGCTGTTTCTGGATTTCAAGTTTAATTTCACACGGCTTGAATCAACGTTCAACTGCTTTCTCATGTTGCGGAACATGCTTCCGGTAGCTAATTTGTACGTCGTAAACAACACTACCTTCTTCTCAATGGCCGGTAATTGTTTGGCAAATTCCACCCACTCTTTTTCAGGATGCTGATTGATGATGAATAATCCATGTGTCCAGCATCCAAGAAATAAATAATCAACCGTTGACAGGTCATCGTTGTTGAACGCTTCAATGGGTATGATTTTTGACTCAATGGATAATTCCGCGCATATTCTGGCAATATCTTGTCCCAATTTCCGCGTGGTTCCTGTTTTGCTGTGATAGATGATCAACGCTTTACTCATGGTTCATTATTTTGGAAGTGCTCCGAAAATCTTTTTTATGCGATGATGGAATTTATGTATGCCTTCTGGCTGTGTGAACATGAAAATACACAGATGATGGATCACGTTCAGGCTATTCTTTTGCGCCAGTTCCAAAGCAACCGGTGTTTCGGATTGTTGTTGGATCCACACGTTACGGATACCCTTGTCAACCACTTGTTGCATGACCGATTCAGTTTGAGTTTTGTTGGTAAGAACCAACAGATGATTGACATCCTCGGGAAGCTGGGCGATTGATTAAAGGCGTTTGTTGGCCGACTCATTGGGTTCAAACCCAGGATTGATATACCACAAATCATACCCCAACTTGGTCAAATGCTTGGCCACCTGGGCGCTGAAACTTGAGTCGTACCGTGATGCTCCTGCAATGGCCATGGTTTTGCAACTGAGGAAGTGATCTACTTGTTGTTTGCTGATAAGTTCCATACTGGTTGTTTTTATGATTTATGAGAATGCAAACGGAAAATTTCTTCACTGCTGTGGTTCACTTAACGCAAACCTCTTTTTGTTGTTTTTGTCAACCAGCACAAAGATGATCATCAAAACGGAAGCGGTCAGCGCCATTATTGAACCAAAATAAAAGGGTGCGTTTGAGTCTACCTTATCGTACAACAAGCCGGCAATCAAACTGGCCGGAAGCAGGGTGATGCCCAATACAGCGTGGTAGAGTCCGTAACCTGTACCTTTCAGGTCTTTGCTTACAATGTCTGAAATCAGGGCTTTCTGGCTGCCGTCGACCAATGCGCTGTACAAGCCGTAAAAGACAAACAGGATGATGAAGACATTCAGGCTGTTGTATTTGCCGAAAAAGAAATAAACGGCTGAATACACCAGGAATCCAAGGATGATGAGGATTTCACGGCCTTTCTTGTCGGATATCTTGCCAAGGGGAATGGCCAGGAAGACGGAAACCGTATTGAATATCATATACACGAAAGGGACGTACGATTGCCTGATCCCTGTTTCCGCCGTTTTGACCAACAACAGGGCATCGGCCGAATTCCCCAGGGTAAACATAAACACGATGCCCAAAAAGAAATAGAACTTTTTGGGCAACTGATTGAATTTGAACGCAGGGTTTGATTCTTTTTTGTCCGACTTCGCTTCTTTGATAAAAACAGCGATAGAAACTACGCCCAGGATGGCCGGAATAGTGGCCAGCAGAAAAATGTTGGTGTAGTTCAGCGGGAAAATGGACAACAACACAAATGCCGCCAACGGTCCTACGATGGCTCCGCTGTTGTCCATGGCTTTATGGAACCCGAAGTTTCTGCCTGCATCCGCTGATGTGACCGAGCCGCTGATCAGGCTGTCCCGTGGGGCGGCTCTCAACCCTTTGCCTATCCGTTCCACGAACCGCAGGAACAGCACTTGGATGGGAAAGCGCACCCACGCATACAGGGGCGTAATCAGCGCAGTAATCCCATAACCGATCAACATGAGTGGCTTGTTTTTACCCATCTTGTCACTCCAATACCCCGAAAGGGCCTTGAATAAGGAGGCCGTACTTTCTGCAATTCCCTCGATTAAGGAAATAGTAGTCTTTGATGCGCCGATGGACAGCAAAAACAGTGGCATCACACTGTATATCATTTTTGTGGACGTATCCGTAAAGAAGCTGGTCAATCCGGTAAAGAAGACGTTCCTCTGTAATCCAAAAATCCGTTTGTTCACCATGTTGGCTTTTCTCCCTTTTCTCTGCTATCGATTGGCTCACACTAAGACTGTCCGTCCAAAGTTACGATAATCTTGTGTTTAAATAACTGCATGCTGCTTCAATTTATGAAGTCTCCGTTATACCGTGAGGATGTTTTGGTCACAGTCAA
>CAYTIY010000038.1:2281-4341 GCA_964438045.1 uncultured Bacteroidales bacterium | reverse complement strand
ATAAAATACAAATAGCACATGACAAACAAGAAGTTAAAAATAAGTGCTTTAATTTTGTTAGGAATTGGACTAGCAGAACTACAGGCACAAACCATGTACGTAAAGCCAAAAAGCGGTAATCAAACTGCATATGTTTTGAACGGAATTAGCAAGATTACTTTTTCTTCGGGTACTATTATAATTAGCAAGGAAACTCGTGATACAGTTAGCTATGCTCTTAACAATTTACAGTATCTGAACTTCGCTGACTTGATTGATCATGTAGCAAAACCTTTACATGAAACAGTAGAAGTATTTACCTATCCCAATCCGACAAAGGCAGAATTATATATTTCACTCAATGGACTGGAAAATCAATCTGTTTCAATAGAAATCATATCTATTGATGGGCGGATTGTTTATTATGAAGTATTGAGGGAGCATGAAGCTGTTCATAAAATAAACATGTTCGAACAGCCTAATGGTTTATATATATGCCGTATTAAAAGCGGAACAACAATTCAAACTACAAAATTTATCAAACAATAAAGAAATCATGAAAAATATTTTTTTACCAATTGTAGCAACAATAATGACAATTAGCTCATTGCAAGCCCAGAACGATTCTTTGTATATTATGAGATCAGGAAGTGTAATTGGCAAGTATAAAACTACGGAAATCGATAGTGTGATTTTCCACCATCCGGCCGGTGGTAGCACCATTCTTTATGCTGCTCTTTATAATAATTGGGAAGTCAAAAGTGGCATGCCAAACACGAAATTTATTACTATTAAGAGTGACAATAGTTATTCTATTTTCAATGAGGATAAAACCTGGGGATTTAGAAGTATAGGAAATGATATGTCTTTTATCTCGGGTACTCAATTATCTCTTGTAAATAATGGTTACTTTATGTATAGCTATAATTACTCAGTTAAAAATGATTCTTTGATACTATCCAATGCAAATGAAAAGATTATTGCTATAAAAAATAATAATGCACCAAAAAAAACACAATGGATTGATTATGTTTCGTCATTAGATAGTGTGCCTTTTCCCATTCAATATGGGGATCCAAGAGAAGATATTGGATTTGATGGTCAAAACATAATTTTAACAGGTGACGCAAATTCACGTACTTTGTACAAAATAAATGTAAATACAAAGACTGTAAGCACTCTCGCTCTGAAATATAATGCATACTATTCATCAGCATCCTTTGCGAATAACAGTATATGGTTTCTTAGTACAAATAATGTTAGTAAAATTGATATGAATGGTTCAACAACATTCAGCAGTGCTCAGCTTAATAATGGAGATAGAACGGATGGTGGTGGTTTCGCATTTGATGGAACCAATTTTTACTGTAGTTCCAGAAATTGTATTTACAACTACAACATAACAAACAATTCATGGACCAACTTATATGATATACAAAATGTAACAGGAATGGAATATGTTGGAGGATACCTATATGTGGTTAAAGAGGGTGCAATCCATAAATGTACAATCAGTCCTTTCAGAGTAGTAAAAACTTATATCATTAATAGTGCAACTGATAGTGGTGGTTATGGAAGACTGATTGGTATCACATATGATGGAACATATTTTTGGATATCATTATACAATAAACATTCAAATAAGAAGGAAATACACAAGGTAAACTTGAATTGATAATTACATCGGTCATTCCATCAACGCTTGAATCTCATCCAGGTGTAGCTTGAAGTGCCTCAGATAATCCAAAATCATCATCTCAAGCGTCACCCGGTCACCCAATGCGGAGATCCACTCGTGTTGCAATTTCGAGGCATCAACCTGTTCAACCACGTGTACAAAATGCAGGTTTGCGTACTTCCACAATTGAACCAGGTTGAACCAATCTTCCGCTTGGTAATTCTGTATGCAGATCCACCGGTCGTTGTTGCCATTGTTCGCATAATCCGGAAATAGGAGAGGGCTTTCCTGATACTGCAGATGAATCAGCCGATGCGTATTGTTTGAGGCCGAATCAACCATATGGCCCAGAATCTGCTTGATGGTTCGGTCCTGACCGTTGCGCCGTAAAGTAATAACCTCC
>CAYTIY010000038.1:0-2181 GCA_964438045.1 uncultured Bacteroidales bacterium | reverse complement strand
GCGAATACTTGAAACCACCCACCTTCAAGCACTTGGTTTGAAATTCATTAACATCAACAGGTATTTCCGGACTACAACACCAATCAATTTTAGCCCTAACAGTATGACGACCAACCGATACAGGGAAAACAGCTGACTTTCCATTCCCAACAGAACCAACCAGTTGGCCGTCAATAATGACATCATAATCCTTCATACCGTTGATGTATTCACGCGTCCTTTTAACCCTAATCGATGCCATATATCTTCTTTATCATTTACCCTTTGAAATTCGTAGCTGGATATAGGTCATCAGGATAACAAAGGAGACTAAACCAATCATAAAAATCAACAGTCCGTAATCTTTATGCATGATTTCAAGACACGCACCAACAACTGTAACTAATGCCGTAATCGCCAATAAGGCTTTAATAAAAATCTCAATCTGTCTTTTTTTCATAAAATAGTATGTCCTAATTTTTTATACATAGTAACGGAGGACAGTGCGAATAGCCCTAAGGGCTCCAGCATAGCCTGTGTTAGACACAGTTTTTATTTATGAAATTTCGTCTTTTATATGTCTTGAAATATAATAATCCTGTGAGATGAGTGATAAAAATAAATCCACATATCCACATTGATTTCTCTGATGCTTTGGTTTTGTTGTTCGATAAAACATCAATTAGCCCCATAATTAGAATAACCAGCACACTGATAGTTCCCAGTGCAATTACAAAATCAGCGTATATGTAATCAATCATATGTAAATAGAAACCTATAATTGCTGTAGGAATTCCAATCCATAGAGACAATCTGTAAGTAATAACTTTGTTTTTGTTTGTCATATGAAAATTTTAATAGGATGTCGAACTTTCGATTAGTAAGCTTGCCCCTAACGAGTAGCCAGACACCGGCCGTCAGCAAGCGGCGAAGCTGCGCAGCGGCGGCTGGGGTTTGGGTGGTGTTAGCAAAAGTTGTTTTTATCTATAATTTGTCATCCACGATGAATAATCCGAAATCAATATTGCGTTTTTAGAATCTTCGTCTGTTGTTTTCAAATCCCACAATGGTAATGAGAATTCTTTATTGTCTGATTGACGCCGAACTATGACCATTAATCCTAAGTTCTCGTCAAATATTTTTTCCAATTTTATATAATCAAATATGTCAGTGTAAGATGGTTTAATTTTCTTAAGACTCTCATATTCATCAGCATCCCAACCGCCAAGCAGATATGGTTCTTCCCAATTAAAATCCTCCATTCCAGTCATGATACAAGGGGTAATTATATTCTCTTTGATGTAGGTCATGTATGTCTTTAGATTCTCATTGTTGACACACTCGTCATCCGTATTCAATATCATCGAAATCCTTTTCTCAATTTTATTAAATGAATTTTTTCTCTCCAAATTCGACTGTACTCGGCGAACATCTTCAATTCTATCTCGAGCCATAGAAACGTCAAAATCTGCCACCTCTAAATACATGGCTGAAAAGTCTACACCTTCAACAATACTATCACTAATGTAATTATTTGGCATTTGATTTAGTGTGATACTATCCCATTCAATCTCGAACATGTCACCTTCTATGTTTATTACTCTGCCTTCCCATCCAGAAATACTTAAGGATTCAAAATCAGGACAATTAATTCCAGGTCTTACTCTTATGCTATCTCCAATACGAACACTCATTATATATGCGATTTACAATTTTTGCTAACGGATGTATAAACGAAGTATGTATTGCTGATATTTCGTTATTGTTGGGTCTTGATTGTTTGCGATGGGGAGTCAATGAAACTTGTTTGTTTTTTTGGTTTTGAAAATAAGGCGTTGAAGTTACATTTTATTTGAGAATTTTCCTATCTCTTGGTAAAGAAATGTTTGTATTTGATTCTCGGGGTGTGTACAATGGGGGTTGGAGTGGAGTGGGGTGGGTGTGTTTTTACCGGCTGCTTGGAAGGCTGCGTTAAGAAATTGAGGCAAATGGAGGCGTTAAAAAATTTCATCTTCCGAGGAGTGGGCTGTATTCTCAGCCCGCGACGCTTTGAAATTTTAGCCGGAATGCCTCAATTTTAGCCGACGGAACCGTAGCCGGTAAAATACACCCACACTACGGAACGGAAACATGAAACTATTGCGTAGAAACCAAAAAGGAGAGTCTCTTAAGCGTGGTGCTTAGTGAGACCCTCCTTAGGGC
>CAYTIY010000037.1:0-21438 GCA_964438045.1 uncultured Bacteroidales bacterium | reverse complement strand
TGGGGGACTGGGCTGGATGAGGCGGTGAACGATGTGCGCAGCTCCATTGATATGGTGTACGATTACCTGCCCGACGGGTGTACCCGTCCCACCATCTTCAAGCTGAGCACCAATATGATGCCTGTGCTGATGTATTCGGTGAGGGCTGATAAAAGTTATGCCGGCCTTGATAAGCTGTTGGAAGAAAAGCTGGTCAACCCCCTCAAGCGCATCAACGGCATCGGAACGGTGTCCATCATCGGTGCGCCTGAACGCTATGTGTATGTCAATGTCGATCCAAAAAAACTTGATGCCGCCGGCCTTACACTGGAACAGGTTTCGACAATCATTGGTGCCAGCAACCTGAACATGCCAGCCGGATCCATGAAAATGGGTAAGGAAAATTACCAGATTCGCGTGGAAGGAGAATTTGAAACAAGCGACGAAATTGAGAACCTGGTCGTTGGCTCCTACAACGGTGCTTCCGTCTTTGTACGTGATATTGCACAAGTAAACGATACCATCAAGGATATTGCTTTGGTGGAACGGGCCAACAAAGATCAGGCCGTCCGTCTGATGATTACCCGTCAATCGGGTGCCAACTCAGTGGAAGTATGTAATAAAGTCAAGGCTGAATTGGTCGACCTGCAACAAGAGCTGCCTTCCGATGTCAAGTTTGATATGATTTACGACACGTCCGACTTTATCGGATCTGCTGTGGGAAATCTTTCCGAAACGTTGATTCTGGCCTTGATTTTCGTCGTGTTTGTCGTGTTGTTCTTTATCGGACGTTGGAGGGCCACGGTTATCGTAGCACTGACCATCCCTATTTCGCTGGTGGTAGCCGCTATTTACTTGTTTGCGACCGACAGTACACTGAACATCATTTCACTGTCTTCTCTATCCATAGCCATCGGTTTGGTGGTGGATGACGCCATAGTGGTGCTGGAGAACATCATGAAACACATCAAGCGGGGGAGCAGTCCACGTGAGGCTGCTATTTACGCAACGAACGAGGTGTGGGTATCCGTTATTCTTTCCACCTTGGTCATCGTAGCCGTATTCTTACCCTTGACCATGATTGAAGGTATGATGGGTGTGCTCTTTAAAGAATTGGGTTGGATTGTCACCATCACCGTGGTTACCTCAACTGTGGCAGCCATCTCTCTGACACCCATGCTTGCATCTTACTTGCTGAAGTCGAAAGAGGAAGAAAAGGAAAGCTGGTACGACAGAACCATTGGCGCAAAACTGGATGCGTTTGAATGTTGGTACGAACGAGTCCTTCGCTGGGCGCTGGGACACAAAAAAATTGTCATTGGTGCTTCATTGGCCATCTTCGTTTCTTCCATGTTCTTGTTCAAGTACATTGAAACCGATTTTATGCCGACTTCCGACCAAAGCCGTTTGACAGCCTCCATCGAATTACAGTCGGGTACCAGGGTGGAAGAAACCATGAAGACCACGAAATTGGTGGAAGATTATATTTTTGCCAACTGTCCTGAGGTGACCTTATTGTCTTCATCCACGGGCTCAGATGAGTCAGCCGGATACTCAGCCATGTTTACGGAGTCCGGTACGAACCGCATTACGCTGAATTTGGCGCTGACAAATGTAGACAAGCGTAAGCGATCGGATGTGGAAATCGGCGAACAGATTCGTACCTATTTAGCAACATTGCCCGAAGTGGTCACTTATTCTGTGACCGGTGGTAATTCGGGTATGATGGGAGGAGCCAGTACCGTGGATGTGGAAATCTTCGGATATGACTTTGATAAGACCAATGCGTACGCCGACCAGGTGGAAGCCAAACTTAAAAAAGTGGAAGGTGCACGTGACGTATCTGTCAGTCGTGACAACGATAAGGCAGAACTGCAAATTACGCTCAATAAGGAAAAATTAGCCCTTCACAACCTGAATTCAGCTACTGTTTCCACTTACCTTAGAAATAGAATCAATGGTGCAGCTGTAGGCTTCTTCCGTGAATACGGAGAGGAATACGATATTGTGGTACGTACCAAGGAAGACTACCGCAACTCTATTTCCGATGTGGAAGACATCACCATACCTACGCCAACAGGTGCCAAAGTGAAGTTGAAGGAATTGGGCGAAGTAAAGGAATTGTGGTCGCCCCCCAATATCCAGCACAAACGTCGCGAACGTATCGTAACGGTTTCCGTGACCCCTGTTGGTGTTTCATTGGGTACCATGGCTGAAAGCATCAAGGCAGAAATGAAAACGCTGGATGTGCCTGCAGGTATCATGGTCAATGTGGGTGGAACCTATGAAGAACAACAGGAATCGTTTGCCGACATAGGCTTGTTGCTTCTCGCTGTAATGCTGCTGGTTTACCTGGTCATGGCTTCCCAGTTTGAATCATACTCAAAACCATTTGTCATCATGTTCTCCATCCCGTTTGCCTTTACTGGCGTGGCTATCGCCTTGTTCCTCACAGGAACCAGCCTGAGCATGATTGCAGCCATTGGCGTGGTCATGTTGGTGGGAATCGTAGTCAAGAACGGGGTTGTGTTGGTCGACTTCATCAACCTGATGCGCGACCGCGGACTGGAAGTTCACGATGCCATTGCTTTGGCCGGAAAGTCACGTCTCAGGCCTGTAATCATGACGGCCTTGACCGCCGTGTTGGGTATGTTGCCGTTGGCACTGGGTATTGGTGAAGGATCGGAAACCTGGGCTCCGCTCGGAGTGACCATTGTGGGCGGTTTGTTCGTCTCCACCGTGGTGACCATGATACTCATACCTGTGTTGTACTCCCTGATGGCAAGACACGGTGAACGTGACAAACAACAGGAAGTGCGCAAGAAATTCATATTCATGGACAAGTAAATAGACTGTACAATGAAAGCCGTATTTATCGTATACAATCAAACCAACACGGAACGTGTCGAGTATATGTTTGACCGTTTGGCCATCCGTGGCTTCACCAAATGGGAGCAAGTAAGCGGACAGGGAAGTGTTGACGGGGAACCCCGCATGGGTACTCATACCTGGCCCGAAATGAACTCAGCCTCCATCACCATCGTTGAAGACGAGCGTGTGCCGGAGCTGGTGAAGTACATCAAGAAACTGGACGAACGCAACCCGGAAGCCGGTGTTAGGGCGTTTGTCTGGAACATCGAGCAAATGATCTGATCGTTCATGAAATCAACCGGCGGTTGTGACGGGTTCACGACCGCCCATAAGCAGAACGAGGCTGTCCGTGTATGGACAGCCTCGTTTGCGTAAGTGAAATTCGGTTGGATGTGCGTCAACGGTTGATCAGGAACTTGCCTTTTGCAACGGATGACGTGCCTGTATTGATTTGGTACAAATAGCTGCCAACTGCCAGTCCCTTGACGGAAACCTGTTGTTGGGGATTCTTAATCCATTGTCTCAATGCCAGTCTGCCCTGCAAATCATATACCAGCAGTTCGACGTTGCTGTACGAAGAAAAGTTTGTTTGTACCATCAGTACGTCCTTTGCCGGGTTCGGATAGATGTTGGTGGAGATGCTGGCCTGTTCACCAATGCCGGCATAAGCCTGGTCTCCTCTCGCTACGATATCCTCCATGTATGCCTGAAACTTCAGGACGCCTACATTGACGCTGGCACTTGACAAGGGTATAACTTTTCCGTACCATCTGACTGTCCATGTCACTGAGTCGTGGGCGGGAATGGAGACATAGGCTCCTTGATTTTCGATTTCGGTATAGGCGTTTCCCTGAGCGGTGTAAAGTTGAACCTCGGCTTCCTTGGGGGCTGCGCTGGCCAAGGGGATGTCTTCAAATCGTTTGAGCAGTATCCTGTTTTTGTCTACAACGTGAGCCAACCAGCCTCTGCCGTCGCAGTTCAGTTTCTCACCACCACCCGTGGTGACATTGCAAATGTCCTGGTTGTACCAGATATACCCGTTTCTGGATCTGAGCGGAGCATACGAGCTGCCTGACGGAATGACCGACTGTGATGTGGCCAGCGGACCCGTGGGAGAGCTGTCTCCTTTTTTGAAGATTGTCAGTCCATTGCACGCTACGCGCGTGATTTCCCAGGGAGCCCAGGTTTTGGCCGTTTCGTTTTCGTTGATCATGGTGTATTCCACTATGATTGATGTGTCGGCGGGATTGGCATAAATTTTCTTTTTGAAACGAAGGAGCGTTTTCGGTTCAATGCCTCCGGTAAAGGTGATGGCACTGCCTTCAATCTTTACGGAATACGACAGATTGTCCAGCGCGGCCAATGGGGGCCAGGTTGAACCCCAGCCTTCTTGCGGACTGGGCCAGAATGTGGAACCGATTTGGGTGAGGTTGGCACCGTTTTGGTTGATCAGCTCAGTACCTTCAACCTTGAAGGATGTAATTCTGGCTCCGCTTGCGGAATCAATTTCCATGGATACGTTGGCGCAGGAAAGGGAAAACTTGCTCCCGCTTTTCAGTTGGGGCGTGGTTTGGGCAAATCCGACAAGAGAAAGCGACAAAAAGAAAAAAGTGTAAAGGTTTCTTCTCATGGTTTATTGGTATTAGTTTATGTGTGGTAGTTAACGCACAGAATGACCAAACAAATATAGATATTAATTGGAAGTCATTGTCCTTGGGGGTGATTTTTTCTGTTTAAAAATAGCAGGTAGAAGCTAATAATGGCTTATTATTGTGTTACTTTGCAGCGTTTTCACTGTTTAAAGAGACAAAGGAAAGGGTATGAATCTGGTTATCGATCAAGGTAATTCACAATGCAAGGTGGCCGTGTTTGACGAACAAGGCAATATCTGTTTGGAGGAACGGCTGAATGAGCTGACAGTGAGTCTGTTGGAAGAAATAATGTTGTCTTTTTGTCCAGATGCCTGCATCCTGTCAAGTGTGCGGCCGGAAGATGAGGTGGTTACGAACTGGTTGCGGAAAACGCTGCAGCACGTGGTTTTTTTTTCCGCTCAAACCCCCTTGCCGTTGACGGTGGACTACGGAACACCCGGGACGCTGGGTGCGGATCGTCTGGCTGCAGCGGTGGGTGCTAGGACACTGTCACCGGGACGAACCTTGTTGGTCATCGATATGGGTACGGCCATTACATACGACCTGGTGAGTCGGGATGGGGTGTATTTGGGCGGCAATATAGCGCCTGGTATTAGGTTGAGATTCAAATCTTTGCATGAGAATACCGGAAGACTTCCCCTTGTTGAGCCTAAAATGGATTTCGATACCTTTGGCAAAGACACCCAGTCGGCCATACAGGCTGGAGTAATGCAAGGAATCGTCCATGAGGTACGGGGATATATGGATCACTATAAACAGGCCTACCCGGATCTTTTCGCTTTTTTAACAGGTGGTGACCTGATTTATTTTGCCGAGAACCTAAAAAGTGGCATCTTTGTGAGCAAAAATTTGGTGCTAACCGGTTTGAACGCAATCCTGAATGATCATGTCCGATCTTAATCGCCTGAAAACAGTTTTTTTTCTGTTACTGACGCCTTTGTTTCTTACGGCACAGAACACCAACTCTCCGTACAGCCGTTTCGGGTACGGAGTACTTGATCAAGTATCCTTTGGCCAGACCAAAGGCATGGGTGGAACAAGCATAGGCATCAGGGAACGAAATATGATCAACCCGGCCAATCCGGCATCTTATTCGGCACTGGATACGATGACCATGTTGTTCGACTTTGGCCTGAACGCATCATCAACCCTTTACAAACAAGGTAGCTCCACAATGAACAGCTCCAACGGAGGGTTGGACTATGTTGCCATGAAGATTCCCCTTAAACCTTGGTGGGGGTGTGCCATCGGAATCTTTCCCATGACTAAAGTTGGCTATACCTTCAATGTGGAGGGAGAGTTGTCAAACGGCGACGACTATACCGGCACATACACCGGCACAGGCGGACTAAATGCTTTTTTTCTGGGTACCTCGGTGGCCTTGGGTAAAAATTTGGGTGTGGGGGTGAACTACAAGTATTTCTCCGGCCAGATCACTCAATCCAGCATTGAAAACTTTGAGAATACGAGCATAAAAGATGGTAGTATTTCCGAATATTGGTACCTGAACGGTTCTGCGTTCGACATCGGACTACAATATGACCTGCGTCTCAATAAGAAAAACCAGTTGGTCATGGGGGCCACTTTTTCCGAAAAGGTACCCTTGAACAATACCGTGTACAAGGTAAGCATTTCAACTGACACGTCTTATTCCACCACAAAATCCAAATTTGATGTGCCAAGAACACTGGGGCTTGGATTAAGTTGGGTCTATGACCAACGGTTGACAGTGGGGTTTGATTACCAACGCCAACAATGGTCGGGTGCTGCTTACAACGGCGCTGTTGACAGTTTGTCCGACATGACGAGAATGAGCCTTGGTTTTGAATACCTGCCCTCTTTTGCCACCAATCGATATTACAAGGCCATCAAATACCGACTGGGCTGTCATTACTCGGACTCATACATAAAAAATGACATGGGCAACCTTCGTCAGATGGGGTTGAGCCTAGGTTTCGGCCTACCGTTGAACCAGAACTCTGCCTTAAATGTGGCGTTTGAGGTTGGCAAGGTGTTGCCACCCGTATCAACCATGATCAATGAAACCTATTTCAAGGTGTCGTTGGACATGATGTTCAATGAAAGCTGGTTTTTCAAGCGTAAACTTTGACCCGGTGTTGATGCCTGCTTCCACTCAACGCAAAACCGGCATGATACTGGTGCTTTCTCTTTTGTTGCTGCCCTGTCTGATTGTATCCTGCAACAAGGAAAATAAGGAGTTTGTTCCGTCTTTTACCAACCGGGATACCGTGCCTGGCATGTATACCGACTCGGTCACAACGCTGATTTCCGATTCCGGACGCATCCGCTACCGGATGCTCACGCCTGTCTGGGAAATATTTGACAAAGCCAACGAGCCGTATTGGTTTTTTCCGAAACGCATCCATTTGGAACGCTTTGATGATAGTTTGAGAGTGGAGTCGGTTGTAGAATGCGATACGGCACGTTTTTTTGTGAGTCGGCATCTCTGGGAACTGAAAAAAAACGTCCTCATCGTAAATCTTGCCGGCGAAACGTTCGAGACATCTATCTTGTATTGGGATCAACGGGAAGGCCGAATTTATTCCGATTCTTTCATTCGGATTGAACAAAAGAACGTCATACTCACCGGGGTAGGATTTGAATCAAATCAGACCATGACCAAATACAGCATTAAAAATCCCAACGGCCCCCTTTATCTGGATGAGGAAGGGCCGATTCAATGACGAGAAACCAGAATGCCCGAAAATATTCGGTCTGTTCATTTTTTTAACCGTTTTTTTGTATATTCGCAGGCTGAAAAAAGAGTGCCTTGCTGCACTACGACCCATAAATTGAAACACCATTTCTCATGGCAACACTACAAAAAATCAGAAATAAGGCTGTGCTTTTGACAATCATCATTGGTTTGGCCTTGTTTGCTTTCATTATCGGAGACTTCCTGAATTCAGGCTCGTCGTTGTTACGTCAGTCCAAGGAACAAATAGCCACCATTGGTGATTATTCGCTGGATTACAAGGAATACGAGTCGCGAATCAAGGAAATGGAGGAAGTGTATAAGATACAGACCGGACAGGAAAACCTGGATGACGCCATCATGGGTCAACTCCGTGAGTCTGTCTTCCAATCCATCGTACGTGAACAGCTTATCGCACAACAAGCCGAAAAGTTGGGGGTGACGGTTTCAAGCAAAGAATTGTTCAACATGATCAATGGTGCCAACATTCACCCGATGATCATGCAGTTGCCTATATTCAGGAATCAACAGACAGGTCAGTTCGATCGTACGATGATGATGAATTTTCTGCAAACCATCCAAACCGAAGACCTTTCCGGCTATGATGCAGCAGCTCAGGATCAAATCAAGCGATTGAAATCGTATTGGTTGTTCTGGGAAAACACGCTCAAGTACACTCGTCTGGAAGAAAAGCTCAATGCGTTGTTGACAAGGGCTGTTCAGGCAAACTCGCTTGATGTTGAAGCTGATTTTGCAAACAGAAACACTCAGGTTGATTTCGCATATGTAATCAAACCTTATGCTGCGTTGTCAGATTCCTTGTTCAAAGTCGGTGATGGTGAAATCCAGAAACGATACAACGAAAAGAAGAATAGTTTTTTCCAGGAGCCCTACCGTTCGGCCAGTTATGTGTTGGTTAACGTGGAAGCAAGCAAGGAAGACTTCAAAGCGGTGGAATCCAAGATCAATTCTCTCAGGGATGCTTTTGTAACAACGGAAGAGCCCATCGCCTATGCAAGTAGTAATTCAGATGATGCCGTATACGATTGCTATATTGCGAATTCCATGTACGAAGACGGTGTCAAGGCATTCCTTGCCGGAAGTACCGGTTTTATGGAACCTACATACGATAAAGGAATTTACCGCATGGCACGGGTAGTCGGTAGGAAAGTAGCCCCCGATTCAATCAAGGCCCGCCAGATTGTACTTCCACTGGATGATACGAAACGTGCAGACAGCATTGTGAACGCGTTAAAGGGAGGAGCCGATTTTCAAAGCCTGGTGGCTACCTACAATACCGGTGGTTCTACCTCCGACATGGGATGGTTTAGAGAAGTCGATGCGGCATCCATGGGTGACACCTTCCTGAATGCTTGTTTTGGTGCTGCCAAAAACGTTTATTTCACGGTTAAGACCAAATACGACGTGCGTGTCATGCAAGTCACCGATATGACCAAGCCTGTTGCTAAAACCCGTTTGGCGCTGATCTCAATGAAAGTAACTCCCAGCTCAAATACCTATAGTATCAAGTACAACGAACTCAACCGCGTTGTTGCGCAAAACCAGAATGCTGACGCCTTCTTCAAGGCTGCAACGAAAGCTGGTTTCCAGGTGTTGGAGGCTCCGGTTGTACGTAGCTCTGATTACACGTTAGGCACTATTCCTCAAATGCGCCAGGCTGTACGCTTTGTCTTCAACAATAAGGTAGGCACAGTTTCCTCCATTTTGGAAAACCAAAGCAACCAATTCCTTGTGGTAGCTGTCAAAGAAATCAGTGACGATAAGTACCAGAAGTTGGAAAAAGTAAAACCTCAGTTGACCAAGGAACTGATCAATGAGCTCAAGGGTGAGAAATTAACCAAGGAACTGTCTGCTAAAAATTACAAGACACTGGCACAGTTCAGCCAGGCTGAAGGGTTGAATGTGGATACGGTCAAGTTCATGGATTTCTCGATGAGCAGCCTGACAGGCCTGGGTAACGAACCCGCCGTGATCGCTACTGCTATGAAGACCGAGCCGAACAAGGTGGTTGGCCCTCTGAAAGGAAAGAACGGTGTATTCATGCTTCAGGTGGTAGCCAAACGTAAATCGCAGGAACAATTTGATCCGAAAATCATCAAACAGGGTTGGTATTACAACAACATGTATCGAATTACCTACCAAGGTTTCGATGCCCTCAAAAAAGCCAGCAAGTTTGAAGACAACCGCATTCGGATCTATTGATACAATTCATACGTAAAACAGAGAGGCTGTCTCCCGCAAGGTGACAGTCTTTCTTGGTTAATAAACTTCCTTATGCCAATAGCCGATGCTTAAAAAAACCGAGTTGCTGGGCATGCCATCGAATGCATTGAAGGCATGGGTGGTTGAACAGGGTTTGCCGACTTTTACGGCATCCCAATTGTTGGATTGGATGTATCACAAATACGTACGGTCGTTTGATCAGATGACCAATCTATCAAAGTCAACCCGTGCCATACTCAATGAACGAGCTACGATCTACCAGGCCGAACCCGTGCATGCTGCTCAATCTACAGATGGGACGGTTAAATACCTCTTTCCGACACTGGGGGGTGAATTTATAGAGGCTGTATTCATACCGGAAAACGACAGGGCCACCTTGTGCGTATCTTCGCAGGTTGGTTGTAAAATGGGTTGTGCCTTTTGCATGACCGGTCGGATGGGGTTCAAATCCAACCTGGAAGCCTGTGAAATACTAAACCAGGTACTCTCCATTCCAGGTGTTGACGACCTGACGAATGTGGTGTTCATGGGAATGGGAGAACCCATGGACAACCTGGACGAAGTGCTAAAAGCCCTGGACCGGATGACGGCAACCGATGGATTCGGATGGAGTCCGAAGCGGATCACTGTTTCAACTATTGGTGTTTTGCCTGCTATGAAGCGTTTTTTTGAAGAAAGTCAGTGCCATTTGGCAATCAGTCTGCATACACCTTTTTCCGACCAACGAGTTGAATGGATGCCTGCTCAAAAAGCATGGCCGCTGGAAGATATTGTTCGTTGGTTGAGAACCTGCGACTTTGGTCGACAACGCCGGTTGTCGTTTGAGTACATTGTATTCAAGGGATTGAACGACAGTATGGAACATGCCGATAAGCTGGCTGGTTTGCTGAAAGGTCTGAACTGTAGGGTAAATCTGATCCGTTTTCACACTATCCCGGACAGTCCATTTGCCTCACCCGAAGAAGACACCTTAAATACTTTTCTCGATCGGTTGAGCCGGAAGGGGGTACGAACAACCATTCGTAAGTCAAGGGGAGAAGATATTCAAGCTGCTTGTGGACTGCTTTCCACCCAGGAAAGAGGTTAAGTTTTTTGACCGTTTTTGGCAGAAAATTGCGCAGGATTCAGTATCTTGGCAGAAATTTTGTCAGTTATGGAAGACTCTAAGATACGCGTCGGTGTGACGCAAGGTGATATAAACGGAATCGGATACGAGGTCATACTCAAGACTTTTTCCAATCCTCTGGTCTATGAGGATCAGGCTGTGATTATTTACGGCTCGCCAAAGGTGGCTGCCTATCACAAAAAAGCATTGGATCTCAATGGTGTAAACCTGACCAATATCAACAATGCCAAAGAAGCCCAATGGGGCAAAATCAGCTTGATCAATTGTGCCGACGATGATGTGAAGGTTGAATTGGGACAATCCACGACCATGGCCGGAAAGGCCTCTTTTCAAGCGTTGGAGAAAGCCGTCAGTGATTTGAAGGAAGGACTGATCGACGTGTTGGTCACGGCTCCTATCAACAAAAGCAACATACAATCATCCGATTTTACATTTCCCGGCCATACCGAGTACCTGGAAGCTTCGCTGGGTGACGGCAAGAAAGCCCTGATGATCATGGCATCGGAAAACCTGCGCGTGGCCGTAGCTACAGGACATATTCCCTTGAGTGACGTGCCGGCCGCCATTGACGTGCAAGGGTTGGTTCAACTGCTGAAGTTGTTCAATCGCTCGTTGATGATTGATTTCGGTATACAGAAACCACGCATCGCCGTGTTGGGTCTGAATCCGCATGCCGGCGACAAGGGTGTGATTGGGAAAGAGGACCAGACCATCGTTGCCGAAGCCGTACAGAAGGCGCAGGATCAGCGGGTTTGTTGTTTTGGACCCATTCCGGCCGACGGATTGTTTGGTTCAGGCGATTACCGCAATTACGACGGCATTCTGGCTATGTACCACGACCAGGGTCTGATTCCTTTCAAGGTGCTGAGCATGGAACGCGGCGTCAATTTTACGGCAGGCTTGCCTTTTGTACGGACTTCTCCTGCCCATGGGACGGCTTATGCCCTGGCCGGTCAGAATAGTGCATCGGAAACGTCGTTCAGAGAAGCGTACTATATGGCTTGTGACGTTTTCAAGAATAGACAGGATCATGCCGAACTGACAAAAAATCCACTGAGGAAGCAAAACGTAGTACAAAGCGGTGATTTGTCTGATTTGTTAACTGTTGAAGAGGCGTAATTCATGGATATTCAACTGGTAAAACAACGTTTCTCCATCATAGGAAACGCCGCTGAACTGAACCGGGCCATCGATGTTGCGGTTCAAGTGGCGCCAACCGACTTGTCGGTGCTCATCACGGGCGAAAGCGGGGTGGGTAAGGAAAGTTTTCCACAGATCATCCATCAATTCAGCCACCGCAAACATGGGCCCTACATTGCTGTGAACTGCGGTGCCATTCCTGAAGGAACCATCGATTCAGAACTGTTCGGACACGAAAAGGGTTCTTTTACCGGGGCTCTGGCAGACCGGAAAGGATATTTCGAGGTGGCCGACGGAGGCACCATTTTTTTGGACGAAGTGGGGGAGTTGCCTTTGTCGACACAAGCCAGGTTGTTGCGTGTGCTGGAATCGGGCGAATTCATCCGTGTCGGCTCCTCAAAAATCATGAAGACCAACGTCCGCATCGTGGCCGCCACCAACCTGAACATGCTGGAGGCCGTGAATACGAACCGGTTTAGGGAAGACCTGTATTATCGGTTGAATACGGTACCCATTTCCGTGCCACCTTTACGCGATCGTCCCGATGACATCATCCGCTTGTTTCGGAAATTTGCCGTTGACTTTGCTGAAAAATACAGGATGCCTGTCATCCAACTTACTGATGAAGCAAAGAGTCTGCTGATCGGATACCGATGGCCGGGAAATATCCGTCAACTCAAAAATATCACCGAACAGATTTCCATCATTGAGCAACAGCGGGAGATTTCAGCAGCCTCGTTGCAGGGTTACCTGCCTGATATGAACTTTGAGAAGTTTCCCATGCTCTATGCCGGCCACGGAACGGATCAACGGACTTTCTCCAGTGAACGGGAAATCTTGTACCAGGTTTTGTTCGACATGAAAAAGGACATGAACGAGCTCAAGCTGTTGGTCAACGACATCATGAAGAAGAACGAGAATGATGCCTCCATGATCCACGAAAAGGAGTTTGTTCCGTATCCTTCCTATTTCCAGCCCGATGTTGTTCAAAAGGACGCCCGCCAGACGGTGGCTCCCAATATCCAGGATACGGAGGAATACGTGGAAGAATCCTACTCGCTCGAAGATATGGAAAAAGAAGCCATCAGAAAGGCGCTCGACAGAAACGGTGGAAAGCGCAAGAATGCAGCCTCCGAGTTGAACATTTCCGAGCGTACCTTATACCGAAAAATAAAAGAATACAACCTCGAATGAGTCCGCGTTATCTTTCTTGTTTTTTGCTGATCGCACTGTTGGTGTTGGTTGGATGTACCGTTTCCTATAAATTCAATGGTGCCTCCATCGACTACAACCGCGTCAAGACAATTTCCATCACCGATTTCAGCAATCAGTCCACCTTGGTCTATCCGCCATTGACGCAGGAGTTTACGGAGGGATTGAAGGATGTTTTTGCCAAACAAACCAAACTGAAACTGGTTCGTCAGGGTGGCCATCTTCATATGGAAGGTGAGATTGTGGGCTACGAATTGACTCCCATGGCAGCTAAAGCTGACGGTTATGCCTCTGAAACGCGGTTGACCATAACAGTCAATGTCAGATTCACCAATACCACCAATGCTGACGACGACTTCGAAGAACGCTTTACCGCATACAGGAATTTCGAAGCGACAAAGATGCTGGATGACGTACAGGCGGCTTTGTGCGAGGAAATGATCAAGGAGATAGCCGATCAGGTGTTTAACAAAGCGGTAGCTAAATGGTGATATGGAATCTAAGCAATTGATTGATTGGTTGAACGAACCAGCTATTCTGGACGGGGAAAGTTTGGTTGAAATCAAGGAGACGCTTGACGTGTATCCCTGCTTCACGACGCTCAGGATGCTTTACCTAAAAAACCTTTTGAACACCAAGGATGTGCGTTTCTCCACCGAATTGGTACGCACGGCCATTTCCGTTCCGGACAGACGTCGTTTGTTCTTATTCATGGAAGACAGGCTGGAAGAATGTCTACCCGGATTCCAACCGCAACAGGCTGAGGCTGGAGACCACTTCTCGCTAATAGACCGGTACTTGCAACATGCCTCCGAGTTTAAGGAAGAGGAAGACACATGGATACCCTCAACCGATGTTGAAGATGTGCAGGAAGCTGTATCCGGAAAAAAAGTGGAAACAGATGAGGTGGTGGATGAATTCGGGCTGGCGGGTTTTTCACTTAACTACTTGGAATTTCAGCAGCTGTATCCAAAAAAGGAGGGTGATGAAGAACAACCGACAAGCCGACTGCGTGGACAGGAACTAATCGATGCTTTTTTGGAGAAGCAACAGGTTTCGAATCCGGTCATGACAGGATCGGAGGCTTCCGAATATGCGTCAACCGAAGTGAATGATTCTTCAGCCGAACTGGATCAGGTGATAGAGGAGGGGCGTGTGGATGCCTTGCTTGACACGCTGCCCGAAGACAGTTTTTCCGAAGCATTGGCTAAAATTTACCTAAAGCAGAAAAGATATGACAAAGCCTTGGAAATAATCAAGTCGTTGCGTTTGAAAAATCCAGAAAAAAACACTTACTTTGCAGACCAAATCAGATTTTTGGAAAAACTGATCATCAATACCAAACAATAACCGACGTCATGTATATAGCACTCACCATCTTCATCTTCATTGCAGCCATCTTTCTCATCCTCATCGTACTGGTTCAGAACTCCAAAGGAGGAGGGTTGGCTTCGGGTTTCGCAGCTTCCAATCAAGTGATGGGGGTTCGCAAGACAACTGACTTTTTAGAAAAAGGTACGTGGATCCTGGCTGCCATCGTTGTGATGCTCAGTGTGGCATCCACCGGTTTTCAACCTTCAGCTGATGGTGCTGTGAAAGAATCCATTATCAAAAATGAAGTCCAGAATGCAGTTGCTGTAGATCCCAATGTGGTTCAACCTGGCTTTGGCGCACAAGGTGAACAGACTCAGGCCCCTGCTGAAGGCGAGGGCGCTCCTGTTGCCAAAAAATAACGATGTCCTGTTTCAGGATGCATTCAGGCTGCCCCTACAGACAGCCTTTTTTTGTTTCCGGTAGTTCCAGTCTCTTATGAAACGGCATCGGTCAATCAATATAGTAGTTTTTCTGGTTTGCCTGATCGGGCTGATAGCCTGTCGGGATGCATCCGTCAAACAGAAGGGCAGCGGTGACGAACCCGTACGTCAGATGGAATTACGGTATGCCACCGGATTTTCTGTGGATTATTTTCCGGGCTACAAGCGACTAATCTTATTCAGTCCTTGGGAACAGGGAGCTGAACTGGCCAGGTATTACCTTGTCACGAATAAAGACCAATCAACTCCTTCCGACGGTCTTCGTGTGCTTATTCCCGTACATTCCCTGGTTACTGCCTCTTCCACCCATTACGCATTTTTGGACCTGTTGGGCGAACTAGACAAGGTGATTGGGTTGTGCGAAGCCAAACGTGTGTACAATCCAACCCTGAGAAAAGGCTGTGAAACCGGTCGTATCACCGATTTGGGTGATCCCTTCCGCATGAACGTGGAGCGATGCCTGATGCTGAAACCCGAACTGGTCATGGTCTCGGGTTACAACCAATACGACGAACATGCGAATCGGTTGCAGAGCGCCGGTGTCCCTGTTGTGTACAACAATGAATGGATGGAACCCGACTTGTTGGGCAGGGCAGAATGGATCCGCTACATAGCCTGTTTTTTTGACAAAGAGGAGTTGGCCGACAGCTTGTTCATCAAAACAGCGGAACGATACGAAAAACTGAAGATGCTGGGAATGGCAGTAAAAGGTGAAAAACCACTGGTTTTGTCGGGCGACAACTTTAGAGGAACATGGTATCAACCAGGAGGTCGGAGTTTTACCGCACGCCTCTTTCAGGATGCAGGAGGACGGTACGTGTACAGCAAGGATACCACCCGGGGAAGTTTGCCACTCTCGTTCGAACAAGTGTACAAGGATTTGGGTAACGCTGATGTTTGGGTAGGAGCGACGGGAGGAGCCACCCTGGGTGAACTTCAGGCTCTTGATCAACGATATGCTTTGTTCAAGGCCTTTCGGGAGGGAAACGTCTACGCCTATACCAATCGGGTGACACCACAGGGTGGAAACGACTTCTGGGAAGGTGCCGTGGCAAATCCTGACAGCCTGCTGGCTGACTTTCTGTTTTTGTTTCACCCGGATTGTCTACCGAATCATACCTGGACCTATTTGAAAAAACTGAGCCGATGAATCGTTCACGCACACGCCTGCTTTTTCTTGCCCTGATTCTGCTGCTCTCGTTGCTTGTGGTATGTGACTTGCTGTTTGGAAGTGTGACCATTCCCATTGAGGCTTTATTGGCTGTTTTTACTGGTGAGGGGGATGCGGCTTTTCGGGAAATTATTTGGAATTATCGCTTTCCCAAGGCGTTGACCGCCATTCTGGCCGGTGCGGCGTTGTCGGTCTCCGGTTTGTTGATGCAGACGTTGTTTCGTAACCCGTTGGCAGGCCCCGATGTGCTGGGTATCAATGCGGGTGCAGGACTGGGTGTCGCATTGGTAACCCTGTTGGCTTCAGGTGCCGGTGGCTTGTTGTTGGGTGTTGGGTCTTGGGGACTGGCAGCTGCCGCCATCATAGGAGCCGCCGCCGTCCTTTTTTTGGTGTTGCTCACTTCGATCCGGGTTCCCGACCTGGTTTCACTGTTGATTGTCGGTATGATGTTTGGATACATTGGCGGAGCGTTGACCAGTGTGTTTCAGAATGTCAGCAACCCCGATACGCTCAAGGTATTTATCGTGTGGACGTTCGGTAGTCTGAGCGCGGTTTCCTGGAGTATGATGCCCTTATTGGCTGTAGTGGTGGTATTGGGTTTAGGGCTCTCTTTTTATCTTGTAAAAACACTGAACGTGTTGCTGATTGGGGAGCATTATGCCAAAGGACTTGGTGTTTCGGTGCCTAGGGTTCGATTTCTAATCATCTTGGCTACGGCTTTGTTGGCCGGAGGTGTGACGGCTTTTGCCGGCCCTGTCACGTTCATCGGTGTGACGGTTCCTCATATAGCCAGAGGCTTGTTTAGAAGTTGGGATCATCGCATTGTAGTGCCAGCTAGCATGATGTGTGGTTCCTGTTTGCTGTTGCTGTGCGATATTGTCACGCAATTACCTGGATTTGGCGGGAACACATTGCCCATCAACTCGGTGACGGCCCTTTTTGGCGCACCCATCATTATTTGGATTATTCTCAGGCGAGACGGTCACTGATGCCTGAGTGACAGATGACCAGCACGAAGGCTGGCGAAGACCACGCCTCCAGCTTGAACGCTGTCCGAGTGCGCATAAACCAGATTTCGCCCATTGCAGCAGCATCGCCCGACGCTGTTTGTTGTACCGTGGTGTCCGACAAGAATGGGACATCGGGAAGGCGTGTCAGCCTGATTTCTTCGCTGAAATCGATGCCTTCTTCCGGTACGGCTTTAAATACCGCCTCTTTGGCACACCAATGTACCAATAAACCGGTAGGAATATCCAGTCCAGACGCTTCCAGCATGGAGTCTTCCGTGGGGTGCATGTATTTATGCCTAACTCGCTCGGCCTTTTTTGATTGTTGCTCGATGTCTATGCCGATGAGCGGTTGTTTGCCCACCAGAAGGGCGGCATAATCCTTGGTATGTGAAATGCTGATGGTGCGTGCGTCGTTTCTCAGAAAGGGCTTTCCCGAGGAAAGGTAATCGATTTGATCGGGTATGATTCCCAGGGTGACCGCCAGTGAGCGTACGGCGAGGTATTCCCGACGGCGAGCCGGACTAGTCACATGCGTGGGGGCTGAGCACCCCGACAGGCTTTCCAGTTGAGATTCCTCTTCGGTGATGTGCCAGATACCGAAACACAGTTCGGATCGGTGTTCAACATAAAGCAGACTCATGGTGTTGGCGTAAAGGTGAACGACTCAATCAAATGTAACATATCCTTATTCAGCCCGTCCAGGATGTCAGCCAGGGAATCCCTGTCCGGAACTTTGTCGAACTGTAACACGGCATTGAACAGGTGCTGCTTCCCATCGGTAATCAAGAATTCCATAGGTATGCTGCAAGGGCCATCGACCTCGAACAGGTAGGCTGTCAAGGAAGAATCTGAAGAAAAAGCAAGACGTTGGTTGATGGTGGAAAGAGTAGGGATCTTTTCCTGTAATAGCTGCACGGTGTTTCCGACCTGTTGCTTGATGGTCGTCGGGTTGTCGGTTTGACTGTATGTGGTGTAAAGGGTCACACCGTAGTCAGACCAGCGCAGATCAACCCAGTGTACGTTTGGTTTTCCCGATGGTTTCTCATATATGGTGAAACATCCGGGATATTCATACCAACAGGAGTTTCCGGTTGAATGAAAGGTCTTGTGCGGTACAGATGGGTACTCAAGTCTGGCGTAAGCGTAGGGCTTTGGCATTTCCTGCCGACTGCAGGCGCTGTTGAACAGCGCCTGCAACAGGAGAAAACCAAAACCGACCGTACCTGTGATGGTATGTGGTCGGTAACGGTGTAGCTGCTTGTCTTCAAACCGCACGTGTAAGGATGTTGGTTGAGCAAGGTTTCGGTTAAAACGGGAGGTCGTCGGCTGAACCGCTGCTTTCCGGCATTTCAGGTGCGGCTGATGGAACTTTCGTAGTAGTTCCAGATGTGGCTGCAGTGTCGGATTGGCCTTCCCTGCGGGATCCGAGCAGTTGGATGTTTTCAGCGACAATCTCCGTTGTATAGCGGGTTACTCCGTCTTTTTCCCAGGAGCGTGTGGCAATTTTTCCTTCCACATAAATTTGGGAACCCTTGCGGATGTATTTTTCGGCCAGTTCGGCCAGGCCTCTCCAGGCTACGATGTTGTGCCACTCTGTGCGGTCGGGTACTTGCGTGCCGTTGGCTAGGGTATAGCCCCTTTCAGTAGTGGCCAGGGTAAATGAGGCCACGGAATTTTTTCGTTCACTTTCTTTGTCGAAGTAGCGGATGTCTGGGTCGCGCCCTACATTTCCTACCAGGATGGCTTTGTTGATGGACATTTTTTTGAGGTATTACGTTGGTTTATGATAAGTTACTGTTGCTTTCCAAAGAGGGATTCATTTCACCTTGGCGATTCAAATGTAGACAAAAAAAACACCGTTGTCAAGGGGAAAGAATAGAATGAGTGATAATAAGTAATTATTACTATACTATTATCAAACAGATATCAGTCGTTTGTATGGTTGTCTTATTGTCGAAACAATATATTTAGTACTTTCGTAAAAGTAATGAATATGAAATAACGCTGTTTATTTATACAGTGAGAAAATTTTCCCGGGCATTACTGGATACATCGAAGTGATTGATGTGGCAACACCCATCACCAATGTCAGGTTTACGGGTCTTAGGAATTTATACATAGCCGGCCAATGGCTGTATCCGGGCGGTGGTCTTCCCCCATCGGCACAATCGGGAAAGAAGGTCGTTCAATTAATTTGCAAACAGGAAAAACAAACCTTCATTGCTCCAAAAAGCGGTCGATAAGCCGCGAGACAGGTAAATCGGAAAGCTGGTCGGGGGTAAAGGCGGTGTAACCGGGCAAACGATTGTACGTAACATCAACGGGAATGAACCGGGCGTGGATAACCTGGTGGCTAAGCACGTGCTTCAACTGAATCGGTGTATGCACCACAGGCGATTCTCCCATTATTGTCTTGGTTTCGGGTTGTTCCAACAGTGCTTCCAACTGCAGGTTTTCAGCGGTTTCCACAAGGGGAAACTCCCACAAGTGCCTCCATACATCGTTTTCAAGTCGTTCCCTGAGCCAGGTCACTGAATCCTTTCGACACACGAAGTAGTTGAAGAATCGTTCCCGCTTGGGTGTTTCGGCCTTTCGAACCGGCAGCATGCCCACGCAGCTGTGTTGGTATGCCAGGCAACTGTCCGACAGAGGGCATCGGGTGCAATCGGGTTGCCCCGGAGTGCACTGCGTTGCACCAAAGTCCATGATGGCCTGGTTGTAGGTGTCTGGACAGGTTGGGTCAATCAGGGCGTTGGCCAGTTCGGTGAACTGCTTTTTGCCGGCTGAGCTGTGAATAGGAGTGTCAATAAGAAACAGGCGGGCCAGTACCCGGTATACGTTTCCGTCAACCACCGCATGCACCTGTTGGTAAGCGAAGGAGGCGATGGCAGCCGCTGTGTAGGCACCCACGCCTTTTAATGAAAGAAGTTCTTCGTACGTGGACGGGAACACGCCGCTACAGTCGAAGGCTATGTGTTTGGCTGTCTCGTGCAGGTTGCGGGCGCGGCTGTAATAGCCTAGGCCTTGCCAGCATTTCAGAACCTCGGTCAACGGAGCCTCTGCCAAATCCTTCACCGTGGGGAATGTGTTGATGAACCTGTAATAGTAGGATAGCCCTTGTTCAATCCGGGTTTGTTGAAGGATGATTTCGGACAGCCAGATGGGGTAGGGGTCGGTGGTGTGACGCCAGGGAAGATCGCGTTGATGGGTGCCGTACCATTCAATCAGAAGGGTTCGTATGGCCGATGTGGCTGATTCTGAGTTCATCGTGCAAAGAACCGCAAAAAAACAAAATTCGACAATAAATCTCCTGCAAAGTTTTTTTTATAAGGCAGAAAGCTATATATTTGCAAGCCAAAAAATTACAAAAACAAACACATAAATACATTGTATCAACCATTTAAATTTTAGCACGATGACTAAAGCGGATATCGTTAACGAAATCTCCAAAAGAACAGGAGTTGACAAAGTGACTGTCCTTTCGAGTGTAGAGGCCTTTATGGACGTAGTGAAAGAATCGTTAGTAAAGGAAGAAAATGTCTACTTGAGAGGTTTCGGTAGCTTCATCATCAAGAAAAGGGCCAAAAAGACCGCCCGTAATATTTCCAAGAATACGACAATCATCATTCCGGAACACAACATTCCTTCTTTCAAGCCGGCTAAGTCATTCGTATCTCAAGTTAAGAAGTAAGTATCATTTTTAAAACATCACAGATATGCCAAGCGGAAAAAAACGTAAGGCCCACAAGATGGCCACACACAAGCGTAAAAAACGTCTGAAAAAGAACAGACACAAGAAGAAAAAGTAATTCTTAACGCTTGAAATAACAGACTTATACGGAACAAAGAACAAACTCAGATGCACTTTTGTCGGCGAGTTTGTTCTTTGTTCGTTTAACCTGCCGTAGTATGCGTGTGCCATGTCTGAAAAGGTTTCCCCAGCCCGAACCAGAAGGTGCATGTTGTTACGGTTAATCCAGTAACCTATCGAAAAAAGAAAGTTGTGATATCGGAAATAGTCATTGACGCACAACCGAAAGAGGTATCCATCGCCATTCTTGAAGATAAGAACCTGGTTGAATTCCAGAATGAATCCAACGCGGTCTCTTTTTCTGTGGGCGACATCTACCTTGGTCGGGTGCACAAACTTATGCCGGGACTCAACGCCGCTTTCGTTGATGTGGGTTACGAAAAGGATGCCTTTCTTCATTACCTGGATCTGGGAACCCAATTTAATTCCCTGAATGCTTACACGAAAAATGTTATCGCCAACAAAGGCAAGCAGAACCAGCTCAGCAAGTTTCATTTGTTGCCGGAAATTCCCAAAGAGGGAACGATAGCCGACATTCTGAAACCAGGGCAGGAACTTCTCGTTCAAATAGCTAAGGAACCCATCTCAACGAAGGGGCCTCGCTTGACGTCGGAGATTTCCATAGCCGGGCGTTTTCTGGTGCTGATGCCGTTCTCCGACAAGATTTCCGTTTCGACCAAGATCAAATCGGC
>CAYTIY010000036.1:3117-21619 GCA_964438045.1 uncultured Bacteroidales bacterium | reverse complement strand
GTATTTTTGCACAAAAATTCACTAAATGAGAAATTTTAACGCGATTATTACCGGTGTGGGCGGCTATGTTCCCGAAGCTATTCTCACCAATGAAGATATAACCAGGTTGGTGGACACTTCCGACGAATGGATAACCTCCCGTACCGGCATCAAGGAGCGCCGCATCCTCAAAGGAGAACACGTAGGCGCCTCATTCATGGGCATCAAGGCCGTGCAGGAGTTGCTTCAAAAAACAAACACCAAACCCGAAGAAGTGGACGTCGTAATCTGTTCGACCACCACGCCCGATTACATTTTTCCCTCCACTGCCTCGATCATCGCCGAACAGTGCGGCATCAAGAACGCCTTCGCCTACGATTTGACAGCGGCCTGCAGTGGCTTCATCTACGGTTTGGTGAACGGTGCCATGTACATCGAATCGGGCCGTTACAAGAAAGTCATCATGGTCTCCACCGAGAAAATGTCCTCCATCACCAACTACGAAGACCGTACCACCTGTCCCTTGTTCGGAGACGGTGCCGCCGCCGTGATGTTGGAACCTTCAACGGAACCCTACGGACTGATAGACAGCGTCTTGCATACCGACGGTTCAGGATTTCCCTACCTGCAGCTGAAAGCTGGCGGATCGGTCAATCCGGCCACCCACCAAACCATAGCCGACCGCGAACACTTTGTGTATCAGGAAGGCCAGCAGGTATTCAAGGCCGCCGTTTCCAAGCTGGTGGAAGCCTCTGAAGAAATGCGGACCAGAAACCAACTGACAGCCGACGATATAACCTGGGTGGTTCCTCACCAAGCCAACATGCGCATCATCGACTCCATCACACGTACCATGAAAATACCCATGGAACGTGTCATGGTGAACATCCAGAAATATGGAAACACCTCCTCGGCATCCATTCCCATTTGTCTGTGGGAATTCGAAAACAAGCTCAAAAAAGGCGACGTGCTGATCATGTCCGCTTTTGGAGCCGGCTTCACCTGGGGGTCTGTTTACCTGAAATGGGCCTATTGATAGAGGAATAACCGATTAAAAAGCCTATCTTTGCGCTCTGAACATAAAGAAGATGCACAAAGCAGGGTTTGTCAATATTGTCGGTAATCCGAACGTGGGGAAGTCCACCCTCATGAACAATTTGGTGGGGGAACGCATTTCCATCATCACATCAAAGGCACAAACCACCCGACACCGCATCATGGGTATCGTGAACGGCGACGATTTTCAAATTGTCTACTCCGATACCCCTGGTGTGCTGAAACCCAACTATAAGCTCCAGGAGTCCATGCTCCACTTTTCCCAGTCGGCGCTGGTGGATGCTGATATACTGTTATATGTCACTGATACGGTGGAAACCTTCGACAAACACCAACAGTTCATTCAAAAAGTGCAGGGACTGGACATACCGGTACTGGTGGTCATCAACAAAATCGACCTGTCTAACCAGGAAGCGCTGGAAAAGCAGGTGGACGCCATGCAGGCGCTGTTTCCGAAAGCCGAAATCTTTCCGCTTTCAGCCCTTCGGAAATTCAACCTGCAAAACCTGTTGAACCGCATCACCGAGCTGTTGCCCGAATCACCGCCCTATTTTGACAAAGACGCCCTCACCGACAAACCCGCCCGTTTCTTCGTGACGGAGATCATCCGGGAAAAAATACTCCTGTTTTACCAAAAGGAAATCCCCTATGCGACCGAGGTGGTCGTAGAAGCCTATGAGGAAGTCGGGAATCTGGTCAAAATCAACGCACTCATCATCGTGGAGCGCGATACCCAAAAAGGCATCATTATCGGCCACGGCGGAAAGGCACTGAAAAAAATCGGAACGGAAGCCCGACACGACATCGAAACCTTTCTGGCGAAGAAAGTGTTCCTGCAACTCTTTGTGAAGGTCGAAAAAGACTGGCGTAACAAAGACAACAAACTCAAAAACTTCGGTTACCAACCGGATTGACAATTGACCAACCCCAAAAACAACAACAACAACCATGGGTAATATCGTAGCCATCGTGGGTCGCCCCAATGTCGGCAAATCAACGCTGTTCAACCGCCTGACCAAAACACGCCAGGCCATTGTCGACGAAACATCGGGCACCACCAGGGATCGCCAGTACGGATTGGCCGAATGGTGCGGCACCGAATTTTCCGTCATCGACACAGGCGGATGGGTGGACAAATCGGGCGACGTCTTTGAAACCGAAATCAAGAAACACGTCCAAATCGCCATAGAAGAAGCCGACGTGATCATCTTCATGGTCGATGTCCAAAACGGACTCACCGACCTCGATACATCAGCCGCCAAAATCCTACGCTCCACCAAGCAGCGCCCCGTTATCCTGGTGGCCAACAAAGCCGACACCTTTGAAATGGAATACGGAGCCTCAGAATTCTATTCACTCGGGTTGGGCGATCCCATAGCCCTGTCGGCCATCAACGGATCGGGTACCGGCGATTTTATGGATCTGCTCGTGAGCAAATTCCCCAAAAAAGAAACCCAGGCAGAAGAACTGGAAGATATTCCTAAGATAGCCATCGTGGGAAGGCCGAACGCGGGTAAATCCTCGCTGATCAATTCACTGTTGGATGAAGACCGCACCATTGTGACCGACATAGCCGGCACCACCCGCGACACCATCCATACCCGATACTCCAAGTTCAACTTCGATTTCTACCTCGTTGATACTGCCGGTATCCGCAAGAAAGGCAAGGTAACCGAGGATCTGGAATACTACTCCGTGGTACGTTCCATCCGCGCCATCGAAAACGCCGATGTCTGCGTGCTGATGATCGATGCCACCCGTGGTATTGAAAGCCAGGATATGAACATCTTCTCCCTCATTCAAAAGAACAGGAAGGGCCTGGTCGTGGCAGTCAACAAATGGGATTTGGTGGAAGATAAGGACAACAAAGCCGTCAAGACCATGGAGAACGCCATCCGCGAACGGTTTGCCCCCTTTGTCGATTTTCCCATCATTTTCACATCAGCAACCACCAAACAACGTATATATAAGGTGTTGGAAACCGTGAAGCACGTGTACGAAAGCCGTACGCTGCACATTAACACCAACAAACTCAACGAATTCTTCCTGCCCTTGATTGAAAACACCCCACCGCCTGCCGTGAAGGGAAAATACATCAAGGTGAAGTATGTGACCCAACTCAAAGGCCCCATGACCCCGACGTTCATTTTTTTCTGCAATCTGCCGCAATACATCAAGGATCCGTATAAACGCTTTTTGGAGAATAGGTTACGCGAACAGTGGGATTTCAGCGGGGTACCGTTGCAGCTCTTTTTCCGACAGAAATAGAGGTTTGTTAACCATCTTTAACCAACCGGAACTGGGTATTTTCAGGTATTTTCGTATATTTGTCCTGCAGGCGCGAATGATTGATGTAACTGGTTGACCTGCAAAGGGCAGTATCTAGGAGCCGGCACTTTACGTTGAAATCACTTTTAATGCATCGCTTAATGTTACTCTTTCCCAAATCAGCAATGGTTTGGGAAAGAGTCTTTTTTAGGGCTTACCTTCCGCTTTTAAGCGGATTTGCTACCTTTGTGACAGCATGGATGCAACACTAAATAAAGAACGCATCGTAGTCGGCCTTTCCGGAGGCGTCGACTCGAGTGTGGCCGCCTGGGTGCTCAAGAATCAAGGCTACGAAGTCGTAGGTGTCTACATGATCAATTGGAAAGACACCGTAGGAACGTTGTCCGGCGATTGTCCCTACGAAGACGACCTGCTGGTAGCCGAACTGGTGGCACGCAAACTCGACATTGAATTTCACGTGGTCGACCTGAGCGACACCTACCGCGAACGAGTGGTAGAGTACCTGTTTTCCGAATACGAAAAGGGGAGGACACCCAATCCCGACGTACTCTGCAACCGGGAAATCAAATTTGACGCCTTTCTGGAAGCAGCCCACACCCTGGGTGCCCAACGCGTGGCCACCGGACACTACTGCCGCCGTGACACCTTGTATTTTGACGACTACGGCCAACCAGTCAATCCCGATGCCACCTCCGGCACAGTAAAGCCTGTTCACCGACTCTTGGCCGGACTCGACCCCAATAAAGACCAATCGTATTTCCTGTGTCAACTATCCCAGGAACAACTCGCAAAAGCCCTGTTTCCCGTAGGAGACATCAGTAAACCCGAAGTGCGCCGCATCGCCGCCGAACTCGGACTGGCCACCGCCCAAAAGAAAGACTCACAAGGCATCTGCTTTGTCGGAAAAGTGGACCTTCCTGTGTTCTTGCAACAAAAACTCGAAAAAAAGCCCGGAGTGGTGGTCGAGATTCCAACCGACCTGAAGGCCTACAATCGCCTCATTCCTGAAGCCCTGGAAGATAGGCTGCGCAAACAGGCCAGACCCTACTATTACCGCCTCAAAGACGGAAAAGTGGTAGGTAACCATCAAGGAGCCCACTTCTACACTGTCGGCCAGCGCAAAGGACTGGGCATTGGCGGCCACGAGCAACCCCTGTTTGTTTTGGCCACCGACACAACGGAAAACATCATTTACGTGGGAGAAGGCGACAAGCACCCCGGACTGTACCGTAAGACCCTGAAAATAAACATGGAAGAAGTACACTGGGTCAGACCCGACAAAGCCCTTCAAACAGGCAAGTCGGCCACCTGGCGCGTCCGCATCCGCTACCGGCAACCCTTGCAGACCGCCACCCTCTACCAACTGGAAGACGGACTGTACATCGACTTCGAACACCCTCAACAAAGCATGACCCCCGGTCAGTTTGCCGTCTGGTACGACAACGACGAAGTAATCGGATCGGGGCCAATAAGCCAAAACGTATGAAAACACCGCATTTTATTTCCACACAGACCGGAAAAATCCTCGTGGCAGGATGGTTGTTGCTTGCTGCCCCGTTTATGCTTGCTGCCCAATGGGTTGCCGAAAATGTGCCTAACCCCCGCGCCACCGACCTGCGCATCCATACCGTCGACCCGGACAACCTGCTCGACGACGCCTCACAAGCGCAGATCGACCAATTGCTGACCACCGTGGAACAAAACACCACGGCCGAAATTATGGTCGTGGCCCTCAAATCGGTAGGCCAGGTATTCATAAAGGATTTTGCCACCCAGCTGTTCAATTACTGGAAAATTGGCAATGCCGACAAAGACAACGGCCTGCTTATCCTCATGGTGGATGACCAGTACAAGGTGAGCTTTGAAACCGGCTACGGCATGGAAGGCATCTTTCCCGACGCCATCTGCATGCGCATCATCCATAACCAGATCACACCGTTCATGCGGGAAGGTAAGTACGGAGAAGGCATCCTGAGCGGCGTGCAGGAAGTGGTCCGCTTGCTGAACGACCCGGCTGCCGTCGAAGAAATCAAGGCCGACATGGCCGCAGCTGAAACCGCCAGACGGGAAGCGTCACTCCAAAAACTGCGCACCGCATTCATCGGTTACCTGCTCGTATCCCTGCTGGTCGTTATTCTGTGCGTGTTGGCCGTCCGAAGGAAACGCATTTCCGTCCGCGGCGTGTCGCCATCGGTGACCGAACCCTATGACTCCTACAAACGACTGGTTTCCTCCAGATCTGGATATATCGTATTGACCATCCTGTTCCCGATCACCATGGTTATCTTCTGGTTGTGGTACAACCTGTTGCTGCGTCGTTTGCGCCGCATGCCCCGCGCCTGCTCAAACTGCAACCACCCCATGACCCTGCTCAGCGAGAAACAGGAAGACGCCTACCTCAACGTCGGTCAGCAGTCGGAAGAAATGGTCGGGTCGGTCGATTACGACGCCTGGATTTGCCAAGAATGCGGCAAACGCGAATTCCTGCCCTACAGCAAGTCATTCACCCGCTACAAACCCTGTCCCGTCTGCGGATACAAAACCTATGCCCAGACCGGTGAACGCATCGTGCAATTGCCCACACCCCTGACAACAGGCGAGGGAGAACGCATCTACCGCTGTGCCCATTGCAACCACGAGCTGCGTAAGCGCTTCGTCATACCCATGGTCATCGTAGCCGCAGCCGGTCGAGGCGGTAGGGGAGGCGGCGGCTTCGGTGGAGGCGGTTTCGGTGGTGGCAGCTTTGGCGGCGGCATGTCAGGCGGTGGCGGCGCTACCGGCGGATGGCGTTGACAAGGACCGACGCGTCAACGCTGACAGTCCGTCATTGCCCGAAAGCTGGCATAATTTTTGCACAGATTGATACGTACATCAAATAAAAAAACGATACAATGAAAAAAGGAACGATTGTCTTGATTGCCGTACTGGGATTCTTTTTAATCCTGTTCATGTGGGGCATGGGTCAATACAACAACATGGTCAAGGCCGACGAGACCGTTGGTAAACAGTGGGCCAACGTGGAAAGCCAGTACCAGCGGCGCTCCGACCTGATACCCAATCTGGTCAATACCGTGAAAGGATACGCCAAACACGAGGAAGGAACCCTCACAGCCGTGGTGGAAGCCAGGGCCAAAGCTACACAGACCGTCATCGACCCTGCGAACATGACCGAAGAAAGCCTGGCCAAGTTCCAGGAAGCCCAATCACAGGTGAGCAGCGCCCTCAGCCGTTTGCTCGTCACAGTGGAACGTTACCCCGACCTCAAGGCCAACCAGAACTTCCTCGAATTGCAGGCCCAGTTGGAAGGCACCGAGAACCGCATCAGCGTGGAACGCCAACGCTTCAACGAAAGCGCACAGGCCTTCAACACGATGATCCGCCAGTTCCCGAAGAACATCATCGCCTCCATGGGTGGATTTGAGAAAAAAGTCTATTTCAAGGCCGAAACCGGTGCCGAAAAAGCCCCGACCGTTGAATTCTAACCCACAAAGACCCACCATGTTCTCTGGAATCGTAGAAGAAGCAGCCGTTGTGACACGGCTGCGGCAGGAGGGAGGCAACCTGCACCTGACGCTCAAGTCTACCTTCGCTCATGAGTTGAAGATCGACCAAAGCGTGGCGCACAACGGCGTATGCCTCACTGTTGTCGCCATTGACGGCGACAACTACACCGTCACCGCCATTCAGGAAACCCTCAATAAATCCAACCTGGGATTGCTCCAACCCGGCGACAAAGTCAACCTGGAACGCAGCATGATCATGAACGGACGCCTGGACGGCCACATCGTACAAGGACACGTTGACCAGACAGCCGTATGCACCAAGGTTGAAGAAACTGAAGGCAGCTGGCGCTACCGGTTCGAATACACCCATGACGCCGAAATGGCCCAAAAGGGCTACGTCACGGTGGAGAAAGGATCGGTCACGGTCAACGGCGTGAGCCTGACCGTCTGCAACGCCGGGGACAACAGTTTCGAGGTATCCATCATTCCCTACACCCACGAGCACACCAACTTCCACCAAATCAAGGAAGGCACCGTGGTCAACCTCGAATTCGACATCATCGGCAAGTACCTGAGCCGCATGATGACCTTCCAATAACCCAACATGGGCCGCATTTTAGCCATCGATTACGGAAAGAAGCGCACGGGGTTGGCAGTGACCGACCCCTTGCAGCTTATTCCAGGCGGATTGACCACCTTGCCCAGCCATGAGGTGCTGGCCTATGTGATCGACTACTGCGCCCGCGAGTCGGTGGAACGCGTGCTGGTAGGATTTCCCAGGCAGATGAACTACCAACTTTCCGAATCGATGAAGTACATCGAGCCTTTCTACAACGCCCTGAAAAAACGGCTGACCATCCCCGTGGAATACATTGATGAACGCTTCACCTCCGTGCTGGCCCACAGAGCTATGCTCGACGGCGGACTCAAGAAAAGCGACCGCAGGAACAAGGCTCTGGTAGACGAAATCAGTGCCGTCATCATCCTGCAAACCTACCTCGAATCGAAGCGGCCGTTCTGATCACATAAGCGCCTGCGGCACCCGCCACCCACCAAACCACCCCCGTTTCACCGGCATTTATCATTTTTTATCCTTTCCATCCACCGATAAACAGGGTGAAAGTGTTACCTTTACGTTCGAAAACAACGTAACATTAGCATGCAATTACCCATTTACCTGTACGGCAACCAAGTCCTACGTAAAGCCACCCAAACCATCACTCCCGAGTATCCGGGACTCACTGATTTGCTGACCAACATGTTCGAAACCATGTCCAACGCCGACGGTGTCGGACTGGCGGCTCCCCAGGTAGGCCTTTCCATCCGGCTGTTTGTGATCGATCTCACCCCCATGGCCGAAGACAACGAAAAATACGCCAATTACAAGAAAACCTTCATCAATCCCGAAATCCTCTCGTACTCCGAAGATACCTGTATCCTGGAAGAAGGCTGCCTGAGCGTGCCCGACATCCACGAAAACGTAACCCGGAGCAACAGCATCCGCATCCGTTACGAGGACGAACACTTTGTGACCCGCGAAGAAACCTTCGAAGGCTACGAAGCCAGGGTCATCCAACACGAATACGACCACTTGGAAGGCAAGGTGTTCACCGACCGCCTGTCACCCATCCGCCGCCAACTCATCAAATCAAAACTGACGGGTATTGTCAAGGGTAAGATCGTACCCCGGTATATTTTCAGGGCCTAAGGTATTTCCACTCACTCCACCGACCATGATACACCGAAACCTGCTATTCGCAGCCGTTGCCGCACTGCTCAGCCTTGCACCCTTACGGCCCGTTTCGGCCCAAATCAATACCGAGCGGGTCATGATCATCGGTCGGAACGCCCTCTATCTGGAAGACTACGTGCTGTCCATCCAGTACTTCAACCAGGTCATCAACGCCAAACCCCACCTGGCCGAGCCCTATTTTTACAGAGCCGTGGCCAAACTCTCCCTGGGTGACTACCAAGGCTCTGAAGAAGACTGCACCGAAGCCCTCCAACGCAACAACTTCCTGATCCGGGCTTACCTGTGCCGCAGCTACGCCCGCATGAACCTCGAAAACTACCAGGGTGCCATCGAAGACTGCGACAAAGGACTCGAATTCGACGAGGAAAACCTGACCTTCCTGCAAAACAAAGCCCTCAGCCAACTCAACAGCAAGCAGTACGATTCTGCCGAAAACAGCCTGAAAGAACTCGGCCAACGAGACCCTGGGTACGTGTACACCCACATGATGTACGGTCAGCTCCATATCGAACGGGGAGATACCCTGGCCGCCGTGGAGGACTTCAGCCGCGCCATCGCCACCGACCGCCATTTCGCACCAGCCAGAGCCGGACGCGCCTACGCCAACCTGCTGCGCGAAGACTACCAAAACGCCGTACCCGACCTCGACGAAGCCATCCGGCTCGAACCCGAAGTCCCCGGGTACTACATCAACCGCGCACTGGCCCGCTACAACCTCAACAACCTTAGAGGCACCCTCGAAGATTTCGACCGCGTCATCGAACTCGATCCCACCAACGAACTAGCCCTTTACAACCGGGGACTCATCCGATCCCAGGTGGGCGACCTGAACCGGGCCATCGAAGACTTCGACAAGCTCCTCCAACTCGATCCGACCCATTTCGTGGCCGTGTACAACCGAGCCTTGGTGCGCAGCCAGGTAGGCGACCTGAAAGGAGCCATCCAAGATCTCACCGTCGTTATCAACGAATACCCCACCTTCACCCCGGCCCTGAACCAACGATCGGAAATCAAACGCAAAGCCGGTGACGCCAAAGGTGCCGACAAGGACTACTTTACCGCCTGGAACCTCGAAGACAAGGTGAAAGCCGAACGCGAGGACCGCCGCAAGAACCCCGCCAAATACGCAGCCGCCGACAGCGTCAAGGAGGTAGAACGCGATAAAAAACGCGACATCGAACGCTACAACCGCATCGTGCTGGCTGAAACCGACGCCACAGCCAAGACACAGTACGGCGATCCCATCAAAGGCCGCGTGCAGGACAACCACGTGGACGTCCAACTGGAAGAACCCTTCACGCTGAGTTTCAATGAAAAGCCCAGACCCGGCCTGAACCGCCCCTTCATGGAACACACCACCTACCTGCTCCCCTTCCAGGAAGCCGGCCTCAAGGACTACCAACGGCTCCTCATCACGAACCGCGAACAACCGCTCAACGACCAGCAGGTAACCGATCATTTCAAGGCCATCGACCAACTCTCCGGCAAAATCGCCCAACAACCCGCCAACCCCACACTGCTGCTGGCCAGAGCCATTGAATTTGCCCTGGTGCAAGACATCAACAGCGCCCTCGAAGACCTGGAACGCGTCACCAAACTCGACGCCAACTACGTACTGGCCTACTTTGTCCGCGCCAATTTGCGGTACCGTCGCATGAACATCGCCAACGAAGAAGCCTCCCCCTTGCTCAACGGCACCACCACGACCCAGGTAGCTTCCGGCCCCACCAAAAGCGGATCACCGATTGCAACACCCATCAGTGTCACCGCAACAGCCGGCGCACCCTCCCTGTTCGGTACCGGATCGTTCGGCATGGACTACGGTGCCATCATGAGCGACTACGAAGCTGTGACCAAGCTGGCACCAACCTTCATCTACGCCTGGTTCAACCGTGGCAACATCCGCTGCTTGCAGCGCGATTACCGCAACGCCCTGCTCGATTACACAAAAGCCATCGAAATCAATCCCGAATTTGCCGATGCCTGGTTCAACCGCGGCATCACCCAGATATACCTCGGAAACCGCGCCCAAGGCATATCCGACCTGCGCATGGCCGGCCAACTCGGCATGTACAAGGCCTACAACCTGATCAAACGGTTTGAAAATTAACAACGGACATACTACAAACGTTGTATTGCCGTTATACAAACAACGCAAACACGTACGATGACCATGGCCGTTCAACGCATCGAATTACAGAAGATTCCCGATCCCAGGGGTAACTTGTCGGTGGTGGAACAGCTCCGTGACATACCATTCGCCATCGAACGCACGTTTCTCATGTACGATGTACCCGGCGGCGAGGTGAGGGGAGGACACGCCTACAAGCAAAGCCGGGAATTCATCATCGCCCTGTCCGGAAGTTTCGATGTGGTGACCGACACAGGCGGACACCGACAAACCCACTCCCTGAACCGGTCCAACTACGGCCTGTACGTACCAAACGGCGTGTGGCGCCACATGGAAAACTTCTCGACCAATTCCCTGGCCCTGGTGCTTTCCTCCACCCACTACGACGAAGCCGACTACCTCTACGACTACGAAGGCTATCTAAACTGGTGGAAGCATGCATCTTCGCATGCGGATCCGATGAATAGCGAGTCTGATCAAGAGTTGGAAGACTCGCAATATGCAGATATTCAGGCTAATGCAATAAATGAGGCTAACCCTGTCTTGCCCGAAGGCCGCCGCATCCTGGACACCGTCACCCTGATGGACCTGCCCCGCATCGCCTTTCGCGAAGGCAACATCACCCCACTGGAAGGTTGGAGGCCTGCTCACGAAGGCAACAATGTGGTTCCCTTCGACATCAAACGGGTCTTTTACATCTACGACATTCCCGGTGGTGAATCCCGTGGCGCACACGCCCACAAACACTGCCACCAGCTCATCATAGCCGCCAGCGGCAGTTTCGAAGTGGTGCTCGACAACGGAAGGGAGCAAGCCACCGTCACCCTGAACCGACCCTACCAAGCCCTCCACATTCCCCCCGGCGTGTGGAGCCACGAGGCCGGCTTTTCCTCGGGCGCCGTGTGTCTGGTGCTGACCTCCGAACTGTTTGAGGAAGAAGACTACATCAGGGACTACGAAACGTACCTCACTTACCGGAAATCGCACTCCCTTCAACCCATTTCCGTTCCAACTCATCCGGTCGTAACCGTTCAGGATCAACAGCCACAGCCAGTGGCATTTTACGACCTGCAACGCCTCACCCGACGGCATGTTGACGGCATCAAGACAGCCGTGAACCGCGTAATCGATTCAGGCTGGTTCCTGCTGGGCCAGGAAGTGGAAACCTTTGAGCGCCATTACGCAGCCTACACGGGTACCAAACACTGCGTCGGAGTGGCCAACGGCCTAGATGCCCTACGGCTCATCCTCCGTGCGTACAAGGAACTGGGAAAACTCAAGGAAGGCGATGACATCCTTGTTCCGGCCAACACCTACATTGCCACCATCCTGGCCATCACCGACAACAACCTTACACCCGTGTTGGTTGAACCCGACGCACACACCCTGCAGATCGACGCCACCCGATTGGATGCCGCACTGACACCCAACACCAAGGCTGTTCTGCTCGTGCACCTGTACGGTCAAAATGCCTGGAACGAACGTATCGCCGCTTTTTGTGACCAACACCAGCTGCTGCTGTTGGAAGACAACGCCCAGGCCGCCGGATGTGTGGTCAAAACACCCACAGGCAAGAAAAAGACAGGCGCCCTCGGACACGCAGCCGCCCACAGTTTTTACCCCACCAAGACCCTGGGCGCCCTCGGCGACGCAGGAGCCGTGACCACCAACGACGAAACGTTGGCCGCCACCCTCCGCAGCCTGGCCAATTACGGTTCCAGCCGCAAATACGTCTTTCCCTACCAGGGATGCAACAGCCGACTCGACGAGATCCACGCTGCTGTGCTCGATTACAAACTCAGGCACCTCGACAGCGAAAACGAACGCCGCCGCAGCATAGCCCGGCAGTACCAAACAAACCTGACCAATCCGGCCATCAAACTGCCTGCCTTATCTACCGGCGAGGACAACGTATGCCACCTGTTTCCCATCCTCGTGACAGGCGACACCCTCTCAGGCGGTTCAGCCTCCGTGCGCGACGCCCTGCAACAACACCTGGCCGCCCACGGTATCCAGACACAGATCCATTACCCCATTCCCCCGCACAAGCAAGCCTGCTACAAGGAATGGAACCACCAGCAATTTCCCATCACAGAAGCCATACATGAAAGCGAACTCAGCCTTCCCATCAGCCCGGTGATGACAGAAGAAGAAGTCCTGCAGGTCATCAACGCCGTCAATGATTTTAAACCAAACACCCCCGTGTGAAACCCATGACAACGAAGCCTACAGTTAAAAAGGAAACGGTGGAACCCATCCGGATGCCATCGGAATCGATTCACTGGTATGCCCTCTACACCGCACCCAGAGCCGAGAAGAAAGTAGCCGAACGGTTCACGAAAAGTGGCATCGAACATTACCTGCCCATTCAAAAAGTGATGCGGAAGTGGAGCGATCGGATGAAAGCAGTGGAAGTCCCCGTGGTAAACGGCTACATCTTCGTTCACATCAACGAACTACAATTTGACACCATACTGAAAACCTACGGCGCCATCCAGTTTGTCCGCGAATTCCGCAGGCCCGTACCCATACCCGACCAACAACTGAACAGGCTGCGGTTCATGGTAGACAACGCCGAAGCCCCGGTGGAATTCAACTTCGATGAATTGAAACCCGGTCAACCCATCACCATCACCAAAGGACCCCTGCAAGGTTTGATGGGAGAACTGCAGGAAGTAAGGGGTAAGCACCACGTTGTCATACGGATCGACAAATTCGGCTGCGCCATCACAGAAGTACCCATGTCGTTCATTGTCACTGTCTAAACAGTCCACCACCACCATGACTCAGACCCACGCGGCCAACAACAGACGGATTGCCAGGAACACGCTCATCATGTATGGGCGTTTGTTTATCTTTCTCATCATCTCCTTTTACACGGCCCGAATCATTTACAAGGCCCTCGGCATTGACAATTTCGGCATATACAACGTGGTGGGCGGTATCATCGTGTTTTTCTCGTTCATCAACAACGGCCTGTCCACAGCCACACGCAGGTACATCACCGCCGAGATCGGTCAAGGCGACGAAAACAGCCGGCAACACGTGTTCAACATCAGCCTGAGAGCCCACGCACTTGTCGCATTGATCATCGTGCTGTTGGCCGAAACCGTCGGCCTGTGGTTTGTCAACAACCAGTTGAACATTCCCCCGGAACGCATGGTTGCCGCCAACTGGGTCTACCAATTTTCCATAGTCGCCGCCGTGTTCGGCATCTTCCAATCCCTGTACAGCGCCACCATCACGGCCTACGAACGCATGAGCGCCTATGCCTACTTCACCATCTTCGATGCCGTGAGCAAACTGGTCATCGTGCTGATCATCGACAAGGCAACCAGCGACAAACTCATTCTGTACGCCCTGTTGATTGCCCTGGTGGCAGTGATCAACCTGCTCATTTACAACATCTATTGCAACAAGGTCTTCAAGCTTACCCACTTAAAACGTGTCAACGACAAACCCCTGCTGAAAGAAATCTTCCAATTCATGGCATGGAGCCTGTTCGGACAAGGGGCGGTTGCCCTGACCAACCAAGGCGTGAGCGTGCTGGTCAACCTGTTCACGAATGTGGCCGTCAACGCAGCCATGGGGGTGAGCAACACCATCACCAACGTCGTGAGCAACTTTGTGAACAACTTTCAAATCGCCTTCAACCCGCAAATCATCAAATCGTACGTCACCCAAGACTACGATTACCTGAAGTCACTCATACTGCGCACATCCAAGCTCTCAAGCTACCTGGTTCTCATTTTCCTGGTGCCTCTTCTGTTCGAATGCTCCAACGTACTCACCCTCTGGCTGGGCAGTTACCCACCCTATGCCGTGGAATTCTGCAACCTGACCCTTGTTTTCATGTGGCTCAGCGCCATGATGGCTCCCCTAAGCATGCTGGTGTACGGCGATAAAAACATCAAAACATACCAACTCGTTGTCTCGGCCATCACCGCCACCAATTTCCTCTTCAGCTGGGTGGTCCTGGCTATTGGATTGGCGCCGTACTACATTGTGGCGGTCAAAATTGCCGTCGATACCCTTTCCCTGGTGGCGCGCCTGTATTTTGCCAAACACTACCTACCCACCTTCAACATAGGCAATTGGCTGTACGAAGTGTTGGGCAAGGGCCTGGTCGTACTTGCCGTTTCCGCCCTGCTCACCTGGCGCATCAGTGAAAACCTCCACGTGGCGGCCTTTCCCCATATTGTGCTGCTGACAGTAGCTTCCTGTGTGATCTGCGGCGCACTTATCCTCGTTTTTGGCTTGAATAAGAGCGAAAGAACCTTTATTTTTGTGTCAGCGAAACACCTGTTCGGAAAAGTCAAACCCAGACAAGCCTGAACCCCGACCCCCACCAACATGAACCCGACCCCCCCCGACAATAACCCCCTGGTCAGCATCATCACCGTGTCGTACAACGCTGCGGCCACCATCAGGCAGACCATGGAGAGTGTGTTCAACCAAACATACAGCCCCATTGAATACATCCTCATCGACGGCGGATCCACCGATGGAACCGTCGAAATCATACAGGAATACGCCGACAAGCTCGCCTATTGGGTCAGTGAACGGGACAAAGGCATTTACAATGCCATGAACAAAGGCATCGCCCAAGCCAAGGGACAGTTGATCGGCATTGTCAACGCCGATGATTTTTATGAACCCGATACCGTGCAGACGGTGGTGGAACGCTACCGACAAGAAGCCGAACCCGACAACTGCTGCTATTACGGCATGCTCAGGCTGTGGAAAGACGAAAAAGAATACTGCGTACGCCAGTACCACCACAACGTTGTCACAGAGACCGCCATCCAGCATCCCACCTGTTTTGTGCCTGCCGCCCTCTATGAACGCCTGGGCACCTTCGATGAAAGCTACCGCATTTGCGCCGATTTCGACCTGCTGAATCGATTCAATGACAATAAGGTGACATTCAGTAAGATAGACCGCGTGTTATCCAATTTCCGAATGGGTGGCGCCACCGAACGCTTTCAAGCAAGCGTGCAGTTGGAGCCAGCCCGCGTCAAACTCAACCACGGACTCATCACCGAGGCCGAATACAACCGCATCAAACGAAACGTGGCGTTCATCCGTTGGAAACGCGCGCTCACCCGCCCATTCCGCAAATCCTGAATGCCCACCATGAAGATGACCCCCACTACCACACCAACAACAGCCGCCCTGATGGTGGTTTCAACCGCCGACCAGGTGAACATCGGCGACTACATTCAGGCCGTGGCTGCCAGGCAATTCCTGCCCGAAGCTACTCGGTACATTGAACGTGAACGGTTGGATACCTACGACGGCCCCCCCGTGGACATGATCATGAACGGGTACTACATGCACGAACCCCAGCATTGGCCACCCGCCCTTACCATCAACCCGCTGTTCGTGTCGTTCCACCTCAACACCTTGGCCGCACCAACCCTGTTGTCCCCAAAAAGCCTGGACTACTTCAGGCAGCACCAACCCATAGGCTGCCGTGACCTGCAAACCAGGGATACCTTCCTGGCCAATGGAGTGGACGCCTATTTCTCGGCCTGCCTGACCCTCACGCTGGGACAAACCTACCACAGCCAACAAAAGGACGACACGGTGTACATCGTCGATCCCTGTTTCCGCGTAGCCGCCCACAGCGACCTCAACGGACTGCGTTACCTGCCCGCATTTCTCAAACACCGCAAGGCCGTCCGCCACATCGCCGCCAAATACCACAAGGACAAGCAGCCCAACCTGTTCGACCTGCTCGCCCTGACCCGTTTCTACGTAACCTACAGCCGGGTTTTCACACCGGAAACCCTGCTTGAGGCCACCTATATCAGCCAACAAACCACAGCGTACAAGACACAGTTGTCCACCCACGACCAACGAATGGCCCACGCTCAGGAACTGGTTGAAACCTATGCGCGCGCCAGGCTGGTCATCACCAGCCGGATCCATTGCGCCTTACCCTGCCTGGGGCTGGGTACTCCGGTGGTGTTCGTATACGACGGCTTGCAGACAACAGCCAGCTCCTGCCGAATGAACGGCCTGCTCGACCTGTTCAACGTGGTCACCTGGACGGGCAAGACCTTACGGAACGACATGCCCGGCCAAACGCAGGGACGCATTTCCAAAAAACAGGCTCCGGCCAACAAACCCGATTGGCAACCCTACGCTGCCAACCTGGCCGAACGCTGCCGCCAGTGGGTACGCAGCCATCAAGCCCCAACCACCTAAACACAAACGGTCATGAGAGTCCTATGGTTTGAAGTCACCCCCCCAAAACGCTACCAGGAGCATGCTTTCCACGGCGCAGGCTGGCAAGACGCCCTTGAACACTGCGTGAGGGAACACGCCACCATCGAACTGGGCATCGCGTTTGAAAGCAACACCCCCGCACAAGGCCCCGTCGTCCTGGACAACGTGAGTTACTTTCCCCTGACACCCACCTATACCTTTTGGGAAAAACAACGGAACAAGGTCAACACCAAGGTGAACCGTGACAAACTCATCACCTTGTCGCTGCAAGCCATCGAAACCTTCAAACCCGACATCATCCATGTGTTTGGTTCCGAATGGTGCTACGGCCAGGTGGCCGAATACACCGACATCCCCGTTGTCATACACATGCAGGGGGCGGCCATACCCTACAACAACGCCCAGTACCCACCTGGGTACAACACAAGTACCGAATGCTGGCACAGCCTGTTGCACGGACAGTGGAAAAAACTCTTGTTCCTGTTGCTGGATAAAGCCAAACGCGCCACCTGGGTTGAACAGGAACGACGCACCTTCAAGGCCGTGAACCACTACATGGGCAGGACGGCCTGGGACAAAAACATCGTGGCCCTGTTCCATCCGGGAGCCGATTACCACGTTTGCAACGAAGCCCTGCGCACCCCCTTCCTGACCACCCCTGCCCGGTGGGAACCCCGGCAACGCCGAACCATCCGACTCACCACGACGGGATGTTCCACCCTGTGGAAAGGGCTGGACACCATCCTGCGTACCGCCAGACTCCTCACCGAACAAGGTGTCGATTTTGAATGGTGCCTGGTTGGGAAAACCAACAACCGGGATCTCATTGAATGGAAAGAAAAGACCCGCTTCGACGCCGTCAACATCCGCCTGCTTGGCGTGCTGGACGCCGAAGACCTGATTGAACAGCTGGTGTCAACCGATATATACGTTCATACCGCCTACATCGACAACAGCCCGAACTCGATCTGCGAAGCTCAGTACCTGGGCGTTCCCATCATCGCCACCTATGTGGGTGGCATACCCTCGTTGATCGAAAACGGGCAGGAGGGCCTGCTGGTTCCGGCCAACGATCCCTACACCCTGGCAGCAGAAATTTTGGCACTGGCAGCCGACCCCGACCGGCAACGCCTGTATTCCACCCAATCGAGGAATAGAGCCGCCTGGCGACATGCCCCTGAACGCATTGTCGAAGACCTGATGGCAATATATGGTAACCTTGCAATTAAAAATTCACCAAATTAACAGAATCTTTACTGTTTTATTTGTAACTTGCGCCCGTTTTTGAGTAAGAAACTTGCTCGAAAAACCGCCAAAAGACATGCTTGACAGCCTGATAACCTCTAAAACCCGCCTGAAATTGCTGATGAAGTTCTTCATCAACAGTCAGATGACAGGATACCTGCGTAACCTGTCGGCCGAATTCGGGGAGTCCACCAATGGTATCCGGCAGGAATTGAATCGCTTCGAGGACGCCCAGTTGCTGGAGTCCACCACGGTGCAGAACAAGAAGCTATACCGCGCCAACACCCACCACCCGTATTACAACGATTTGCA
>CAYTIY010000036.1:0-3107 GCA_964438045.1 uncultured Bacteroidales bacterium | reverse complement strand
CGTGGTCAGGCAGGTCGGGCACTTGGAAAAAGCCTATGTCATCAACGATTTTGCCCAAGGGAAACCCGGCAACATCATGGATCTGGTACTGGTCGGAACAAAACTCGACAAGGCCTTCCTGAACCGATTGGTGCGGAAAGCCGAATCGACCGTATCCTTTGCGATACGGTTGGTCACCGTTGAGCCCGACAAACTGGAAGCCTACGTCAACGCCAACGTGCACGCGCTGCTCATCTGGTCTGACACGGTCAAAACCGACACGTCCGACCGAAAGGTCGTGGACACCTATACGACGGCAACCCACTAAGGCTGCCGTCCTTTACAAAACCCGTTCGTCGGATTCCACCCTGGGACTGACGAACCTCGTCGTACCCGCACACCAACCCTTGAAACAGAAATTAGCCGTCATAGGAGCCAGTTACCTGCAACTTCCCCTGGTGAAGAAAGCACAGGAAATGGGCATCGAAGTACATTGCTTCGCCTGGGAGGAGGGAGCCGTGTGCAAATCTGTGGCCGACTGCTTTTACCCCATTTCGATCCTCGAAAAAGAGGCCGTGCTGCAGGTCTGCCAACAGGTACACATCGACGCCGTCACCACCATCGCCTCCGATGCGGCCGTACCCACGGTGAACTACGTGGCCGGCAAGCTGGGGTTGATTGCAAACAACGACGCCTACTCGGAAATGACCACCAACAAGTACGCCATGCGCCGGTGCTTTTCCGAACACGCCATACCCTCACCCCGGTACTGCCTGAGCGAGGGAAGCCTCCCTGCCGAGGCAGGAACGTTCACCTATCCGCTCATCGTCAAACCCACCGACCGGTCTGGCAGCAAGGGCGTTGAAAAGATTACCGCCGAAAAAGACCTGAAACCGGCCCTGGACAGAGCCTGCGCCGCCTCCTTTCAGCACAAAGCCATCGTGGAAGAATACGTGGACGGACGCGAAATCAGCGTGGAAAGCATTTCGTACGAAGGCCGCCACCACATCCTGCAATTTACCGACAAGGTGACCACCGGCGAACCCTATTTCGTGGAACTGGAACACCACCAGCCCTCAACTCTGACCGACAAGGTGAAGGAACAAGTCAGCACCGTCGTGCTGAAAGCCCTGGACGCCCTGCACATTGAATACGGAGCCTCCCATTCTGAACTGAAGATAGCCGACAACGGCAACATCAACGTGATCGAGATCGGCGCCCGCATGGGAGGCGACTTCATCGGATCCGACCTGGTTCAGCTCTCCACCGGCTATGACTTTCTGAGAGGCGTCATCGAGGTGGCTCTCGGACGCTTCACACCACCCGTGATGGATCAACACCGGCACGCCGGCGTCTATTTCCTCTCACAGGAAACGGCCTGGCTGAACCCCATCATCGAAAGCCACACACGCTATCCGGAAATCGTGGAAGCCGAACGCACGGATGCCGTATTGAGACCGGTGACCTGCAGCAGCGAACGCAGCGGCTACCTCATTTACCAGGGAACCCACAAACTGGACGTTCAACCCCATTCACACAAACCCGAAACAACGTGAGCAAGATAGCCATCATCGGATCGGGCGATCTGGGACGTTCCATTGCGCATTACGCCCAACAGAACCACTGTGACATCGTGGGTTTCTACGACGATTTTGAAACAGCCCCCCAGGTACAGGGCCTTCCCATTCTGGGAACCTTGTCGGACGTGGCTGAACACCATAAACAAGGCGTGTTTGACTCCTTGATCTGTGCCGTAGGCTACCGGTCGTTGACCGCCAGGGCAGACATCTTCCGCACCTTTCACGAGGATTGCGGCATTCCGTTTGCCACACTGGTCGATGCCACCTGTCATGTAGATAAAACAGCCACCATCGGCGAGGGATGCGTGTTGTTCCCCGGCGCGTTTGTCGACAAGGGCGTCACCCTCGAACACAATGTGCTGCTGAATGTCTGCGTCACCATCGCCCACGATTCACGGGTGAAGGCACACAGTTTTCTTGCCCCCCGGGTGGCCGTGGCCGGATTTGTCACCATCGGCGAACGGTGTATGCTGGGCATCAATGCCACCCTCATAGACAACGTGACCCTGCACGACGACATCCGTATCGGCGGGGGAGCCGTGGTCATCGACAACCTTACCGAACCTGGCCTGTACGTTGGTGTGCCGGCCAAATGGAAAAAACCATGATACCCTTCAACAAACCCTATCTCACCGGCAAGGAAACCCATTACATCTACCAGGCCGTGTCATCCGGAAAAATATCCGGAAACGGTCTGTTCACCCAAAAATGCCAGCGCTTTTTTGAGGATCGGTACGGCTTCCGGAAAACCCTGCTCACCACCAGCTGCACCGACGCCCTCGAAATGTGCGCCATCCTGTGCAACGTAGGACCCGGCGACGAAGTGATTGTGCCCAGCTACACCTTTGTCTCCACCGCCCTGGCCTTCGTGCGGCAGGGAGCCACCATCGTGTTTGCCGACAGCTGCGCCGAACATCCCAACCTGGATACCCGCACACTGGAAGCGCTCATCACCCCCAGGACCAAGGTGATTGTCCCCGTGCACTACGCCGGCATCGCCTGCGACATGGACACCATCATGGAACTGGCCAATCGCTACAACCTCTTGGTGGTGGAAGATGCGGCCCAATCCATCGATTCATATTACAAGGGACGCCCCCTTGGCGGCATTGGCCATTTGGCGGCCTTCTCTTTCCACGAGACCAAAAACGTCATTGCCGGCGAAGGCGGACTGCTGGCCATCAACGACGAACGCTTCGTGCGCAGGGCCGAGATCATCTGGGAAAAAGGCACGAACCGCGCCGAATTCTTCCGCGGAGAAGTGAACAAGTACGGCTGGGTCGATACCGGATCGTCTTTCCTGCCTTCTGAAATCGTAGCCGCCTTCCTGTGGGCCCAACTCGAAAACCTCGAGGACATACAAGCCAAGCGCAAAAAACTGTGGGATACTTACCAGACGCTGCTCAAACCCCTGGCCGACCAAGGCCGGTTCAAGCTGCCCGAGATACCCCCGTACGCCACCAACAACGCACACATGTTTTACCTGGTGTGCAACAACCTAAACGAACGGACCACGCTCATCGAAACCTTGAAACAACAGGAGGTAGG
>CAYTIY010000035.1:0-21946 GCA_964438045.1 uncultured Bacteroidales bacterium | reverse complement strand
TACACTTGCTTCTTCCCTTTACCACCAGGAAAATATGAAACGCGTGTATTACTCGGGCTTCATCCCGGTCAACGAGTACGACAAACGACTTCCTGCCCTCAAACAAGCCCCGTTGGTGCGTGAGAACCGCCTGTACCAGGCCGACTGGCTGATGCGCTTCTACCAGTTCGGGGTCCACGAGATTGTCGACGAACAGCACCCCGACCTCGACCTGACCATAGACCCCAAGCTTTCCTGGGCCTTGCGCCATCCGGAGTTTTTCCCCGTCGATGTGAACCGGGCCGACTACTCCCATATCTTGCGGATACCGGGTATCGGTGTGAAGTCGGCCAAGCTGATCGTGATGGCCAGACGTCATGGACGGTTGGATGCTGACAAGCTAAAAAATATAGGCGTGGTGATGAAAAAGGCGAAATTCTTCATTACCTGCCACCAACTGCCGGCGTTTACGGTGCAGGAGGCTACACCCGAATATGTCAGACAGGTGCTCACCGCCAAACCAACCCGGAAGAAAGACGTACCCCTAAGTCAGCTTTCGTTAACTTTCCCCGACGAATAAACGCCCCCTCTCAGCAAACCAAGGATGAACGTCTATCTCTACGACAAAACGTTTGAAGGTCTCCTAACCGCCGTGTTCGATGCCTACAGCAGAAAGATCTTTCCCGACATATTGCAGGAGGAAGGTGCACCCCTGCCCCTGTTCGCCGAAGATGTGTACTCGGTCATCACCCAGGAAAACAGGGCGGATCGGGTATGGAAAGCCCTTGAGAAGAAATTGACAGCAGGAGCCTGCCGCATGATCCGGGCTGTCTGGCTTTCGGAAGAAGCGAACGCCGACCAACTGCTGTTCCGCTTTGTCCGCAAGAACCTGGACAGTCCCACCTCCATCGAGACCAATTTCGGCGATGAAGAGGTGTTGGCCATGATGAAACTGGCCAAGTCGGTCAACTTCGAAGCCGAACACATCCGACAGTTTGTGCGTTTCCAAAAAACGGCCGACGGCTTGTTTTTTGCACCCATTGAACCAAGATACAACGCCCTTCCTCTGGCTGTCGACTATTTTCACTCCCGGTTTTCCGACCAGGAATGGGTGGTCTATGACACTAAGCGGAAATACGGCTATCACTATAACCTGAAAAAAGTTGAGCTGTTCACCTTTGAAGGAAACGACCCCATTCCCACTTCGGGCAAGTTGCGAGCCGATCAACTAGATACACACGAAGCCCTGTTCGAAGATTTCTGGAAGTCGTACATTAAGACCTTGACCATACGTGAACGCCTCAACCCCAAGCTTCAACGCCAACACATGCCGGTTCGGTTTTGGAAATACTTGACCGAAAAGCAGTAACATAAACACATCGCCCCAAACAGCAAGGAATCATCGGTAACTATATGTATATTTGTTTCCATTATGAGAACCGTTCGTTTATGTGTAATACTGTGTATCCTGCTGTCGCTATCGTCAGCCATGACGGCAGTATCACGTCCGTCACAACAAGAAAAGGTCTATCTGCACTTCGACAATACCGCCTATTTTTTGGGAGAAACCATTTGGTTCAAGGCTTATGTTGTACAAACAGGCGGCCATACAACCAGCAAATTCAGCAAGACCTTATACGTGGAGTTGATCTCTCCCCATGGCGTTGCCATTGAATTAAAAAAAATCAAACTCACAGACGGTAAAGGAGATGGCTACTTTGCCCTAAATACTTCGCTTGCCGGATTCTACCAGATTCGCGCTTATACCCGGTTTGTCCTTAACCAAGGAGATGACGCCCCGTTCTCACGGGTGTTTGCCTGTTACGACAAACCCAACTATACAGGCGACTACCAGGATAGGACCATGATGTCATTGCCCCGTTCCCAAGCATTACCGAATTCGAGAATCAAATCGGAGAAAGAGGGAACATTCAACCTTAGCTTTTTTCCGGAAGGAGGCCATATGGTTGAAGGCCTTAATTCGCGCGTCGCATTCAAAGCCATCAAAAAAGATGGAAAAAGGGCGACTGTAACAGGTGTTGTCCTTACTGAGGGAGGCGATACACTAGCCACACTGCATACCTCACATCAGGGAATGGGGTCATTCCGGTTAACCCCTTCCCTCTGCCCTGCTGATACCAAAAAAGAGATACTGACGGCATGGGTTGTCTGTGACAACAAAAGATACAAGATTCCTCTACCTGAAGCCTCCCCTTCCGGATATGTGTTGTCTGTTGACAATTCCAATCAGGAACGGGCAACAATCTTGGTTCAACGCTCAGCCGATCTTCCCAATGAACCATTGGGAATTGACCTATCTTCTCGAGGAATTATCTACGGTGAAGACACCCTCTCCTTTTCACAGGAAGATGTACTGACATTGAGTTTCCCCACCAAACTGTTACCGTCGGGTGTCACTCAAATTACGCTGCACAGCATGGATGGAAGGCCGCTGGCACAACGGTTGATCTTTGTGAACCACCATCCGGAGATGCACATAGAAGCCACTCCGGACAAACCTTCCTACAGGCCCTACGAACCCATCAACATCAATTTCAGCCTGAAAGACAACAAAGGAAAGCCGGTAGAATCCGACTTTTCCCTGTCCGTCAAAGATGCAGCCTCGAGTCCATATGATGCCTATGCCGACAACATCCTTACCAACCTGCTGCTCTCCTCTGAAGTAAAGGGAAACATCGATGCACCGGGCTATTATTTTGTGGATGATAGCCTAAAGCGCAGGAATGACCTGGATTTACTGATGCTTACCCAGGGATGGACCCGTTATGACTGGAAACGTGTGGCCGGTATCGATTCCACTCAGTTCTACCATCCCTACGAAGAAAGCCTTCTGATTGAAGGCAACGTTTCCACAGTGATGCAGGATAAACCAAAAGAGGGAGTGGAGGTGAACATGATCCTGCTTGCTAAGAGTACCTCGCAGCGAGGCACGTGCACGACCGACTCTACCGGACGCTTCAACCTGAAACTGGAGGATTTTTACGGCACCTCTGACTTAATGGTTGAAACCATGAACAAGAAGAAACGAAAGGAGCACATCATCCGACTTGACCGGTTCTTTTCCCCGCAACTCAAAGCCTATGAAGCGTTTGAGGTAAGAGAACCCCTCTGGCCCGACAGCCGATTGGATGTCGACGTTACGGCAATCGAGACAGATACGATACAACAGGAACCCATTTGGACCGACTCCATTTGGGTAACCACGCAAAAAAGAACCAACTCGAATTTGAACTTGCTACCCGAGGTGCAAGTCAACGCCAAACGCCGGCTCAACATACAATCGAAACTTAAGAAAAATGCAACCGTGATTATTGATGCGGAGAAAGCAGTAGATGCCCTTATCGATACAAGTGATTGGGTTCCGGCCACAGTATCCGACTTGCTGCTTGAGCTGCTGCCCTTCTTAAACAGTGATTTAAGATATAAAGGAAAAAAAACGGCACTATTATATTACAACAAGCTGGGCTTCCCGTTGAAAGGCGATGCTGCCAGTGATATCAATGTGCGGGATATCGAAATGATCACCGTGAAGGAAGGATACGGCCTTGATCCCGAGTTTCCTGAAGCAGATGTTTACATATACATTTACACGACACTCAAGCACAAGGTTCCTATAGGCATTCGCAAAACCAAGTTTGAGGGATACTCCTGGACAAAACAATTCTACAGCCCTCCATATGATGAACTGGGCCTGCCCGATGAAAATGATGTCAGACGCACGCTGTATTGGAATCCGCATGTCATTACCGACTCAAGCGGAAACGCCAGCGTTTCCTTCTTCAACAACCGTTCTTGTAAAAAACTAAGCATCAGTATTGAAACGGTGACCGAGAATGGAATGATCGGTGTGTTGAATCAATAAAAAAATAGTACCTTAGCCCCAACTTAACCGCATCATTCCATGAAAAAATCCTACACGCGCCTGTGCGTAACCTTTTTGGGAGTACTGGCTCTCAGTTTACCTGTGAAAGCTGATTTTCAAGAAGGGTATGTTGTCACCACGGGTGGAGATACCCTTAGAGGCAACATTGATATGGGCAGTTCGCGTGCGATGGCACATAATTGTCGGTTCAGGTCGACCGAAACCGGAAAAGTAACCCGTTACTCACCAAAAGAGTTGACATCCTTTTCTTTTACCGATTTGGATAGGACCTTCGTCAGCGATACAGTGCCCTATTTCTTTAAAGACAGACTTTTGTTTCTGGAAGTCTTGCAAAAGGGGCGCATCAACTTGTACTATACATACGATTTGGTTCTCAACGACTTACTGTACATCAGCAAACGCGATGGAGACCTGTTCGATTTGCTCTTTGACTGGGATAAAAACAAACTTATTCCTTTGAAGTCAGATTATATCGATTTCTTGAAAAAGGCCATGGTTGACGCCCCAGAGTTGTTGAGTGAGGTTGAACGATTGGATAATCCTACTGCTTCAAACCTCTCTGTCCTGATCGGAAAATACAACAGACGGTTTGACAAATCGGCAAAGGTTGCAACTATCCCCTCGACAGGTCCGGCCGTGAAAGAAAAAAAACAGTTGGGCATTTCCATCTCACCGGGCATCATCATTCCGGACATCTTGTACATTGATAACATGTTTATCGATGGTTATTACGGATTATCCGTCACAAAAAACTTACAAAAGAACGTAAATCGCGGACTATTCTGCTCAGTAGGAGCCTATTTCCCCAGGTTTATCACTTCTACAGAACATGGTCGATTAGAGACCCTCTCAGCAGACCCTTCCTATTTTGAAACGAAGTTCATGGTTCCAGCCTCTCTGACATATCGTTTTTCTAACAATCAATTGAAACCAATGATTGGGCTCAACCTGCAACTGTTTTATAATGAAGATGAATCACGATTTAATGCGGGTCCCCAATTTGGATTACACTACAGCCCCATCAAATGGTTGTCACTTTCCTGCTCCGTTGTCTATGTCTTTTCAGAGTTCTACACCAAATCGATTCGTTATCAGACGTCATCCAACCTCAATCTGATAACCGAGCTTAGCATCAACCTGTAAAAAAAAAGACAGCCCATCTCGTTTGGAGAGGCTGTCTTTTTTCTGTTCAAAAAGTTTTTTACTTGTCGAAGCCGGAAATCACACCCATGAAGTCTTCCGACTTAAGAGAGGCTCCACCAATCAGTCCACCGTCCACGTCGGGATTGGCGAACAGTTCCTTGGCATTTTTCGCATTGCAGCTGCCGCCATACAGGATGGAGCAGTTATCGGCAACCTCGGCACCATATTGCGCCTTGACAACGCTGCGGATATACGCATGGATTTCCTGAGCCTGTTCGGCTGTAGCGGTTTTACCGGTACCAATGGCCCAAACAGGTTCGTATGCCAGCACGATCTTACCAAAATCAGCTGCACTCAAATCGAACAGTGATTCCTTGACCTGTTTTTCAACCACTTCAAACTGTTTGCCGGATTCGCGTTCTTCCAACACCTCACCGATACAGAAAATAGGGGTCAATTCATTTTCGAGAGCCAAACCCACTTTTGTTTTAAGCATTTCGTTGGTTTCTCCATAATAAGCGCGACGTTCGGAGTGACCCAAGATAACGTATTGAGCTCCGGTTGATTTAACCATGGCAGCAGAAACCTCACCCGTGTAGGCTCCCGAAACATGATCGGCGCAGTTTTGAGCAGAAACGCCCAGTTTTGCCGTATCGACAACAGCACAAACCGATGCCAGGTGAATAAACGGCGTGCCAATGATGACGTCACAATTCGTTTTTTTGTTGGCCAACAGTTCATTCAGTTCAGTAGCGAGGGCGATGCCTTCTTGCAGGGACTTGTTCATTTTCCAGTTACCTGCGACAATGTTTTTTCTCATTGGATTGTTATAAAGATTAAATAGATAGATTGCTTTTAATTCGTTTGTGCGTCCATCTGGCGGTTTTTCCGGTGTGAAGTTGATGAAAAAACACAAGGGGAAACACGAATACCAACAGAACAAGTCCCAACACGCGGAACAAGGACGACTGCCGGACACGACCCAGGCTCGATTCTCTCAACGGCTTGGACAATTTGTAAAAATCAGGAATATCCCTGAAAGCCCATTTCCGTACAACAACACCCTGTTTAAGCAACACCAAACCCGGATTGCTTCGTATTATGGTGGTCAGCAACTTGTCGTCCGCAGCACAAAAATCAAACGGCGTATCGTATTCGTAACGCCACTCCTCGATTGTTTCCTGTCCAGATCCTGTCAGCCCGAAAAAAGAATATCCTTGTTGGCTGGCGTACTCATAAACACGATTGGCTTTTTCCACATTTCCCCTGTCCGCAAACTCCAATTTGGTGGACACATACAAAAAAACGTAAGACGTATCACTCAATATGGAAGTTGTCACATCTCCTTTCCTGGGATGCAAAATGGACAAATTATCAATCACAGGTTTGCTGCCTTCACGTACTACAACTTCCGACCTGTCCACATAGCTCCAACCATCCGTTGTTGCCGGCAGGTTGTCAACGCCAAACGTTTCCCGTACGCCATCTTTCTCATATACAAACCTGTAATCCACCGAATCGGGCCTTGATGCCGTTAACGCGTTTAAATCGTTGCCCACCTTGAAGGGCATAAAATCAACGAGGGGCAAGTGTCTGTAACTGTATACCGATAGCAAAAGTGAAAAAAGCACGCACCAATAAAAACTCCAACGACTGGTCCTTTTGCCGTACAACACGGGCGAACGGTCGTTGTAACGAAAGTAAACAAAGGCAAAAAGCAATAGAAACCCATTCTTTGAAAAAGTCTGCCAGTTGGTCAATTTAATAGCATCGCCAAAACAACCACAATCAGAAACAGGGTTGGCAATGGCCAAGTATAACGTGAATGGGGTAATGAGCAGCATGAAGAGCAACAGCAACCAAGCCGTTTCTTTTTTCCACAAACCCAACAGGACCGATGCTCCCAACACAAATTCCAGGATTCCCTGCCCTACAGCCAAAACGTATTGAAATGCACGGGGAATATCGACTCCAAAGGCGATGAAGTATTCGTCCAACTTAATAAAGGCTCCTACCGGATCGATAACCTTAACAAAACCGGAAAACACAAATGTCAACCCCAGCAGCAGCTGTGCAACGGGATATCCGTACCTGACCAATTTGTGAATAAATGGATTCATGCTTTTTATTCGAATTCCAGCCGGATCAAGCCAAAAATAGCATAATTCATCATATCCAGGTAATTCGCATCAACGCCCTCGGAAATCAACGTCTTGCCGTACAAGTCTTCAATTTGTTTGGTGCGGTTCAGCTTCATCAGTATCAAATCGGTGTATGATTCGATACGCATGCTCCGCCAGGCTTCGTCATAGTCGGAATTCTTGTCTACCATCAATGATTTGGCGAGAGCCAGTTTCTTATCGTAGCATATCAAGGCTTCCTCAGGCGTCATGTCCACCTGGTCGGCATGACCTTTTTCGAGTTGAATCAAACCGATGGCACCGTAATTGACAATGCCCATGAATTCAGGTTTGATGCCTTCGGGTATTTTTGATTCTCCCTTTAACTCCAGACAACGGATCCGGTTGGCTTTGATGAATATTTGATCGGTAACCGATGAGGGTCGCAGTATGCGCCAGGCTGCACCGTAATCGTGCAATTTCTGTGAAAACACGGTACGACATTGCGCCACGACGGCGTCAAATTGGGTGCTGGTATCGGCCATAGCTGTAGTTGCTTGTTTCGGCCACAAAAGTAGCAATAATCAAAGGGATAATCAAGACAATCTCAATCGTTGACCCGGCTTTATGACGGAGTTTTGCCTGATATTGTTCAACTTGCAAAGCGAAGATACGGATATTCCGTTTTTCTTGGCAATCTGTCCAAGATTATCGCCTTTACGAACGGTGTAGTAGGAAAGAGATGAATACTTGTTGGCTGTTCCTGTCCGACCGGTATAATTGCCGGAAAACCGCATCCTTTCCTCAAAGGTATGATCCTTGACAACGTAGTAATAGCGGTTCAACGGAAGGTAATCGGAAAAACTGAACATCTTGGCAGGGTTGATGGGATTCCCTAAAACACGAACTTCAAAATGCAGGTGTGAACCTGTTGAACGTCCGGTGTTGCCACCCAAGGCAATCGGTTGTCCGGCTTTTACCTCTTGATTGGGTCCGACCAGAAATTTTGACAAATGCCCATAAATGGTTTCCAATCCATCTTTATGTCGCAATACCAAAAAGTAACCGTAACCACCTTTGTTGTAACGCTTCACCCTGATCCTACCGGAAAAAGCCGCGCGAATCGTATCACCCACCTTGACCTTGAGGTCTATTCCATTGTGAAATCTTCGTCCGCGGGGACCAAAATTAGATGTCACATGACCCAACGTGGGAGGATAATAGTTCCGACAATCGATGGCAAAACTGTCTTTGAGATGCGAAAGGTCAACACCGTAAGGATTGACCTTGGTGTCACTCCAGTTCACGTAGAGGTCTTCGTAGATATCGCCTTCTTCGTCTTCTTCCTGCATCAAGTCTTGCATGATAACCGAATCCAGCAAGGCATGCCGCCTGTCATACGAAATGTTCGCCGCATAACGGGTCTGCGCGAACATCGGTATTAGATCAAGCAGCAACAACAATACAAGAATTCCTCTAAAATGCTTCACAAAAACGGCGTTTTGGGGGTATCTAATTAAGAATGAGATAACCTTTGTTGTCAAAGATAAAAGGAATAGTTGAAAAAGCAAGCATCAAAAAGGTTTTTTTTGGTTTCATTAACTGATGACACCCCAGTTAATCGAGTGCGAAAATCGCTTTTTCAGCTGTGCCAACAGCACCTGATGGTCCCTGTCCTGCAGATCCGGATCGGAGGCTAAAAGTTGTCGGGCAAGCTCCCTGACGTGCTCGGTGATTTGTTGATCCCTGGACAGATTGGCTATTTTCAGTTCAAAGGGTATCCCACTTTGTTGTGTTCCCTCAAGGTCTCCCGGTCCCCTCAACTTCAAGTCGGCTTCGGCAATTTCAAATCCATCGTTGGTCGAGCACATGATTTCAATGCGCTTTCGGCTGTCTTCCGATAATTTAAAAGATGTGACGAGGATGCAATAGGATTGTTCACTACCCCGCCCCACACGTCCTCGCAATTGGTGCAGCTGCGACAGGCCAAAACGCTCAGCGCTTTCAATCAACATAACGCTGGCATTCGGTACATTCACGCCCACTTCAATGACTGTGGTTGCGACCAGGATGCGCGTCCGGCCATTGACAAAATCTTGCATCTGTTCCTCTTTATGGGATGGCTTCAATTTACCGTGGACCATTCCGATGGGGACGTCCGGAAAGGCCTCCTGCAAATGCCTCATACCTTCTTCCAGATTCTTGTAATCCATCTTCTCCGATTCCTGAATGAGGGGAAACACAACGTAAATCTGACGTCCCGCCTTCAATTGTTCACGCATAAAGGCATATAAGGGAGCGCGTTTGTTGTCAAACTGATGACTGGTCTTGATGGGTTTTCGTCCCGGTGGCAACTCGTCGATGACTGACACATCCAGGTCTCCATAAACGGTCATGGCCAGTGTGCGTGGAATGGGTGTGGCCGTCATGACCAGTACATGAGGAGGCATGTGGTTCTTCCGCCACAATTTTGATCGTTGTTCCACACCAAAGCGGTGTTGCTCATCGATGACGACCAGACCCAGGTTGTTGAAACGAACCGTTTCCTCAATCAGCGCATGGGTTCCGATGAGCAGATGAAGATTACCGGACTGGAGTGCTTCGTGCATTACCTTGCGATCTTTGGGTTTGGTGGATCCTGTAAGCAAACCCACCTCGATGTCCATGTCGCCCAAAAATTGCCGAATGGTTTCATAATGCTGGTTGGCAAGGATTTCGGTGGGTGCCATAATGGTGGCCTGAAATCCATTGTCGGCCGCGATCAACATGGCCATAAGCGCAACCAGCGTTTTTCCGCTACCCACATCACCCTGCAACAGTCGGTTCATTTGGCGTTCCTTGCCCAAATCGTTCCTGATTTCTTTCAATACTCGTTTCTGAGCATTGGTCAGGGGAAACGGAAGGTGTCTGTGGTAAAAAGTATTGAAGTATTCACCCACCCTGTCGAAGGGAAATCCCCTGTATTTACGTTCGCGCTCTTTGGTATAACGCAGTATATGCAGTTGAAGATAAAACAGTTCCTCAAAGGTGAGCCTGTATTGCGCTTGCTTGAGCAACGATTGATTCGTGGGCAAATGCACCTGTACCAACGCATCGTGAAGTGGCATAAGTTTCTGCCGGTTGACCAGTCCCTGCGGAAGGGTCTCAGGCAACCTGTCTTGAAACGAGCGGATCAAATTGGATATAATGGTGTGAACGGCTTTCGAATTCAGAGAATGCGATTTCATAACCTCAGTGGTCGGGTAAAACGGTTGCAATCCAACCCTGAGGGCGGTAGACGACTCGCTCAGCGTTTCCACATCGGGATGAGCAATGGACAATTGATGATTGAAAACGTTCGGTTTGCCAAATATAATGTACATCTCATTGAGTCTGTACTTTCCTACCACGTATTTGAGGCCCTTGAACCAGACAAGTTCGATGATGCCGGTTCCATCGGAAAACAAGGCTTTCAGGCGCTTGGATCGTCCTACTCCCAACACCTCGAACGACAGCATTTGGCCCTTCAACTGTACGTAGGAAATATCGGAAGTCAATTCGGCTATCCGGTGGAGGTGGGTTCTGTCCACATATTTATACGGGAAACAGGTAAGCAGGTCCTCCTGATTTTGAATATTGAGTTCCTTTTTCAAACATTCCGCACGGGCGGGGCCAACGCCCGGAATGAATTTAATTTCCTTGCTTGCCAGATCCAGCACAGTCAGTGTTCTTTAAGGTACCAGGCAGCCAGTTGCAAATCAGCAGCCTCCGTTATTTTCAGGTTGCGCCGCTCTCCTTCCACCAAATGGATGGGCCAGCCTGCAGCCTGAGCAACAGAGGCGTCATCGGTAAAGTCGGTGCTTTGAGCTTCCCGGTAGGCACGTTGGATCAACCCCGCCTGAAACGTTTGAGGCGTTTGTACCAATCGAAAGTCATCCCTGTTGACCACCCGACTGCCCTCTGCATCCAACACCCTGAGGCTTTCAATCACGGGTACGACAGGAATGACAGCACCATAAAGCTGGGCGGCTTCAAAACAGCGTAAGATCACATCGGGTGAAACCAGTGGTCGTACACCATCGTGAATGGCCACCAATCCCTCATCGCCTACCACTGCCAGACCGTTGCGCACCGAATCAAACCGGCTTGAGCCGCCAGATACCAACTCGTGTGGCACCGAAAAATCATATTCCCGGCACAAACTGGACCAATAGGCTCTGTGATCGTCGGGCAGCACCAGAATGAGTCGAATGTCCGGATCCAGTGCATGGAACGTCGACAGGGTATGCATGAGCACCGGCCTTTCGTTTAACAGCAGGAACTGCTTGGGTAGAGCCGTGCCCATTCTCAGGCCTTTGCCACCTGCCATGACCAAAGCCGTTCGTTTGACGGAAGCTTGCCAATTGTTCATTTGTTCTGGGCATTTAATTGTTCAAAAACACGCTTGATTTCCTCGTCGGTTTTATACAGCTTTTCCTTGCAGGCTTGCAATAAGTCGACGGCTCGTTTGACCCGCTGACTCATTTCGTCCACATCGGGGTTTTCGTTTTCCAGTGTAGAAAGGATTTTTTCCACTTCCTGCATGGCCTTTGTATACGAAAAAGAATCATTGCTCATCATTTTGTTGTTTTGTTTGTACGACACTGGTGAAACAACCGTCAGCAAGGCGTGTTTCTATAATGGATCCTTCTTGGACATCCTTAATGGAGCGAACAACCTTGCCCCTGTGCAAAGTAAGGGTAAAACCCCGTTCGAGCATCCTGGAAGGAGAAAAAGAGGTCGCTGATTGCTCCAACAACTTGATCTTCATGCCTTCGGCCGCTATTACTGTCCGACAAGCCATAGATAAACGGGTGGCAAGCATCGTGTTTTGTTGATGCGCCTCCAACAGGGAACCAGTTGCCCGTTCCCTGAGTTCGGAACGAACCTGCTCCACTTTCAACCGCGCATCCAACAGTTTGTCCTGCACCAGATGGACCAGCCTGGCCGGCATGCCTTGAAGGTTGAGCTTGTGTGCATCAAGAACCTGGGTGACGCATTTGGTGAGGCGATCGGTCTTGTCATCCAAATCCCTGGCCTGTTCCAACACCGTGTCGACCAAGCGTTCCGCCGCTGCAGTCGGTGTCTTAACGGAAGAATGGGCCACCCTGTCGAGAATAGCGAAATCCTTGTCGTGCCCAAGTCCTGTCAGTAAAGGCAATGGGTATTGAGTCGCATAATAGCACAGGTCGTAATCATCAAAACATCCAAGGTCGGCCACGGCTCCACCCCCGCGTATGATGACCACGACATCGAACGGTTCCGGTCCGTCTACGATCCTGTCCAAGGCGGCGATGATAGACGGAGCCGCTCCCTCGCCCTGCATGAGAGCCGGAAACAACGCAGCGTAGAATACACAACCATATTCATTGTCGATTAGTTGCCGCATAAAATCCTGGTAACCAGCAGCTCCCGGAGAAGAAACCACAGCAATCCGTTGCGGTAACACCGGCCACGATAATTCTTTGTTTTGGTCGATGACACCCTCCGCTTCAAGCCGTTTCAGAATCTCTCGCCGCCTCATGGCCTGGTCGCCCAAGGTATATGACGGATCGATGTTCCTTATGACCAGGCTGAAGCCGTATAGTTCGTGAAAGTCGACTGTAACTTCAGCCAGTATCTGCAATCCTGCTTTGAGTTGGATACCTGTTTGTTGCATGAAGCGTGGCCCAAGCGATTGCCAGGTATTGGCCCAAATAGTGGCCCTGGCCTTGGCGCACAAGGTGTCCTGACCCTCCTTTTTCTGTATCAATTCCAAATAGCAATGCCCGGAAAAATGTTCCTTGCATTCGCTCACCTCTGCCTGCACCCAGAAAGTACCAGGCATCGATTGTCTGAGATTGGTACGAACCAACTGATTCAATTCAAAAAGCGTCATCCTGTTTGGATTGATTTCCCCTAAACCATACCGACCCGCCAAAAGATTCAGGCGGGCCATACAAATATAAAAAAAGTATGTGACTTTCTACCGTTGGATCAGCACAACAGCTGAGGCGGAAATTCCCTCTTCCCTTCCCGTGAATCCAAGTCTCTCGCTGGTGGTGGCTTTGATGGAAACAGCGTCGGTGTCAATATGAAGAAGGGGAGCCAGACAATCCCGCATGGCAGGAATGTGCGGATTGAGCTTGGGACGTTCGGCACAAACCGTTGCATCAATGTTCCCTATGCGCCATCCCTTGTCGGCAAGTAGGCCAACCGTTCGTTTCAGCAGTATTTTGCTGTCTATATCCTTAAATGCTCCGGATGTATCGGGAAAATGGAAGCCTATATCCCTGAGTCCGGCGGCACCTAGCAAGGCATCACAAATCGCGTGTATCAGGACGTCTGCATCCGAATGGCCGAGCAAACCCGTTTCATGTTCAATCCGTATACCGCCCAACCACATTTCGCGCCCTGCGACCAACGCATGCACATCATACCCGTATCCTACACGTATGTCCATAAATCATCAACGTCCGAGCAACATGCCGATACCTTCCATGTCAAAGGCCAACGAGAAACGCAGCGTGCCGTCCAGAGGGTTGCTTTGTGATTGGGAAACCAAATAGGAAGCATCCAAACGAATCATGTTCATTTTGAAGCCGGCACCAAACGTAAAATATTTCCGGTTTCCTTTGTTTTCGTGTTCGTAATAATATCCCCCACGCACAAAGAATTGGTCGTTGTAGGCATATTCGGCACCGAGAGACCAGTAAACCTCCTGCAGTTCCTCCTTCAGGCCGTTGGGTGCGTCATGGAAAGAACTGAACAGAGCCCCTATGGGAGAGACGTCCTCACTCCTGTCCACAGAATCCTTAGGAGTGGGAATGAGCAATTTGTTCACATCGGCCGAAAGGGTAAATGTGTTGTAATCGTCCATGGGCAACTTAAAAGAAGTACCCAAACGTAGGTTGGCAGGAAGGAAGTAATTGGTATTTCTACCGTCGTATGAAATCTTTGTACCAATGTTGGAAATATTAAATCCCAGACCAAAGGCTCCCCGTTCGCGTCCCACATACATCGGCGTTCTGTAATAACCGGATATGTCGGCTGCAAACGCATTGCCCGATGGGTCCTCATCGCTCATCAGGTCTGAAAGAATGTACCGCAGGGACACACCCATGGAAAAACGTTCCGATAACAACCTTGAATAGCCTAGGTCAACCTCCATTTCATAGGGTTGGATGTAATAGCCAGGATCGTTCGGCATCTGGCTCAGCAGTACTTCCCCCAATGAAAAATAACGCAACGAACCACTCAGCGACTGAATGTCGTCCAACTTGTAGTAGCCCATGACAGAAACCAAATCAATGTCCGAAGCTAGTTTAGACAACCACGGCGTATAAGAAAGGGCCAACCCTGCCTTGCTCTCGACAAACGGGTACTTCGATGGATTCCAGTGCTGGGAATACACATCAGGGTTGGTGGCCGCCCCCACGTCACCCATACCACTGGCAATGGCGTCGGGAGAAATGCCCAATGAATACACGGAACTGCGTATAGGATTATAGGTCTCCTCAGCGACGGCCGAAACCGCAACCAAAAGAGACACGACGAACAAACATATGCTTTTCTTATTCATGATGAAAACAGTCTGGTTATAGTACAAATGCTCCTCTCAAAACGGAACTCAAGACGCATTATTGTGGCAATACCTGGATTTTTTCGGAAATAGAAGTCTTTCCTCCGGTTTCGTCGGTCACCCAAATACGGCAGGCATAAATACCAGCGGGTGCCCGTTTATCATTGTTCCCGTAAAAATTCCACGTCATCACCTCGCTTTGTGTTTCTCCGGTTTGCATAGACTGGGTATGCCTCCACCAGACACGTCCCATCATATCCACTACCTCACACGTGACAGACAAAGGCACATCAGGCCTGTCGTGGCGGAAACTGAACCTATAACCATCCGACTGACGGACAGCCACCAAGTCGTATACCCTGGGGGACAAGTTCTTTTTCACCACACACTCAACCGTTTGGGTACTGGAATTGTTCATGACATCCCAAGCTCTGAAACTCAACGTGTGTTTGCCGGGAGAAAGTTCAGGCAACACAAATTGCACCGTGCCCGATTGAAAGCTGCCGATATCGGCCATGAAATATCCGTTCAGCGAATATACACGTTCAGGATCGTTATCAATTACCAAGCGGTAATCATGTCCCACACTGTTTTCAGAACCATTCAATCCGCTTTCATCAAATAAACGGGCAATCATCGTAGGTGCTTCATTCACGGCATCCCCTGACACAAACGTTGAATCGTTCAAATACAATCGAACAACCGGCCCTACGGTGTCCGGAGAAGAAACTGCCGATGTACCTCCCAACGCAAAACGGTCAAAGACGCCGTTGGCCTCATGTTCCTGTTCATTGTCACAAGCATACAGATTTATCCTTCCTTGCCTGAATGAATACTGAATATCCTTGGGAATGACAAATGTGAAGCGAAAACGGCCGTTGATCACGCTGTCTTTTACAGAAAGCAACACCCTGCTCTTGTCATAAAAAGACATAATATCGGCACCGTTGCTTCCCAGTGTTTTTACCAACGTGGATGCATCAAGAACTGTAGGGTGTACCACACCGTTGAAACCAGACGCAAGCACACCCTCTTCATTCCGTATCTCTCCCTCCACCGTTATCTGCTGAAGGGCCTTGAACGTATCGATGACGGTTGAAACCGGTCGACCATTTACCGAGGTAATCAATGTTTCGTATTGAGGATTGGCCAGTTTCAGGGCCGGATCACCTATCAAGGTAAAACTGAGTTTGTTTCTGTCAACGGAAAGAAACTCGGAACTCTTTGCCTGGCGCATGATGTTTCCCAGGGTTTTCATTCTGCTGTCCCGTCGTTGAAATATATACTCAATGAAACGCTTGTTCAAATTGAAATTATTTTCCGAATACACAATGCGTGTCGTGGAAAACAGTCCGATGGCTCCACCGATTGGATTGAAAAAAGCCGTTTCTCCACCTGATTCATCGGGAGTGTCGTACCGGGTGAAATCGCAGGATGCGGTAATCCACAAGGGCAGACAGGTATTGGTCATCGATCTGGCAAGCGCCTGTGTAAGAATTTTTTCCTCAGCCCATTCGGTCATCGAACTGTGACCAATATAATTCAACATGAGCAACCCCATATCGAGCAATTCTGCAAATCGCTTGTTTCCATCCGGTATGGTCACTCCCGTTGTCGATGCAATTTTTTTGTACGCATCCACATACAGACGATTGGCCATGTACTGAGGATAGGAATTGTCAATGGTGGAGGCAAGCGATTCTGCCTGTCTCATGTGAATGTTCTCGTTAGTTACATCCCCATCGTCTGCCAGGAAAAGCACCCGGTTTTTCCAGGTCCCCCTTTTGTCGTTCTTCATGTACCGAATGGTCTTTTCCACCGTATTTCTGGCCTGTTCTTGCGTTTGAACGGGAAAACGCCCGATTCCCAGATCCAGCTTTGCCATAGATAAATCGAACCCTTCGGTATCATCCAGGAAGCCAAAATAATCATCGGATGTGTATGAATGCGTTCCATCCAGTGTTTCAATCGATTGATAAGTCAACAGACGATTTGATTTGGCCGAACCCCTGAAAATCGCCGTATTCAATCGGTTGTCGTAGATACCTCCACCAAACAGCAACAGATAGTCGGGCATTTCTTCTTCTGTGGTTGCCCTGTCATAATAGAGTTTCATCATCCGCCTGTAGGCCGTAGCATCGGGCGTACCTGATGAAAATTCATTGTATACCTGTTCGGGGGTCACCACCAACACACTCAGGTTGTCGTTTTCTCTGTGAGCTTGAGCCAACCGTTTGGCCTGGTCTTCAAATTCAGGCGGTGTCAGGATGACCATATCCGGCTGGTAGGCATGCAGGTTCTGATTCGGAACAGATCCTTCGATGGTGGGTTTGGGGATAGTTCCGGACATATTCACGCACGCATATTCCCTAAGTGTGGTTGCAGGAGCGACAAATGTAAAGGCTGATGCATCCAACGATCCTTCCATCAGAGTCATGGATCCCGGGGTTGTCACATCAAAAACCAGTGTGGAGGCAGAGGCATTCTGAATAACAAATTGAGCCACGCCCCCCGATTCCACACTGAGCGGATCTCTGAAAGAAAACGACTTACCCGGATCTTTCAGTAGTCTCCTGACATTCAATAGGATATAATTCAAAAACGCCCTGGGTGTGGATGAATTTCCATTCTTGGCATAGTCCAGCTGTACAGATATGACATCGGAAGCAGGTCGAAACTTACCAGTCTTTACAGATGACGTACCATAAATGAAGTTATCGGGGCCCGATGGTACGCCGGGCATTGTGAGTGTGACCACAGGAGTGCCGTTGACCTTGACAAAGGTATAGCTTGAACCCGTGTTGTAGGCTGCAGCTTCAACAGCCAGTGTCGCAAACTGGGTAGTATCCACATCGGGAATGGCAAATGAGAATGACCTGGAGGGAACGGCGACCAAATCCTCCCCATACAATTCCCTTCCTGTTCCATCACCGGCAACCGACTCTCCCATGTTCACAAGATCCTTTTCATACAGCTCTATGTGTGTGTACGAGTTCACCGTACGCGTAGGTTCCTGGGTGTAATGACGGCGTTCTGCTATCAGGGAACCTCCGGCCCGCTCCCCTATGAAATAATACGCTTTGTTTGAATATGGATTGTTCAGACGCGTGATCAAATTACCCGATTGGTACCAGTATACGGGTCCCTGTGCATAAAACAACAGACAATCGCCAGCATTGAATATACCATCCTTACCCGTATCTTTCCACACCGGCACTTCAGGCAGATCATCGGTATAAACGGTTGTCCTGAAATCTTCACCCAGCATTTTGCCTCCGTAGCCGTAAACCTGTGCTTTTTCGGGATTGATACCCATTTTTACCAGATCCTCATAAGTCAGTTTGTACATGCCTGAAGCGGTCACACTAATTTTTTTCCATTTACCCGCAGACAAGACAGATGAAGAGACATAGTTGCGCGTGGCTCTCAACGAAACGCCAGAGGTCGTCGAGGCAGGCCGAATGGACCACCTGAAGGAAACGAGCTTATAATACGTCCTTCCTTTACGGACAAAGGGATTCAACACCAGATCGATTACCGGCTTCTTTCGTTCCCATCCCAGGTTATACGTATAGGACAAGGTGTCGGGAATCGTATTCAACAGAGGCTTGAGAATCGTTTCCTCTTCGGCAGTCAAGGGTTCAAGCATGGGAAATGACACAGACACCGAGTAGTGTCCAGATTCCTCCAATGGCCTGTAGGTTTCCGAATAAACCGGTAAACCACCGGCAGTCGGCTGGATGGCTCCTTCAAAACGAACGGAAGAGTCACGTTCAGACGTCCGGAACCATTCTATGGAACGCAACTCCTGTGCCACACCCGTGAAGATGCAACAAAAAAGAAGTAAAACTCCGATAACTATTCTCATTAAAATCCAGCTTTGGTATAAAAACGGCAAACACACGCTTTTAGTATATCATTTCACCCGCAGATCCAACAGCTTTCTATCGGCCAGAAAGCCTTCCAGATGGTCGTTTATTGCCAATGGACCCACATTGGAAGGAGTCCCCGTGAAGATAAGATCACCGGTTTTCAGTGTAAAAAACCTCGATACATACGAAATGATGGTGTCAACCGTAAAAATCATGTCGGCAGTTTGACCAACCTGCACCGTTTCACCATTCAATTGCAGACTAAAGGTAAGATGCTGAATGTCTCCCAGCTCCGCCAAGGGCACAAAAGTTCCGACAACAGCCGACTGATCAAATCCTTTAGACAATTCCCAGGGTTTACCTTCAGCACGATACAATCGTTGCAAGTCCCGTGCCGTCAGGTCAAGTCCAACAGTCACCTCGTGGTAATAGCGATTGGCGAATCGGGGAGCAATGCTTTTTCCAAGGCGGTTGATGCGCACTACCAACTCTGTCTCATACTGCACATCCGAAGAAAAATCCGGTAAAAAAAAGGGCATGTTTGACAACGGCTTTTTTTCCGTGGCCTCCATCAACGAGGAATCAGGCTTGCAAAAGATGACGGGATCAACAGGAACCGGCGCCTTCAGTTCTTCCAAATGTTCGCGGTAATTCATCCCGACAGCAATAATCTTCATGCGGTATAGTCGTCAGTGATTACCCAACCTATTGAACATCAATGCCAAATGCGCATAAATTGATGTGTTTTGCACCACAATGTCACTTTGCATGTGTATTCTGAACGGTGTAAAGTTCCAAATGGCACGAATACCACCACCCACCATCAGATCGGCAACCTCCTGAGCCTTATCTACCGGGACGGTCAGAATACCTATAGACACACCCAACTTCTCCTGGAGTCGGTCAAATTCATTGATGTGGTAGACCGGTATGCCATTGATCAGTTGCCCGGTCAATGCCAGGTTCACATCAAATCCGGCAACGATTTCCAGTCCATACTGGGACAATCCTTTATCGTGCAGCAACGCCCCTCCCAAACTTCCTACACCAAACAAAAAAGCCTTATGGGTGTGCTTGAATCCCAGAAAATCCTCCAGTACCTCAATAAGTTCGTGTACATCGTAGCCCACCCTGGTCTTTCCGGAAACATTGACGAGAGACAGGTCCTTGGCAATTTGTGACGCACTCACATTGATGGCTCGTGCAATCTGAGTGGAGGAAATGTAATTCTCCCCCTTATCGGACGCCAACTTCAGATAGGCCAAATACCAGGGAAGCCTCCTCAATGTCGGTTCTGGGATATGGTCGGTATCAAGTAACTTAACGGGTTCCATCCACTATTTGCTCGTTCAATTTGCACAAAAATAGTAAAAAAATTCAATTGCGAAGGTGTAACTTTGTGCGACTCGATTTTACTTACCCTTTAATTACGCATTTAATTTGTCTGAAAAATGAGCCTCATTGATTGGAAAGAAGCACTTAACGACCTACTACCGACAGACGAGAGCAGCCAGAAGGCAGCAACAAACGCCGACAACCCGACCAGTGGAGAATCAGGCATCCAGAAAAATCCATTGGTCATCCGGTTTGAAAAACGCAATGGCAAACCAGCCACCCTTATCAGTCGGTTTGAAGGCAACTCAGAAAAGTTGGCCCAACTTGCCGCCCAATTGAAAAAGCACTGCAGTGTTGGAGGTTCTACCAAGGACGACGAGATTCTGATCCAGGGTGATGTGCGTGAAAAGGTGGCCGTTTTCCTGGAAAAAAAGGGATACAAGGTAAAGGGAGATCTGAAAAAAAAATAACCGGAGTCAATATGACTTCCGGTTACTTGTATTTCAACTAAGGATTGAACGACTAGCCTTACTCCATGTTCAGGGTGATCCGTTTGAAGGAAAGAACCTTCAAATCTTTATCAACTGAAGTAATGTACTGCTGTACGCTCGTTTTGGCATCCTTGATGAATGCCTGTTCCAACAAGGTTGATTCCTGATAGAATTTATTAAGACGGCCTTGGGCAATCTTATCCAGCATGTTTTCCGGTTTGCCTTCTTCACGGGCTTTCTCACGACCAATTTCCAGTTCGGTTTCGATAACCTTTGCAGGTACGGATGAGCGATCCAACGAAATTGGGCTCATGGCTGCAACCTGCATGGCCACGTCGCGGCCTGCCTGGTTTTCAACCTCCTTGCTAAATGCAACGATGGTAGCCAATTTATTTCCAGGGTGTATATAGGAAATCGCAGCTGCACCTTCCACAAATTCGTAGAAGTCCAACTCAATCTTTTCACCTGTAACACCGATACGTTCTGTAATCTTTTCCTGAATTGTGCGGTCTTCCATTTTCAACGCCTTCAATTCATCCAGGTTGGCCGGCTTCTGAGCCAATGCCAAATCAAGAATAGCCTGAGTCAGCGCAATAAAATCGGCGTTTTTGGCCACGAAGTCTGTTTCGCATTTGAGGGCCAACACAGCGGCAAAACCACCATTGACACCTGCCAGAACACACCCTTCGGATGCCTCACGGTCACTGCGCTTAGCGGCAACTGCCTGTCCTTTTTTTCGTATGATTTCGATTGCAGCCTCCATATCGTTGTTGGCTTCAATCAATGCGTTTTTACAATCCATCATCCCGGCTCCTGTCATTGTGCGGAGTTTCGAGATATCTGCCATAGTTACTGCCATAATTCACGTATTTTTTAGCCGGTGATGTCCTTGTTTGAGCAAGGACACACCGTAAGATTGTTGTTAATGAAGCGGGGAAGTTACTCTTCGTCTTCCTTGATGTATTTGGATGCCACCTTGGCCTTCAAGGCTTCGACATCATCCTTTTGGATCAATTCCTTCTTTGCCTTACCACGACGTTCACGCTTGACGCTCACTTCTTTGTCTTCGTTCTCAGCAGCGGCAGCACTGTCTGCCTTTTCAACCTTGCGTTCTTCCAGACCTTCCTGAATGGCTGAACACAGCGTGCTGATGATGACTTCGATAGACTTGGTAGCATCATCATTTGCAGGGATGACAAAATCAATCGTGTTCGGATCGGAATTGGTGTCCACCATGGCAAAAACAGGAATACCGAGGCGTTGAGCTTCCATGACGGCAATTTGTTCCTTCATCACATCAACAACCAGCAAGGCTGAAGGCAGACGATTCAGGTCAGCGATGGAACCCAGGTTCTTTTCCAGTTTGGCACGTTGACGGGAAACCTGCAGGCGCTCACGCTTGGACAGGTTGTCAAAGGTACCATCGGTCACCATCTTGTCGATGGTGGTCATCTTTTTCACGGCCTTACGGATGGTGGGGAAGTTGGTGAGCATACCGCCCGGCCAACGTTCAATCACGTAGG
>CAYTIY010000034.1:0-22122 GCA_964438045.1 uncultured Bacteroidales bacterium | reverse complement strand
TCTTGAAAAAGGTGACACGGAAGATCCGATGGTCTTGTACAAAAGATTTCGCGGTGCCGAGCCGGACCCTACGGCCTTCTTAAGAAGGAGGGGCCTCTGAAATTTTTTGTTTTTGAATACCTTACAATTAAAATAATCGTATATCTTTGCGGTTCGTAAAAAAATACCATACTTATATCATACTGTATAAAAACGTAGTTTAACATGCAAAACAAAGGATTTGTAAGGGTTTTTGCAATTCTGCTTACCCTCGTTTGCGCCTATTACCTCTCTTTTTCTCTTGTAAACAACAGGGTGGAAAGCAAGGCGGAGAAGGCGGCGAATGGCGACCCGGTCAGATTGGCTTACTACCTGGATTCCATTGAAACTGAAAAAGTTTATATGGGAATGACCTATGCCGAATGTCGGGAAAAAGTAATCAATTTGGGTCTCGACCTGAAGGGTGGCATGAATGTCACGCTCGAGTTGTCTGTCAAGGATGTGCTCCTAGCCTTATCCAACAACAACCCGGATAAGCTTTTCAACCAGGCGCTGGCTCAAGCTGACAAGCGAATGACAGAAAGCCAGAAAAACTATGTTGATCTTTTTGTTGAAGAATACCATACGTTGGCACCAGGAGCCCGTTTGTCTGCCATATTCAGTACGTTTGAACTTAAAACACGCATTGACCCACAGAAGTCAGACGCAGATGTTGTCAAGGTATTGAAGGAAGAAGTCGAATCGGCCATCTCAAACTCTTTTAATGTGTTGAGAACCCGTATTGACCGTTTCGGCGTGGTTCAACCCAATATTCAGCGCCTGGAAAACTCGGGCAGAATTCTGGTTGAACTGCCCGGTATCAAAGAGCCGGAGCGCGTGCGCAAGTTGCTTCAGGGTTCGGCCAACCTCGAATTCTGGGAAACCTACGATCTGGCTGAGATTTATCAGTCGTTGCTCGCTGTCAACAATTTGATCCGTGACAACAAGTCGCTTGGTGAGAAACCTCAGGCAAGCGGTGACACAACTAAGTCCCTGAACGTACAAGGTAAGGATCAGAAAGCCGCAAAAGCGAACGATTCGCTGATGGCTGCAAGTGACAAGTTGCTGTCAAAGTTGGAACAAACGTCTGACACGGCATCACAAACTCAATCGCTGGAGTCCTGGAAGAAAGAATACCCCTTGTTTTCCGTCCTGCAGGTTAACCAATCCCAAAACGGCATTGGTCAGGGTCCGCTCGTAGGGTACGCATTGGGTCGTGATACGGCTCAAGTTAACCGTTACTTGAATGATCCAAAAGTTAAGGAGTTGCTTCCTAGAGATTTGAAATTTTTATGGACTGTCAATCCGGTCGATAAAAAGACTGCCATATACGAACTCATCGCCATCAAGGTCTCGAACCGTGACGGACGTCCTGCATTGGGTGGCGACGTGATTACCGGTGCCGACGATGATTTTGAACAAACCACCGGATATGGAAAGGTCAACATGTCCATGAATTCGGAGGGAGCCAAGGTATGGGCTCGTCTGACCAAAGCCAACATCGGCAAGTGTATTGCCGTAGTCCTGGATGGTTATGTCTATTCATACCCCCGGGTTAATCAGGAAATTGCCGGCGGCAGTTCTGAAATTACCGGGAACTTTACCGCCGCTGAAGCCAAAGACTTGGCAAACGTCTTAAAATCCGGTAAGATGCCGGCTCCTGCACACATCGTACAGGAAGATGTGGTTGGACCATCTTTGGGTAAGGAAGCCATTCAGGCTGGTTTTATTTCTATGCTCATCGCTTTTGTGCTGATTCTGCTCTATATGCAGGTTAACTATGGTTTGATTCCCGGGCTTATCGTAGACGCCAGTTTATTGGTGAACGTCTTCTTCATGATGGGTATCTTGGCCTCTTTCCAGGCTGTTTTGACATTGCCCGGTATCGCCGGTATCGTGTTGACGCTCGGTATGGCGGTGGATGCGAACGTGTTGATCTATGAACGTATCAAGGAGGAGCTTCGAGCGGGAAAATCAATGAAAAAGGCTGTGGCGGACGGATACAAGAACGCTTTGTCGGCCATCATGGACGGTAATATTACCACCTTACTCACAGGTATCGTCCTGTTTGTATTCGGTACCGGTCCGGTCAAGGGTTTCGCTACCACGTTGATCATCGGTATTATCACTTCGGTATTTTGTGGTGTTTTCGTTACCCGTTTGATTTTTGAAGCCTTCCACGCTAAGGACAAACTGCTGAACTTGCCGTTCCACACGAAATTGACGAAGAATCTGTTGGTGAGTCCAAAAGTAAACTTTATTGGACTCAGAAAAATTGGTTACATCATATCCGCTGTTGTACTGACCATCGGTGTTGTCTCTCTTTGCTTCCGTGGATTGAGTGAAGGTGTCGATTTCTCCGGTGGGCGCAACTACCTGGTTCGTTTTGACGAGTCGGTTAAAACCGACGATGTACGCGAATCGTTGAGTGGTTATTTTGAGAACGCGTCTGTCAGTGTGATCACAGTTGGTTCCGATAATCAGGTACGTGTTAATACCAACTACAGGATAGAAGAAACCAGCCAGACGGTGGATGACGATTTGGAAGCCCGCTTGTATCAAGGTTTGAAACAATTCCTTCCAGAAGGGACTACCAAGGAGGCCTTTGTAAAAGATAATATTGTGAACTCTCGAAAGGTGGGACCAACCGTTGCGGATGATGTGACCAAATCGGCCATGTGGGCAGTATTCCTATCTGTCATCATCATCGGACTGTACATCTTGATGCGATTCAAGAACGTGGCTTTCAGCGCAGGAACAATTGCAGCGTTGGTTCACGATGTACTGTTCATCATCGGTTGCTATTCATTGTTCTACAACCTGTTGCCATTCTCGTTGGAAATTGACCAAACGTTCATTGGTGCCATACTGACCATTATCGGGTACTCCGTGAACGATACCGTGGTTGTTTTCGACCGTATTCGTGAAAACATCGGTTATTACCCGAAAAGAAACAAGAAACGGTTAATGAATGAAGCGTTGAATCAAACTTTGGTCAGAACGTTCAGTACGTCTTTGACGGTGTTCATTACCTTGTTGACGATATTCCTGTTTGGTGGAGAAACCATTCGTGGATTTGCCTTTGCCATGTTGCTGGGTACCATCACCGGTGTGTATTCAACCTTGTTCATTGCAGCTCCTGTTGCTTATGAAGTACAGAAAAAGCAGTACAAGATTGTTGATGAAGACCTGGAAGAGGAATAACTGATAACTCATACAAAAAAGCTGCCTCAATACGTTAAACAGTTTGAGGCAGCTTTTTTATTGAATGAAATGACACAAAAGAAACGGTGCGAAACGGTGGACGTAATATCTGATTTTTATAAACAGCGATCAATCTACAACCAAACGGTATCCACATCGTTTTATCGAAATCAGATGGATGTGTGGATCCTTCCATAACCGTTTTCTTAATTTGACAATGACACTGTCAAGGTTTCTTGAACTGTATACGGAGACACCAAACCAGTATTTTTCCAGCAATTCTTCTTTTAGCACAATATCGCCGTTTACAGCGCTTAGATCGTTAAGTACAGACGATTCGAGTGTGCCCAGGCTTCTTACCTCGTCATCCATACACAGGTGTTGGGTGATCGGATTGAACCGGTATTTTCCAATTTTTCGGAAGTGAGCCCCCACAGAGTGCATGTCTCCAAGTACGCGTTTTACGCGTAGGAGAAGTTCATCCATATTGACGGGTTTTTTCAAATAGTCTTCACAGCCCAATTCAAAGCCGGCCCTGATTTCGTTGATATGCGTACAAACGGTCATGAAAATCAACGGAGTAAGGATCTTTTCTTTACGAATGATTCTGGTATAATCAAGACCGTTACCATCACGTAAAAGAATGTCCATCAGTATCAGGTCAATGTCCTCTGTCAACAGATACATGGTAGCTGTCTTGAGGTTTGAAGCGTGGATCGCATCGTATCCTTTTGAAATCAAAAAGTCAGCGTTTATTCTAGCTGAATCGCAATCGTCTTCGACCAATAAAATTTTTTTCATACCTGAACAATGGTTTTAGTGTTTTAAAACTGTCACAATAGTATAAAATAATTGTGTATTCACAAGGTGAAAGTACGCCAACTAATTTAAACTAACAAATGGATTTTGCTCAAATTCAGGCTGAATATGAATAATGAGTAACAATGAGTAATTAGACCTCACCGTTATATGAGAAAGCTGTTTACCTTTGTTGGGTATTGTTGAGTGTAAGACTCCTGTCTGAAACCTGATCCGTTGGAGTGGATGGATCTGGTTAAGGCAGGAGTTAACACATTTAATAGGGGCTATCTTGAAAGCAGTTTGCGTTCTGCCTCCTCAATTTTCTCAAAGTGAAAAGAGGCACTCACCTGATTGCGGTGTTTCAGTATCTCATCGTTGCATAGATTCCCAATGCTGCCCTCGTGAGTGTGATTGACAGCCGTGGAAGGTTGAAATGTACCCGATTCGATGGACAGTCCGACCTGCTTGTATGCATCCCTGAAGGGTGTTCCTTCCAAGACCAGCTGGTTGACAACTTCTACACTGAACATCAACTTGTATTTTTGGTCCTGAAGTATGTCGGTGTTTACTTGAATGTGCGACAACATGGACGTTGTCATTTCCAAACAATCCCTCAACTCACCGAAAGCGGGTATAAAAACTTCCTTAAGTAATTGAAAATCTCTAAAATAACCCGATGGCAGGTTGTTTATCATGCCATTAATCTGGTAGGGCAACGATTGGATCTTGTTGCATCTGGCCCTTGTCAGTTCAAACACGTCTGGATTCTTCTTATGGGGCATGATGCTCGATCCGGTGGTATAGGTGTCGGGCAAACGGATAAATCCAAAATTCTGACTAGTATACAGGCATGCGTCAAAGGCCAGTTTAGACACGGTGGATGCTATGGAGGCAAGGGCAAATGAAACGGTACGCTCCATTTTTCCACGACCCATCTGGGCGTAAACAACGTTCACATTCATTCCGTCGAAACCCAGCAAGTCGGTGGTCGTTTGTCTTTTCAACGGAAAGGACGAGCCATATCCGGCGGCAGATCCCAAGGGATTCCTGTTGCAGATGCGAAATGCGGATTCAAGCAAAACCAGGTCGTCAACAAGCGATTCCGCGTATGCGCCAAACCATAATCCGAACGAAGAAGGCATTGCAACCTGCAAGTGGGTGTATCCGGGTAAAAGTACATTCTTGTACTTTTCGCTTTGTTCAATCAGTACATCAATCAGTGAAGATACGGCGTTATGAAGGTCCTGGATAGCCGAACGGGTGAACAACTTCATGTCAAGCAGAACCTGGTCGTTGCGTGAACGGCCGCTGTGTATTTTTTTGCCGGTATCACCCAGTCTGCGTGTCAATAATAACTCAACCTGCGAATGAACGTCCTCCACTCCCTTTTCAATGGTGAAATTTCCTTTTTCGATGTCAGAATGTATATCCTTAAGGGCATCAAGCAGGGTTGAAAGTTCATCAGAAGTCAGCAAACCAATCTGCTCCAGCATCGTGATGTGCGCCATGGAACCCAGCACGTCAAACCGGGCAAGGTACATGTCCATTTCCTGATCCCTGCCAATGGTAAAACGTTCAACGGCCTGGTCGACCTCCGTGTTCTTTTCCCACAATTTTTTCATAAAGCCTTGTTTGAGTTCGTCAATAGGGCAGAGCAGCCAAGACGTCAGCCACTTTCTGGATGCCTTTTTCCAGCGGTTTGGAAACCATGGGTTTGAGCAATAGTGGAATGTCTGCGCGCAGTATCAGTTTCAGATGTGTGTCGTTAGGCGCTGCCTCAACCAATTGGATCCAACAGGTGAAAGGAACCGGTGACGTTTCTGAGACGAATTTGATCGTCTTGTACGGCTCACGCTCCACGATGCGAACGGCAATCGTTCCCACACCATCGGCCTTGAATCGGCAGCTGTCCCTGTCGAATGTAATCTCCTTGACGGGTGACCCGGACAGACTTGCCCGAAATTTCTCGATGTGGTTCAAATCCGAAAGGAAGTTGAATACACGTTCGCTATCGTGCGCGATAGACTTGACATCGCTGGTAAAGTCGGTCATTTTATGTTTTTTATTTGGGTTCCCAGGTGCTGGGAGACTTGCGCCATTCTTGCAAAGCTAGCAACTCCGATTTGTGGATGTAATTGGTCGATAGAGCCAAGTCAAGGACTGCTTCGTAATTGCTCAGCGTCGTCAGTTCAACCTTTGCTTTTTTGAAGGTTTCTTCCGCAACCGAAAATCCATACGTGAAGATGGCCAGCATTCCCAGCACCTCACTGCCGTCTGCCCTGATGGCTTCAACTGCCTTGAGGCTGCTTCCTCCGGTTGAAATGAGGTCTTCTATAACCACAACCTTCATACCCGGCTTCAGGTCACCTTCAATGAGATTTTCCAATCCGTGGTCTTTGGGAGACGAACGTACGTAGACAAAGGGAAGTCCCAGTTCTTCAGCCACCATGGCTCCTTGCGCGATGGCACCTGTTGCTACACCGGCAATGGCATCAACCTGGTCATACTTTTCCCGTATGATCCGTGCCAGTTCCAATTTGATGAAATTTCGCAGAGGGGGATAGGACAAGGTTTTTCTGTTGTCGCAATAGATGGGAGATTTCCAACCGGATGCCCAAATAAACGGGTTAGAAGGTTGCAACTTGACCGCCTTGATCTTCAGTAATTTTGAGGCGATAATTCGTTCTAGCTTTTCCATAGGGTCATTGTTTTTGCGTACAGAATTTTTTCTGAAACGTCATCCTGTTTTAGTTTGAGTCGGACAGGAATCCCGTTTTCCGGAGGCATGACTGGAATGTACACCCAATCTGGGTGCAAAAGTAATCATTGATTGGATATCATACGTTTAATTAAGCGTAAAAAATCATCAATATGAACCTAGAACAGGTAGTTTATTTTTATGTAAGTGCCTAAACAATCGCCATCCCGTTTATCCATAGCTTTGCCCATATCGAGGGAAACAACAAAGTTTTCATTCATGGCCAACTTCAAACCCCCTCCCAACGAGGTGTGAATGCTTTGATCTGTTTCTTCCTCGAAGTAGATGGATCGATCAAGGTTGCTTACGGCTGTCAGATTGAGATCAACCGGGTCGGTAATCAGGCCAAGATCGACAAAACCATTGAAGCCAATGTAGAAATGCTGGTTGAGGGCGTCAAAACGGATGGCTTTCCAGCGCAGTTCCACGTTGCTGAAAGCCACCCCCTCACCCACAATCCGGTTCTTAAGGATACCTCTCAGGCTATTGTCACCGCCCAACCCGGTTACGTTCGAGCGGGTGGCAAACGGAGAAATGAGTTGTGAAAGTCGGTAGAAGGGAATGTTGTCTGAGCCGATTTTACCTTGTGCCCCCAGGCGGATGGCAAGGTTAAGCCTGTCCTTGACCAACTCGTGGAACTGTCTGTGAACCAATGAATACCTGGCATAGGGCTTTTCGTTTAGAATGGATGGCGCCAACTCCAGGAGCAGTTCCGTGCAAAGGCCACGGCTGGGGTTGACCAGCGCGTTGCGTGTGTCATACAGCAACCCCGCCTTGATGACGTGGATTGACCCTCCATTGGCCTCTTCCGCATCGATGATGCCCCAGTCCACATACTTCTGATACAGGCTGGTTCCATGCAGGAAATCAATGTCGGTTGTGGAAACGTCTTTATTCAGTTTGTCAAAATCGACAACATCGGGTGAATACTGGTAAAAGGCATAACTGAACAGCCAATTCAGGTTGTTTATGCCCAAACGGCCAGAGAAATCGGCAATGGCTCTGTATTGACGTTGTGACATGTTGTAGAATGTTCGGTTCAGGCTAATTGTGTCTGCCGAAAATACCGATTGATAGCCGTTGAACCCGTAAAACGGCATTAGGTCTTCCTGTACATAGCTTAGGTCAAAGAAACTTCGCACGCCTTTTAAAAGACGATCCGAGTCGAAATACAAACGAAGCAAGCTGCTCCCTTTTGTAAATTGGGAGGCTTCCAGATAGGCCGAATAATTATAGCCAGGAAATCGTTTTCCGTTACCGTAATCAAATAAATTTAAGATGACCCCATATTGGAATCCCTCATCCGAATTGAATGAGACGGCCGGTAACACGCCAAGATTCAATCCCGTTTTGGCCGTTTCCTGGGCTGAAATTCGGGAGATGGGACTTGAAATAAGGAGACACAGGTTGATTACGAACACGGATAAAAAACAGGCTGAGCGTTTCATGGGTTCGACAGTATTTACGGTATTTCAGTGTAAATATAGACCATTTGTTCCGTATCCTTAGATAAAATGACGGCAAAATCAATTCAGGCTTTGGCCAGGGTTAGGAAGGAGACCCTGCATCCAGGTGCTTTTAATACAGCATGCCCGCAAGCCTCGAGTGTCGATCCGCTTGTCAGCACGTCGTCAACCAACAGAATGTGCTTGTGCTCAAAGGCGGTGGGTCTTTTAAGGTAAAAGACAGTAGACACGTTCTCCCAACGTTCGAACAAGTGTTTCCGGGTTTGTGTTTTGTTGTCTTTGGTCCGAATCAGGGAAGTCGTATCGACAGGTAACCCGGTGAGGCCGGAAAGACCCTTGGCGAACCACTCGCTCTGGTTGTAGCCTCGTTTGTGTTGTTTTCTGGGATGCAGGGGTACAGGAACCAACACGTCGATGTCGTTGAAAAAACCATTTTGCTGTAATTGCATGCCCCCAAATGCCCCCAAAACCTGACCGACTTCCTTTTTACCCTTATACTTCATCATTTCAATCAATGATTGTATCGATGATTCCTTGACATAACGAAACATGGAGGTTGCTTTGACAAAGGGCAGTTTGTCGTAAAACAACAGGGCCGATTCGTTGTCGGTAAAGGAGTTGAAGTGAACTCTGGGCAAAAGGTACAGGCAGTTGTGGCAAACACGGTTTTCCTGGTCGTTTAAAGGCTCTTCACACAAGAGACACAAGTCCGGGTATGCCATATCCAGAAGGCTGTGAAGGGCTGTACGCACAAACGGTTTACTCATCATAGCCGTCAATATTCTCCTGCAAAAGGTCGTTCAGGCACTGGTTTACTAAGGAAACCTCAAATCCCTTTCCCAAAGCGAATCGATACAACTTGGCCCTTCTGTCTCTGTTGTCGACATACTTAAGGTGTTTGTCTTTCCTTCTCAACAAGTCTTTCAGGATTTTCGTGTACTGGGCTTCTTCCAGAACAGACAGGCCTTCATCTATGGCAAGACGTGTCAATCCTTTTTGTTTCAAATACAGCCTGATTTTCATACGGCCCCAGTTATTGAACTTGATTTTGTCGTTGACATAGGCCCTCGAATAACGAACCTCATCCAAATATCCTTCTTTTTCCAGCCAGGTGATGATTTGTTGTTGTTCCGAAAAGTTCAGTTCAAAAGGTCGGAGTTTTTCCAATACCTCCTGCTTACATCTTTCTGCAATGGAACAAAACCTTGCTGAGAATGTCATTGCGTCGGAAAATGAGTAGTTCATGGTGCTGCAAAAGTGGGTTAACGTATGGCCCTGACAAACCTGTCCCTGCCGTTTATATCTTTTTTTAAAACCGTTTCTGAATAGCCTTCGTGATCAAAAACGGCAATGGTCTGTTCGCCCAGTTGGCTGTTTATTTCAACATACAAGGTTCCACCGGGTTTAAGCGAGAACATTCCCAATCGAGCGATAGCCCGGTAAAAAACCAAGGGGTCATCGTCTTCGACAAATAAGGCAATATGAGGCTCGAAGTAAAGTACATTGGCCGCCATACAAGTAGATTCAGAACGACGTATATAGGGAGGGTTGCTGACAATCAAGTCAAAGACGGAATCCGAACCCCCAACCGGACCAGGTGACAACAAGTCGATTTGCTTAAACCGTATGTGAACCCCATTACTGGCCGCATTCATGGAAGCGACCTCCAATGCTTCTTCCGAAACGTCCCATCCCTCAACCTGCGAATCCGGCCATTCGCTGGCAAAAGCGAGAGCCAGGCAACCGCTACCCGTACATACGTCCAGAATTCTTTTCGGTTGTATGGTACGGTGTTTGCCAAAATCCTGTTTCACCCATTCGACCAATTCTTCCGTTTCCGGCCTGGGGATGAGCACACGGCTGTCTACGTGAAGTTTCATACCCGCAAAATCGGCTATCCCAAGCACGTACTCAAGGGGTTCGTTCCGGCTCAGCCTGTCAAGTGCCTTTTGAAGTGAATCCCGTACCGTTTGCGGAATTTTTTTATCTTTGTCTGCATAAAACGACACCGCATCCACCTCTGCCCATTTTTCCAGGAGTAAACGGACAATTCTGCCAATTTCCTGGGGGGTGTACAGAGTTGTCAATTGGTTTTTGGCCGATTGGATAAACGCCTTCATAGTTAACAATTAGTTCACAAAGCTACAAAAAAAACCGATATCCCAAGCCTTCTATACGAAAAAACACAATGATGGAGTTGGAACCTGTAACTATCGGACAAATGGACGCAAATAGGCGTTACATGCGCCGCTGTCTGCAATTAGCCTTGGCCGGTAAACCTACCTGCCAACCCAATCCCATGGTTGGCGCTGTTCTCGTAAGGGATGGGCAGATTATCGGGGAAGGATGGCACAAACAGGTAGGACTGCCACATGCCGAGCCCATGGCTATCCGTTCTGTCAAAAACCAGGAATGGCTGAAAGAATCAACCTTGTATGTCAACCTCGAACCCTGTTCACACTTTGGAAAGACGCCACCCTGTGTGGACCTGATCATACGTAAGCAAATTCCCAGGGTAGTCATTGGTACTCCCGATGTGTTTCCACTGGTTTCGGGGCGTGGCATAGCCAAGTTAAGGGATAACGGAGTGGATGTGACGGTTGGCGTTGAGGCTGAAGCTTGCTGGGAGCTGAATCGGCGTTTTTTTACCTTCCATGAACGGAAACGTCCTTTCATTACGTTGAAATGGGCAATGACCGCCGATGGTTTCATTGACTGGAACCGCCAACCGGGTGAATTGGTTGAGCCATTGTCCATATCTACGCCCTTTACCCGTCTTTTGACACATAAAATCAGGTCTGAGCATGCGGTTATTTTGGTAGGGAAAAATACGGCTCTGTTGGACAATCCCAGATTGACTCTCAGGGAATGGTCCGGTCGCCAACCTGTAAGGGCTGTAATCGATCGTCGACTGGAATTGCCGACCAGCCTGCATGTGTTTGATGGGACTGTTAAAACCCTCGTTTTTACCGAGAAAAAAGTACCCGACAAACCCAATGTGACGTATGTGACGCTCGATTTTTCCGTACCCGTTTTGAGGGGATTGTTGCATGCTTTGTACGAACGGAACTATCAAACGTTGTTGGTGGAGGGTGGAACAACCTTGCTTCAGTCGTTCATCAATGAAGGCCTATGGGATGAGGTGCATATGGAAACGTCGGATCAGTACATACAGTCGGGGGTATTGGCACCAGCTATCCGGCTGGTGGAAACTAGGTCGGACGGTTGCAGAATCTACGAGGAAAAAGGCGTTGTCAGAACAGTGGATACACTTCTCCCAGTTTTCCCCCTGTCTTTTTAGACCGGTTGCTCTCTTAAAAACACAGGTGTCCCTAAAAACAGGTTATGTACAGATGAAGTATCGTTATGTATCTGTGAAGCCTAATTTTTCATAAAACTTGGTATGCATGCCGTTAATCGATAAAAAACTTAGTATTTTTGCCGTTCATATAGTAGCACGGGTGAGTTTCCCTGCTTTTGACGCAAACCATACAGCATGAGGTACAAAACCTTTATACATTTGCTTTCAATGGTCTTACTGACAGGCGTATCCACGTCTTGTTGGGATAATTTTGAAGAGCAGTACTATTCAACTGCCAATTTAAAGCGTTTTTATTTTGAGCAGCAGGATACTTGTGTGGGTATTCAGTACTATGTATTTTACATCGATCAGAAAAAGGGAATCGTGTTCAATGCCGATTCCTTGCCGTACGGTAGGAAGGTGGATTACCTGCTTCCGAAAATGGAGTTTTATTCAACCAACGGAAAGGTGTATGTCAACGACACGTTGTATACCGATGGCGATACGATTGATTTCTCTTCTCCTGTCAGGTTTAAAAATACTTCGGTAGACGGAGACTATACCCGAACATATACGGTGCGCATCAATGTGCATCAGGTGGATCCTACTAAACTGGTGGTAAAGGATCATGGCACAAATTTACCCGATGATTCCACACGAAACAGATCGTTTTTAATGAACGACGGCTCGTTCAGGGTCTGCTTTCCGCTCCCGAATGGGGGTATAAGCGCCTATCAGTCCGATCCGTCCGTTTCCTCCTGGTCGGGACTTTCCGTATCCGGGCTAAGCGCACCGATAAACATTGCATCCCTTCAGATACACAAGACCAAATGGTATGTGACTGATCTTTCCGGTCGCTTGTACACATCCACAGACGGTCTTTCATGGACGCAACAGCCATCGAATATCAATTTTGTCACATTGCTCGGTACGCTTACTTCGAAAGATAACGACGATGTGAATGACAGCTATATTGTTGGTCTTTCGAAGGAAAACGACGGAACCGTTTATGGTGTCCGCAGTGCCGACGGGGTGACGTGGGAACAGGGTGGAAAGCTTGATTCCGATATTCCTGTAAGTGATTACGCCTGTGTGAAAAACGCCAGTGTAACAAATAGGCAATACCTGACCTTAATGACTGGGCTTCGTTCAGATGGTGCGTTTTCGTCTTCGGCCTGGGCAACGGAAGACGGGTTGTATTGGGTGTTGGTTACACGGAAATCAACCGTACCGGTGTCGAACCTTAAAGGGGCTAGTTTATTTTATTACGAAGATAAGTTGGTGTGTTACGGTGGCGTAAAATCATCGGGAATCAACTCAACAGGCATGTATGTGTCAAAAGATCGTGGAAAAACATGGATAGACGCACCTGATAATTGGTCGATTCCGGCATTGGACAACGGTGATTCCTATGGTAGCGTGGTCATTCAACGTCTTGAAGATTCTGTAAATGACAAGGACCGTTTTTTTGTCTGGCGGTTCGGAGGTCTGACTGATGGTCGAAAAAACCGATCTGTTTGGAAGGCATACGAAAACCAAGCGTTCTTTGTTCATCGATAAAACGCGTAATATAAGGACGTTGGATGCCTAATAAATGTAACGCATGAATCGTTTGGTATACGTGTCCGTTTTGTCTGCCCTGATAATGGGGATGACTGTTCAATGCTTGTCGGCGCAAGCCTACAGCATGGAGATCGGGTTGGCCCCGGGCGCTTCGTTTTACATGGGAGATGCCAATCAGAACTCACTGTTCAAGGACACACGTGCATCGATGAACCTACTTTACAGGTATAACCTGAACGGTCGCTTCTCGATCAAGGGGCTGGTTGGAACTTCGGGAGTTGCCGGTTCGACAAAAGGTCAGGCGTTCAATTTTCCATCAGGTGTTGAACTCGATTTTGACAGGAGGCTGGTGGACGCCAGCGTACAAATGGAGTGGAACTTTTACGAATTTGGCATGCCGGCTTATGTTCCCGGTTCGATGACGTTCACTCCGTATGTCTGCGCAGGATTGGGGATTCTAGGTTTTAAAGCCTCCGATGTGCGGACGTCCGCATTTATTCCAATGGGATTGGGCTTGAAATTCAAGCTGGCAGATCGTTACAACCTGGGTTGTGAGTGGACGTTTAGAAAAACATATACCGATCAACTGGATTATTTCAGCAATGGAGGAGGCTTTCAACTGACTGATCCTTGGTTGGTGGAAAGCAATGGAAATAAGAACAAGGACTGGTACAGCGTTTTCTCACTGAATGTGAGTATGGATTTGGTGGGTACCGGTTCGAAATGTTATAAATAATGTCATATTACGAACAAATAGACAAGACCAAACTACCCAGACATGTGGCCATCATCATGGATGGTAATGGGCGTTGGGCTAAAAGTATGGGCAAAGACCGTTCATATGGCCATATGGAGGGAGTCGTGTCGGTTCGTCACGTGTTGGAGGCTGCACGCAAACTAGGCCTTTCCTATATCACGCTGTATACTTTTTCGACAGAAAATTGGAACCGTCCAGAGTCGGAAGTGGTGGGATTGATGAACCTCATGCTTCAAGCCATTGAACGTGAGACCCCAGATATGATAACAAATGGCATTCGATTGATGGTCATTGGTGATATGGAGCGTTTGCCGCAGGAATTGCAGGAAAGAGCCAATTGGTGCATGTCTCAGACTGCAGCCTGCAAAGGCCTGACATTGGTGCTGGCACTAAGCTATTCTTCCCGTTGGGAATTGACTGAAGCCGTCAGAAGTATTGCAGCCGATGTGAAGTCGGGTAGCGTAAAGGTTGATGAAATCAACGAGGCGCTCGTGTCCGGCAGACTGAGGACCCATTTCATGCCCGATCCGGACTTGCTCATCCGAACCGGTGGCGAAGTACGGATCAGCAATTTCCTGATGTGGCAATTGTCTTATTCCGAATTGTATTTTACTGAAACACATTGGCCTGCATTCAGGGAAGAGGCCTTGTATGAGGCTATTTATTCGTACCAATCACGGGAACGTCGATTTGGTAAAACAAGCGAACAAGTTCAACCATGACAGTTTCTTCGAACAAGTTAATGAAAGTCACCGCAATGGCGTATTTGCTAATCGGGATGACCTTTTTTCAGGCCATACTGTTTCAGGCAGCGGCTGCCGATGTTGAAAAACCGGAGGTGTATTACGCCACCCCTAAAACCTACACCATTGCCGAAATCAAGATTACTGGCATGGAAAACTACGAAGAGTATGTATTGGTTGGATTGTCAGGCCTGAGTGTCGGTCAAGAAGTCGCGATACCCGGTGAGGATTTGACGGAGGCTCTCAAGAGATACTGGAGGCACGGTCTCTTCTCCGATGTGAAGATTGTAGCCAATAAATTGGAAGGGGGACAGGCCTGGTTGGAAATTCAATTAAGCCCCCGTCCGCGGATTTCCGAGATTCGGTTTACCGGAATGAAGAAAGCCGATAAGGAAGAGGTTGAAAAGAACATAGGTTTGATTGTAGGCAACCAAATCACGCCTAACATGGCAGACAGAGCCAAGACCGTCATCAAACGTTATTACGACGAGAAAGGGTTTAAAAACGCCCAGGTCGAGATTGTCCAGCAAGAAGATCCGCAAAAACCTGGACAGGTTATTGTAAACATTCAGGCAGACCGCAAGGATAAGGTCAAAATCAACCAGATTATCATTGATGGCAACTATGCCCTGAGTGACTCCAAAATTAATCGTGCCATGAAAAAGACCAACCAGATGGGCAAGCTGGAGTCGCTTTTAAGTACGAAGAAATTTGTGGAAGAGGAATACATAAAGGACAAGCTTGCCGTCATCGATAAATACAACGAATACGGATACAGGGATGCCGTGATTGTTCAGGATACTGTTTACCGGTTTGATGAGAAAACCATCAATATTTACCTGCACATTGAAGAAGGGCAGAAGTACTACCACCGGAATATCAGATGGGTGGGCAATACGGTCTACAACTCAGAACAATTGAGCAAGCAGTTGATGATCACGACGGGCGATGTGTACAATCAGAAACGGTTGATGGAACGCTTGAAGACATCGCAGGATGAGGACGCTATCACAAACCTGTACACCGACAATGGCTATCTCTTTTTCCAGGTAGATCCTGTTGAAGTTGCTGTAGATGGTGATTCCATCGATTTGGAAGTTCGTGTCATAGAGGGACGTCCGGCTACCATCAACCGGATCAATATCAGTGGCAACGACAGGGTGTATGAACACGTCATCCGAAGGGAATTGCGTATGAAGCCGGGAGCCCTGTTCAATATGTCAGACCTGAGACGTTCCGTTCGCGAACTGGCTCAAATGGGACACTTCGACCAGGAAAAAATGAACGACGCTGTTCGCCCAATTCCCGATGAGGAAACTGGTACGGTGGATATCGACCTGAACCTGACTCCGCGTTCAAACGACCAAATTGAGCTTTCTGCTGGCTACGGTTCAACCGGTATTGTGGGATCTGTCAGCTTGAAGTTTACAAATTTCTCACTTAGAAATCTGTTGAATCTGGGGACATATAAGATTTTACCGCAGGGTGACGGGCAAACATTCTCCATCACCGGCCGTTCTAACGGAAACTATTACAATTCCTTCAGCTTTTCGTTTATCGAGCCTTGGTTAGGTGGCAAACGCCCCAATTCACTGAGTGTTTCTGGTTTTTATTCCCACCAAAGTGGCATGAGTTCCAGGTACTACAATACCTACAATAATTACAGCAATTACTATAACAGTTACTACAGCAATTACGGCGATTCCTATTCGAATTCCTACATGACCGAACTTGATCCCGATAAGTACCTCAAGATGTGGGGTGGCGCCGTTGGATTGGGGGGGCGACTGAGCTGGCCAGATGATTATTTCCAATTGTACGGTGAGTTGTCGTATCAGCATTATAACCTGCAAAATTGGAGTTATTTTGTTATTAGGAACGGGCAAAGCAACGACTTGAACCTGAATCTGTCTTTGGCTCGAAAATCCATAGACAATCCGATATACACCCGCTCCGGTTCTGATTTCTCCTTATCGGTACAGATTACGCCGCCTTTCTCCTCTTTCGACGGTAAAACGACCAGTGAGTACAAAACGCTCTACGAAGAAGGAGATTACAAATCATTGTATAAATGGATTGAATATTACAAGGTAAAGTTCAAGGGAAAGACCTATACACCTATTACATCAAACGGTAAACTGGTGTTGATGACCCGTTTTGACTTGGGCTATTTGGGCCATTACAACTACTACAAGCAGTCTCCTTTTGGTCAGTTCTACGTAGGTGGTGACGGAACGACAGGCTATAGCAGTTACTATACCAACGAGACGGTGGCATTGAGAGGCTATGAAAATGGATCGTTGGGTGCGCACAATATTTACGAACGTGTCGGTATGGAGTTGCATTACCCGCTGTTGATGGAAACTTCCACGAATATTTACGCCCTTGCATTTCTTGAAGGGGGTAACGTGTGGGACGAGTCGAAAACCTGGGAGCCGTTCAATTTTAAACGTTCCGCCGGCATAGGTCTTCGTATTTACTTGCCTATGGTAGGCCTGATGGGTATAGACTGGGCATATGGTTTTGATAAACCAACGTCCAGTGCGTCTAAAATTGGTGGCAGTCAGTTCCACTTCATTATCGGTCAGGAATTTTAACCCTTGTTAAACTTATTTTAAAGGAGTAATCCGTATATTTGGTTTGATAAACCCTAAAAAAATCCCTATGGAAGCAAAACGTATCATCGATTCCACCACCGTATGCGTTACGGCATGGGTTAAGAGACACAGCGGTTCAATGACTCGTGTATTGGTCTTGTCGGCCTTGTTGGTCACCTTTTCGATGAACATCCAGGCTCAGAAGTTTGCTCTTGTCGATATGGAGTATATCTTGGCCAAAATTCCCTCCTACGAGATGTCAAATGACCAGTTAAACCAAACATCCAAGAAATGGCAGGCAGAAGTCGATGTACTGACAAATGCGGCCAAAGATTTGTACACCAAGTACGAGTCAGAAAGGGTATTCCTGTCAGATGAAATGAAGAAAAAACGGGAAGAAGAAATTCTAGCCAAGGAAAAACAGGCTGCGGACCTGAAAAAATCATATTTCGGTGCTGAAGGAGAACTGTTCAAAAAGCGGGAAAGCCTGCTGAAGCCCATTCAGGATGAAATATACAATGCAATCAAGGAGCTCTCAGAGGAACAAGGATACATGTTGATTCTTGACAGGGCTTCAGGTTCAAACATCCTGTTCGCATCTCCCAAGATAGATATCAGCGATCTTGTACTTGGAAAACTAGGATATTAAAAAAAAACCTGTAATTTTGCCGCCACCGATTAAAAATAACTAAATAGAAGTCACCATGATAAAGAAAATTTTTGTTTTACTTGCCTGCGTTTTCCCGTTGACACTCCTTGCTCAAGATATCAAAGTAGGTTACTACAACCGGGTTGATGTCATTAAAAGTATGCCTGAATACACTGAAGCCACGAAAAAGTTGGATAAGCTCGCACAGGAATACGAAAAAGAAATCGTGAACATCAAGGATGAATTGAACAAGAAAGGTTCCGAATACATTGCCGGTAGAGATACCATGCCTGAAGCAATTCGCCTCCGCCGCGAGGCCGATGTTCAGGATCTGCAGCAACGGCTTGAATCGTTCTATCAGGAATCTCAGAGTAACCTTTCAAAACAACAACAGGAGTTGATCATGCCGATAGCAAAGAAATTGGACACGGCTGTTCAAACCATAGGGAAAGACAACAACTTCCTGTTGATATTCGATGTTTCTGCAAAAGCAGACCCGGATCTTTCATATTGGTCAACAGATAAGTGTGTGGACGTGACCAATATGATCCGTTCCAAACTGGGCTTGAAATAAAGACACGTTAACCCGTATTTTGGAAGCTGTACTCCACCTGGAGGCAGCTTCTCTGTTTTATAGAACAACGCCGATATGAATAATGGCCCCATTGGTGTTTTCGATTCCGGTTATGGCGGCTTAACCATACTGGAAGAAGTCAGCAAACAGCTGCCCGAGTTCGATTACTTGTATTTAGGTGACAACGCCAGAGCTCCCTACGGAAATCGTTCGTTTGATATGGTGTATGAGTTCACCCGACAGGCAGTGCTGCATCTGTATGAAAGGGGATGTCCGTTGGTCATCTTGGCCTGCAACACCGCTTCTGCAAAGGCGCTCAGGACAATCCAACAGGTTGATTTGCCCAGGTTGGATCCCGGTTTCAGGGTTTTGGGCATTCTAAGGCCGACAGTGGAAGTGCTGGGTGCATTGACCGTATCACGTCATGTCGGACTGGTGGGGACTCCTGGAACCATTGCTTCGGGTTCGTATCCTATTGAGATACACAAATTGTATCCAGACATCGTGGTCAGGCAGGAAGCATGTCCCATGTGGGTGCCTTTGGTTGAAAACGGAGAATACAACTCAGAAGGTGCGGCATTTTTTGTAAAGAAGGACCTGGATCATCTCTTCGGAAAAGACAATTCAATCGACACCCTGGTCCTGGGCTGCACGCATTATCCCTTGTTGTTGCCTCAAATTCGTCGTTTTGTTCCTGAGAATGTCCACATCATTTCGCAGGGAAGTTATGTAGCCAGTAGCTTGGTGGATTACTTCAGACGTCACCCGGAAATGGCTGTACGGTGTTCAAGGGGTAGTCAACGCACCTTTCTGACCACTGAGTCCGAACGAAAATTTGAAGAAAGCGCATCCCTGTTCGTCAAGCGTCCCATTAAGGCATCACACATTCGACTCAAGTAATCAGAATCCGCGTTGCCGCATGGCTTCAAAAGTAAGTATGGCCGTGGAAACCGATACATTCAGCGAATCGATGGCGCCACGCATCGGTATCTTGATTCGCACATCAGCCGATTCCAGCCAGAATGGTGTAAGTCCATCCGCTTCGGTTCCCATAATAATCGCCGAAGGCCCCCTGAAATCTAGTTCATGATACCACTTCGCAGCCGTCAACTCGGCGGCATGCAGGGTCACGTGGTGGGCGTGCAGCCAGTCAACCGCATCTTTTGAACAACATACGCCCACCTGAACGGTAAATAGGCAACCGATGCTCGATCGGATGACGTTGGGGTTGTAAATGTCGGTATTAGGGTCGCAAACGATTACGGCATCCACCTTGGCTGCATCGGCAGTTCGAAGAATGGCTCCCAGATTACCCGGTTTTTCCACCGCTTCCAATACAATGATGAAGGGGTTTTCGGGCAAACGAATTGACGAAAGGTCGTGTTTACGAGGGCGCATCAGTGCGATTATACCGTCTGAATGATCGCGGTATGCCAACTTCTCAAAAATGGCAGGTGTGATTTCCGTTGTCACGCGTTGGGGCAATCGGTTGATAAGCGACGGGTATTCGCTGTTGGTGTATATTTCAGGACAAACATATACGGCCTCCACTTCGTAACCCGCATCAAGAGCCAATCCAAGCTCCCGTGCACCCTCCATCACGAACAGGCCCTGTTCACGCCTTTCTTTGCTTTTAGACAATAGAGCGATGCGCTTGATTGTTGGGTTCTGAAGGCTAGTAATCTTATCCATGGACAGTGTATGTTTGAACAAGCCCAAAAGTACGCAAAAGATTTTGACGTCCCCCAAAAAAACTGTACGTTTGCCCGCAAACGAACAGGACTCTATGGATACGACCCTTTTACACTGGGATGATTATGAACTGCTAGACAGCGGCGGCTTTGAAAAACTGGAACGATACGGCACGTATGTGCTTCGCCGCCCTGAACCCCAGGCCTTGTGGCCCAAGCGACTGCCAGAATCAACCTGGAGGGATATGTCCGACGCCTGGTTTAAAAAGAACAAACCCGATTATTCGCCTGAAGGCAACGAACGAGGCGAATGGGTGTGCAAAAACACCATGCCAGACCGCTGGTTCATAAAATGCCCCGTTTTTGAAAAAAACCTTACGTTCCGTTTGGGTATGACAGCATTTAAACACATCGGCATTTTTCCGGAACAGGCTGAAAACTGGCGGTTTATTTTCAACAAGGTAACTTCGTCAAACGTGACTGAGCCTTCCGTGTTAAACTTGTTTGCCTATACGGGGGGGGGCACTCTGGCAGCTGCTGCAGCAGGTGCCGTAGTTACCCACGTCGACTCCGTAAAACCAGTGGTATCCTGGGCCAGGGAAAATGCCCAAGCGTCTGGACTGCAGTCTGTTCGCTGGATTGTGGAAGATGCGCTCAAATATGTGCTTCGTGAAACCAGGCGCGGTTCAACCTATCAAGGTATTATTCTGGATCCTCCCGCTTATGGAAGAGGTCCAACTGGTGAGAAATGGATTCTGGAGGATCAGATTGCCGTCCTGCTGGAGGCGTGTTCACACTTGCTCGACAGTGGTGGCTTTGTTGTGTTGAATTTATATTCCATGGGTTTTTCGCCTATCATAGCAGCCAATTTGTTGAATCATTACTTCAAACGGCCCATGGAGGTTATCGAACACGGTGAATTGACGGTGTGTGACCAGGCCGGCCGGACTCTGCCACTAAGCGTGTATGCGCGTTTTTAAAGCCTGGAATTATGAAACAGTCGATTATCGCTTTACTGGCTTGCTTGTTTTTGGTTTCTTGTATTGACAGTCATGAATATCGGGTGCGTTTTCATGCTGGGGATAAAGACTACGATGGTTGTAAGGTGTCGTTGTTTTCCGGTTACGAAACCAACCTACAACAAGCTTTTGCTGAGGCTGTGATTAAAAAAGGAAGGTGTGAACTGAAAGGCGTCACTGATGCTCCGGGCTGGTACTTGCTCGTATTAAGCCGTCCCGACAACTCTTGGACGGTAACCCAGCTGGTTTATTTGGATGGTAGCCTTCGTGTGAGACTCAACGAAGATAAATTTCGTGTTTCCGGCAGCAAGGTGAACAAGGTTTATGCGAAGTTTGTGGATGACTATGGAAAATTGGCTGTCGACGTGGTTGCGCTCAACAATCGTTTGATGACGAATCCTTCGAATGTGGGGTTGCAGCGCTCGCTTTCGCAAGCATATCTGAAGTTTGAATCGGCGTACAGGCAATTGGCCATTGAAACCATAGCAGAAAACAGGGGAAATCCTGCCGGCATTCAGATTTTAAAATCATCGGCCTCTGTTCTTGAGGATGTCGATATTGAGCGGTTATTGCGCGGCGGAGACGAGGCTTTTCTTACTGACCCTTTTGTGCGGGATCTTTCCCTTCAATTGAAGCGTAGCAGACAGCCTCATGTCACTCCATAACCGACCTTGATAAAACAAAACACCCAAACAACGCTTTTGTGCTGTTTGGGTGATTTTGTCGGGATGAGAAGACTCGAACTTCCGACCTCTACGTCCCGAACGTAGCGCGCTACCAACTGTGCTACATCCCGATTTTCTTAACGGCAACAAAGGTAGTGAAGCTTTTTGTATCTTCAAAACGAAAAGTGGGGTCATTCAAAATAATTAGGTGAATCGCTTGGATGTTTCAAAAATGAATCGTACTTTTGTGGCCGCTAAAGCAATGGTACCATAGCTCAGTTGGTAGAGCAAAGGACTGAAAATCCTTGTGTCCCCG
>CAYTIY010000033.1:0-22957 GCA_964438045.1 uncultured Bacteroidales bacterium | reverse complement strand
TTGATGGTCACCGCGTTGATCATCAGCTCGGGTTCGAACGCCCGCACCTCTTCCAGGTCGGTGGTGCGGATAGCGTTGTACACGAAACGCAGTTGCTTGGGGTCGGTGTCGAAGAGGCAGACCTCGTGGTGGAAGCTCAGGGTGTCGGCAAAGAAGCGGCCCATCTTGCCGGCGCCTAGGATTAAAATCTTCATTCGTGCTTCGTTTGAGAGTTAATTGTTGTTCGTTTAGTCGTTCATCACCGTCATTTGCTGGCGGACGGATTCTTCGTGGATGGTTTCCAGGATCTTTTTCATGCAATCACCGTCAATGCCGAACTTCACGGCCTGTTGGATGCGGTCTTCCAGAATCTCGCTGTATCGTTGGGTTTGCAGGATCTGCATGTTGTGTTCCTTTTTGTAGGTACCGATTTCCCGGGATACACGCATGCGCTTGGCCAGGACTTCCAGCAGTTGGTCGTCCATCTCGTCAATCTGCTTGCGCAATTCGGTGAGGCTCTCCGTGGTTTGCTTTCCATCTCGGATCACGAGCAGGTTGAGGATGTAATCCAGGATATCGGGTGTCACCTGCTGGTCTTTGTCGCTCCAGGCGCAGTCGGGATCGCAGTGCGATTCGATGATGAGCCCATCGTAGTTCAGGTCCATGGCCTGTTGGGAAAGGGACGAGATGAGTTCGCGCTTACCCCCGATGTGACTGGGATCGCAGAAGATGGGCAGGTTGGGGTAGCGGCGGCGCAACTCGATAGGAATGTGCCATTGCGGAATGTTGCGGTAAATTTTTTTGTCGGCTGAGCTGAATCCGCGGTGAATGACTCCCATTTTCCGGACACCGGCCAGGTAGAGGCGTTCAATGGCACCGATCCACAAGTCGAGGTCGGGGTTGACCGGGTTTTTGATTAAAACCGGGATGTTGGAACCTTCCAACGCATCAGCAATTTCCTGCACGGCGAAGGGGTTGGCCGAGGTGCGTGCGCCGATCCAGAGGATGTCCACTCCGTATTTGATGCATTCGGACACATGCTTGGCGGTGGCCACCTCGGTGGCTGTGTACATGCCGTATTCGGTTTTGACGCGTTTGAGCCAGTTGAGGCCTACTGAGCCTACGCCCTCGAAGGCACCCGGGCGGGTACGGGGTTTCCAAATGCCGGCCCGGAAAATTTTGATGCCTCTTTCGGACAACTGCTTGGCCGTTGTGAGCACTTGTTCTTCGGTTTCTGCGCTGCAAGGACCGGCAATAACAATGGGGCGTTTGGCCTCGATGCCGGGCAGTAGGATTGATTCAAATTCCATGGTTTCCATGTGGTAGCTATTGTTTAGTTGTTGTTTACTTGATAAATGGTTAGGCCGTAAGCGTCTTAATGCGCTCGAGTGCCCTGTTTAAATTGGTTTCCGTGCAGCAAAGCGACAGGCGGACGTAGCGGTTGCCCTGACTGCCGAAAATAAATCCGGGGGTGATGAACACGTCGGCCTCGTACAGCACCTTGTCGGCCAAAGAACCAGCATCAGCGCAAGAGTCGGGGATGCGTCCCCAGAGGAACAGGCCTGATTGTTTGGGGTCCCAGGTGCAATCCAATGCCTTGAGGATATCTTCTGCGATGAGGCGTCGGCGGCGGTAGACCTCGTTCATGCCTCTATACCAGTCTTCATCGGCTTTCAATGCCTCGGCCGCAGCCAATTGCATGGGGCCGAACTGGCCGGAATCCACGTTGCTCTTCACCTGCACGATCCATTTCAGGAAGGTAGGGTTGGTGGCCAGCATGCCGATGCGCCAACCGGGCATGTTGTGCGACTTACTCATGGAGTTCAGTTCGATGCAGACCTCCTTGGCACCGGGTACGCTGAGCAGACTCAGGTATTCCTCGCTCAAAATAAAGCTGTAGGGATTGTCGTTGCAAATAACGATGCCGTGGCGTTGACCGAAATTCACCAGTTTGGTGAACAACTCTTGGGTGGCTCTGGCGCCTGTGGGCATGTTGGGGTAATTGACCCACATGAGTTTGACACCACTCAAATCCATCTTTTCCAAGGCTTCGAAGTCAGGCTGCCAGCCGTTTTCGGGTAGGAGCTTGTATTCGTGGATGGTGGCTTGCACCAGCTTGCTTACAGAGGCGTAAGTAGGGTAGCCAGGGTTGGGTACGAGGACTCCGTCGCCCGGGTTCAGGAAGGCCATCGAGATGTGCAGGATGCCTTCTTTCGAGCCGATGAGGGGTTGGATTTCTGTATTCGGGTTCAGGGTGACGCCGTACCAGCGGGCATACCAGTCGGCAAAGCCGTTTCGTAGTTCGGGCAGACCGTTGTAGGGTTGGTAGCCGTGGACGTCGGGACGCAGGGATTGTTCGTTCAATACGCGTAGGGTGGCTGCCGACGGGGGAAGGTCGGGGCTGCCGATGCCCAAGCTGATGATGTCCTTGCCTGCTGCTTTCAGTGCGGCTATTTCTTTCAGTTTTCCGGAGAAGTAGTATTCAGAAACGCTGTTGAGGCGTTCGGCCGGTTGGATGGGTTTCATGCGTAGCGGAATAAAAACGGTTAAACTTGTTGTCGGCCCACCTTGTATTCGCCCAGTATCCTGAGGTTGCGCGTGAGCGGTCGGATGGCGTCCAGGCCTTGCTTGTAGCGCAAGTAATCCTCGAAGGTCAGGTCGATGAAGAACAGGTATTCCCATTCGTGACCAATGATGGGCATGGATTGGATCTTGGTCAGGTTGTTCTTATAAAAGGTCAAGACGGAAAGCACCTGTGACAGCGAACCCTCCTCGTGTTTGGTGGTGAATACGATGGATGATTTGTCGCAGGAAGCTGTGTCGACGTATTGTTCGGCTGCATACCGGTCGGCCAGGATAAAAAAGCGGGTGAAATTACGTTTGTTGGTCTCGATGCCGGCTTCCAGAATGTCCAACCCGTAGATTTCGGCGGCCCTGCGGCTACATACTGCAGCCCGGCCTTTCAGTTGTTTGTCATTGATTTCCTTGGCGCTGAGGGCGGTATCTTCGCTTTCCACCACTTTCCAGGTGGGGTGCATCTTTAAGAAGTCCTCACACTGCATAAGCGCGATGGGATGGGAGTGTACTTCGGTGATGTCATCCATGGTCTGTCCGGGCAACGCCGCCAACACGTGGCTGATGCGCAGTTTGTATTCACCGATGATGCTGGTGTCGCTTTCGCGCAACAGGTTGTGGTTCTGCAACAAGTTGCCGGCAATGGTGTTTTCGATGGCGATGATGCCTAGCACGCTGTTGTCCTTGCGGATGGTGGCGAACACATCCTTGAACGTCAGGCAGTCGATGATTTCTATGGTTTCGTTTTCGAAAAATCCTCTGGCGGCGATTTCATGAAAAGCACCGGCTACACCTTGAATGGCTACTCGTTTCATTTGTTTTGGTATAAATAAAAAAGTCCCGCTTGTTGAGCGGGACCACATGATTTATTTCTTTCGATTTATACACACACCATCCCGCTCTTACTCGCTAAAGTAAAAGTAAAAATAAGTGTAAGCAAAACCGTATTGTTTCATTGTCTGGTTAAATATGAGGCAAAAGTACAACAAAAATTGAAATACGTAACAATTTGTAGAAAAATTAGCGAAAAAATTGCTGATTTGACGCATCGAAGTGAACCTTTTCTTCATCGCACAGGTGTCTAAGCACTCGCAGCACGTTTTTTTCATCGGATAAAGCCACCGGTGAAGGGGAACCTGCGGTGGAAGGTTGTTCCTTCAATTTCGATAACACGACACCCATCAGATCATCGTGTGAGCGGTATTCTTTTTCTGTCAAGGCGTCCAGAATCAGCTGGCTGATACGTGCGTACACATGCCGGCTTATTCCCAGTTCGTTCTTTGAAAGACAGACATCGCACCTGCCGCAGGGTGTCTCATCGGTCTCCCCAAAGTACTCCAACAGCTGCTGGTTTCTGCACGGATTGCAGCTTGAGGCATAGTTCAACATGGCATGAATGCGGGTGGAGGAGCGTTCCTGTCGGTCTTCGTAACAGGATTTGCCGATGGCTATCCGTTCCGTTTCTTCCCTGTCTGAAGCGTAGATCACGTAAGGGGTTTTTCTTCGAGGGATGTAGTGGATGATACCCATGCGGGAGAGTCCCAGCAAGCAGTGGTATACCTCGTCGGCGCTACAGCCCAAGCGCTTTGCCAGCACTTCCTCCTGAATGGCGATATAGTCGGAGAATAGTCCTGTGTAGGAGCGAAGCAGTACCTGTAACAGGTTTTCGCTCAGGGCGTGGTCCAGTCGTTGTTGGTATAAGGCGTCTCGTCTTGTGGTGAAGTACACCCTGGATGGATTTTCCAGCTCGTCGGTCAGTTCCAGGTATCCGGCCTGTTCAAGTATTTTCAGGGCATTGAACGCCTGAATCTGGTTGAAGCGGAATTTCGAGCAGAAATCAACCAAGTCGAAAGGAAACATGGCACCCGCACCGGTTCCAATTGCCAGTTGGTAATAATAAGCCAACGATTCATAGACGCGCCGGATGGAATCTTTCGATGGAAAACTGTCGCTTAGTTGTTTTTTTAGTCGTGTGCTGTCTGAGCGGTGGTACAACAATACCGCATAGGCTTTTTCTCCGTCCCTTCCAGCCCGTCCGGCTTCTTGGAAATAGGCTTCGATGGAGGCGGGCAGGTCGAGGTGAATGACCAAACGCACATCGGGTTTGTCGATGCCCATTCCGAAGGCGTTGGTGGCAACAATGACCCTGCATGCGTTTGTTCTCCAGGCATGCTGCTTCTGGTCCTTGCTTTGATGTGAAAGTCCGGCGTGGAAGTAATCGGCAGGAATGCCTTGTTTGCTCAGGAATACTGCGGTTTCCTTCGTTGATTTTCGGCTTCCCGCATAGACAATCGCCGATCCCTGGATGCTGTTCAAAATATGAAGGAGCTCTTTTTCCTTATCTTCCGTTTTTCGGACCACATAGGCCAGGTTGGGCCGATTGAAACTTTTTCGGAACACCCGTGCATCCGAAAAGCGGAGCCTTTCCTGGATGTCGTTGACGACTTCGGACGTGGCTGTCGCTGTCAACGCCAGGATGGGAACAGAAGGAAGCAGGTCGCGGATTGAAGCGATGTTCAGGTACGAAGGCCTGAAGTCGTATCCCCATTGGGAAATGCAGTGTGCCTCATCGACTGCAATCAGGTTGATGTCCATCTGGACGAGGCGCTCCTTGAACAAATCGGTGTTAAGGCGTTCGGGAGATACGTACAAGAACTTGAAATCACCGTAATGACAATTGTCCAGCGTCAAGATGATTTCCTGACGGGTCATGCCGGAATAGATGGAAGCCGCCCGGATGCCCCTTTTCTTCAGGTTCTCTACCTGATCCTTCATCAGGGCAATCAGAGGTGTGACAACCAAGCAAAGGCCTTGCATGGCCAGTGATGGGACCTGGAACGTCAATGACTTTCCGCCACCCGTGGGCATCAACGCCAGGGTATCATGGCCTTCGCACACAGACCGGATGATGTCTTCCTGCAGGTCGCGGAATTCATCGTATCCCCAATACGATTTGAGAATGTCCCTGTAGTTGGCCATAGCCGATTTCGCTTAGGGTTGTTCCTCGGAAAGTTGTATGTCTTTGATGAGCAATTGAATGGAGGTGTTCCCGTTGTACGAGTTTTCCTCAATTGTGTAGACGATATCGATGGGTTTCTGGGCCTTTATATAGGAGTTGTGCTCATGCAGCCCGAATGCGATGCCGTTCATAATCACATTGCGTTCTGACTGTTTGTCGACCAATTCGAGTTTGATGTGCTCCTGATCCCTGCCTACCAGGCGGCTGGTGCCGTAATCGTAGACATGGCGGGTGCAGAATACCGGTTTGTTGTTGTCCGGGCCGAATGGGTTGAACTGCTTCAGCTTTTTGAAGAAGCGGGGTGTTATGTCCTGAAAACGGATTTCCGCATCGATATCAATCGTTTGAACCAGCTGCTCGGGCCTGATGTTGTCGGCCACGTAAGTCTCAAACCTTTTTGTGAACGCAGGTACGTTTTCCACCTTCATGGACAGTCCGGCCGCATAGGTGTGTCCGCCAAAGTTTTCCAACAAATCGCGGCAATGTTCAATGGCCTTGTAGATGTCGAATCCGGGAACCGATCGGGCCGATCCGGTGGCCAAATTGTCCGTACGTGTCAAGACGATGGCCGGTCTGTAATACTCTTCCGTGAGTCTGGAAGCAACGATGCCGATTACCCCTTTGCTCCAATCTTCGTTGTAAACGACGATACCCTTTTTGTTAACCAGGTCTTTAGCATTCTGGATAGCCAGATTGGCTTCCTCGGTGATGTTTTTGTCGAGGTCTTTCCTGGTTTGGTTGTATTGGTTGATGTCCTCACTTTTTTGCCGGGCGACCTCCGTGCTCTTGGTAACGAGAAGCTCTACCGACTCATTTCCCGTCTGGATGCGACCCGATGCGTTGATGCGCGGGCCTATTTTGAAGACAATATCGCTGATCGTGATTTCCCGGTCTTTTTCCCGCAGGCCGCACACCTCGATGATGCTTTTCAGACCAATGCTTGGATTGGAATTCAGCTGCTTGAGTCCGTGGTAAGCCAGAATGCGGTTCTCGCCACTGATGGGAACAATGTCGGAGGCAATACTGACGGCGACCAGGTCCAACAGGGGTCTTAGGCGAGAAAACTCGATTTTGTTGCTAATGGCGAACGCCTGCATAAACTTGAATCCGACACCGCATCCGGACAACTGGTCATAGGGATAGGTGTTGTCTATCCGTTTGGCATCCAACACAGCGACTGCGTCGGGCAGGGTATCATCGGGCACGTGATGGTCACAGATGATGAAGTCGATGCCACGTTCCCTGGCGTACCGGATTTTTTCCACGGCCTTGATGCCGCAGTCGAGCGCAATGATCAGGGTGTAACCTTGTTCTGCGGCATAGTCTATTCCTTTGTAGGAAATGCCGTAACCCTCAGTGTATCTGTCTGGTATATAATACCCAATATCAGAAGTGTTCTGTTGAAGGAATTTGTAGACCAACGCGACGGCTGTCGTACCGTCCACGTCGTAATCACCATATACCAAAATGCGTTCCTTGTTTCCAAGCGCCTTATTGAGCCGGCTGACCGCTTTGTCCATATCCTTCATGAGGAATGGATCGTGCAGCCCTGTCAATTGGGGTTTAAAGAAATTTTCCGCATCGCTTTCTGTTGTGATACCCCTTTGTACCAGCAATTTGGCCAAAACAGGGCTGATATCCAGGCGTTGAGCCAGGATGTCGCTTTGGGCAATTTGTTCGGGTGTGTAAGGTATCGATTTCCATTTATTTGCCATTAAGTATCTATATTTTTTCTTTTTTCTAAGCAGGGGGGCGGTTGAATACTGCCCGAATGGTCATCTCCGGAATGAATCAAACGGCCGGAAGATTACCTTATCACCGGATTTCGCACGCGCTGTGCTACCGAAATGATGTTAGGAACATTAAAAGGTTGGTAAAGGTAGCTGTTTTTTATGAATCCGTTCACTTTTTCGCTGTATTTTTGTCTGGTTAAAACAGATGTATGAACGAATCAATCAAACGTGCGTTGGAGGTATTGAACAAGGGTGGCCTAATTGTCTATCCAACCGATACCATTTGGGGAATCGGTTGTGATGCCACCAACGAAGAGGCTGTCAGACGCGTGTATGAACTGAAACGCCGCCACGACAGCAAGGCCATGCTGGTCTTGATGGACAGCTCGGCCAAGCTCAATGCCTATGTGCCAGATATTCCAGATGTTGCTTGGGATTTGGTGGAGCTATCCGAGAAGCCGTTGACTGTTATTTATTCGGGTGCGCGCAATTTGGCTCCCAACTTGCTGGCTCAGGACGGTAGTGTGGGTATTCGGATAACCCGTGAATTGTTTTCGAAAACACTGTGTGAACGTTTCAAGCGTCCCATCGTGTCAACATCGGCCAATGTCAGCGGTGACCCGTCTCCGGCCTGCTTCAACGCGATTTCCAGGGAAATACTCGACGGTGTGGACTATGTGGTGGAATACCGCCGGGATGATACCAAACCGGCTGTTCCTTCTTCCATCATTCGCCTTGGTTACGGAGGTGAAGTCGAAATTGTACGTCCGTGATGAGTCGGACTGTAATTTCTTTGTCGCCTGTTCATACCAAAAGGAAGTTCTGTTCGTTTTAAAACAGAAAGAAACCTTGAATCTACGTTGGCTGGAATGAACGATAAAAACCGATTGTTGCGGTATTACATGCTCGACTGGTTGTCGGCTTTTCTAGCGTGGCTGTTGTTCAATGTGTTCCGTTTCAATGTTTTCCGCTCAACAGTTGGCTTTGCTGATATACGGGATTTTTTGCTTGACCCTAAGGCCGTAGTCATTTGGTTGCTGGTGCCTTTTCTATGGACATTTTTCTATTTTGTGTCTGGATATTATGTCCAGCCTAGAAGAAAAACCAATGCGGGAGATGGCCTGAATGCCTGCGTCAATACACTCATCGGGGTGGTGGTGATTTTTTTCATCATCATCGTGGATGACTATCCGGAAGCCCCTGACTTGTACTATACCATTATACTTGGGTACTTTCTGATTCACATGGCCTGTACTTGGTTGTTCCGTTTTCTGACCACTGGACCCATGGTGAGGCGGCAGGCCAACGGTGAGCTGAAGGTTCCGGTCTTAATTGTGGGCACAGGTAACGAGGCACTTCGGTTGGTAGACGAACTGATGCGCCATCCGGTGAACAGCCCCTACAAGTTGGTTGGTTGTGTTCGTTTCCAACAATTGAGCGATCAGTTGGATCCTGACCTTGTGCTGGGTGACTTAGGCCATTTGAACGAGCTGGTGAGTCACTGGCGGGTTGAGGAACTGATTGTCGCTGTCGACAGTAAGGATCCCGATGTGCGTTTTCAGTTGTTGAATCGGTTGTACGCCTGTAGGCTGCCGGTGAAGGCGGCAGCCACCGATATGGATATTTTCTCCGGGCACGCAACCTCTGCGACTCTGTTCGGGATTCCCATGGTCAGTCTGACTCCCGGTTTGATGCCGTTCTGGCAACAAAAGATTAAACATATTTTCGATCGGCTGGTTGCCCTGATTTGTTTGGTGCTGCTTTCTCCTTTGTTTCTTTTCCTGGCTGTCCGCGTAAAGTTGGACACGAAGGGGCCTGTATTGTTCACACAGGAGCGGGTGGGGCGCTACGGCAAACTGTTTCGCATCTACAAATTTAGGACCATGTACACCGATGCGGAAAAAGACGGACCCAGGCTGTCGCATCAGAATGACTCCCGAATCACTCCCTACGGGCGCTTCATGCGTCGTTACCGATTGGACGAACTACCGCAATTTCTCAATGTCCTGAAAGGAGATATGTCGTTGGTTGGGCCACGTCCGGAAAGACAGTATTTTGTGGATCAGATTATTGAGAGGGCTCCTCATTACTACCTGGTGCAAAGCGTGACTCCGGGTATTACATCTTGGGGTATGGTCAAGTTCGGATATGCCGACTCGGTTGATAAAATGATCCAGCGGCTTGAGTACGACATTCTCTACCTGGAGAATCAAAGCCTGCTGATAGACCTTAAAATATTGTTATACACCCTCAAGCCGCTTTTTACGGGAAAGGGTGTGTAATTTTATTACCTTTGTCTTCGTCTGATTACAGTGAATATGGTTGAGGAAGGACGGTATTTGAGGTTTATCCGGTGGCGTGAAAACAACATCAAGGAGTCAAATTTTGTATTGATGCTGAGTTTTGTGGTGGGCATCCTGACAGCCATGGCTGCCTGGTTGTTGAAAAGTAGCATACACTTGATTCAGCAGTTGCTCACATCCACGTTTTCCATCGAGAATGTCAACTTCCTTTACCTGTTGTACCCGGCTGTCGGGATACTGTTGGCCTCGGTCTATGTGAGGCGTTTTGTCAGAGACGACATCGGACACGGTGTGACCCACATCCTGTATGCAATTTCACGCCGACAGGGTAGGCTCAAACGACACAATATGTGGACGTCCCTGATAGCCAGTTCGATCACCATCGGCATGGGTGGTTCCGTAGGAGCCGAGGCTCCCATTGTGCTGACCGGTGCGGCTATTGGTTCCAACCTGGGTTCTTACTTCAAGATGAACCACAAAACATTGATGCTGCTTATCGGTTGCGGTGCGGCCGGTGCCATTTCCGGCATTTTCAAGGCTCCCATCGCTGGCATGTTGTTCACCATCGAGGTGTTGATGCTCGATTTTACCGCAGCATCCGTGATGCCACTATTGATCACGTCGGTGACTGCAGCCACGTTGTCTTACCTGTTGACGGGTACGCAATCGATGTTTCATTTTTCCATGACGAACGCCTTCGAACTCGACAGGATTCCCTGGGTAATCGTATTGGGCATTTCCTGTGGACTGGCTGCACTGTACCTGATTCGGGGTATGAACCGGGTTGAGGGTTGGTACAAACGGTCAAAAAGCCCCTATACCAAGATCGTGATGGGTGCGTTGGTGTTGGGTGTACTGATCTTTTTGTTCCCTCCGCTTTACGGTGAAGGGTATTCCTCGATAGAAAGTCTGATCAACGGACATTCGGACATGGTGGCCGAGGGTAGTTTGTTTTACGCTTACAAGGATAATGCTTGGTTGTTTGTGGGCTATTTGGCACTGGTGGTTTTTTTCAAGGTGGTGGCTGCGGCTTCAACCAACGGCGCCGGTGGTGTGGGGGGGGTGTTTGCTCCCAGTTTGTTCGTTGGTGCGTTTGTGGGTTTCATCGTGGCCTCGTTGGTCAATCATTTAGGCATATCCACCGTTTCCGAACAAAATTTTGCCTTGATGGGGATGGCTGGTGTGATGTCGGCCGTGATGCATGCACCATTGACCGGGGTGTTTCTGATAGCCGAACTGACAGGAGGGTATGAGCTGTTCCTGCCGTTGCTCATTGTATCGGGTGGATCGTTTCTGACAATTTACCTGTTTGAGAAACAGAGTATCTATGCGATACGGCTTGCCCAAAAGGGACAATTGCTTACACACCACAAGGATAAGGCTGTCCTGACGTTGATGAAAGTGGAGAACGTCATTGAAACAGACTTTGAGACAGTCAATCCCACTATGTACCTGGGCAATCTGGTAAAGGTGATTTCTACGGCGAAGCGCAATGTGTTTCCCGTTGTGGACGACAACAACATGCTGTTGGGCATCGTATTGCTCGATGATATTCGCAACATCATGTTTCGTACGGAGTTGTACTACCGTTTCAAAGTGCAGAAATTGATGATCTCACCGCCGGCTAAGATTCGTATCGACGATCCCATGGATTCGGTGATGCGGACATTTGATGATACGAACGCCTGGAACCTTCCCGTGGTGGATGAAATGGGACGATACGTAGGTTTTGTCTCAAAATCGAAGATTTTCAATTCTTACCGCAAGGTGCTGGTGCATTTTTCCGACGAGTAGGAGGGTCTATTCTTCCATGGTTACGTTAATCTCACCGATTCCCGCTTCAATAGTGAGAAAAAGGGTGTGTTTGCTTTTTCCGAAGGTATCGTTGGAATAGATTTTTCCCCTTCGGTCGAAGAAGGGCAGGTTGGCCTCTCCGATCAGGCCATTCACATAAACCCTGACACCAACATCGTAGGGAACTTTGATGTTGAGTTTGCCAATGCCTCCTTTGAATTCAGCTTCCAGGTCGTTGTGCCATTTTCCCGACAAGTCGATGTCGGCTTCTCCGGCCATCATATTGAAAAGCAGGTAGGGTACAGACGTGTTGTGAAGATCGATGGTTGACTTTCCGGCTGTCATCCGGTATTCAAACCGGTTCAGGTTGCATCCAGACAGGTTGATGTGCGACTCGCCTGCATGTAGCTTGATGGAAATGCTGTTGGCAACGTCCGGGTTGAGATACAAATCCCACCGGTTGTCGTCAAATTCCTCCCTGTCCCGGTCTTTGATCTTTTTGGTTTGGATGTTCAAATAGCCTGTGCGGCCAGCTTCGTGATAGGTCATATCCGGTTTCAGAAACAGAAATCCTCTGCCGTAATAACATTCGGCTAAATTATCGGTAGACCCGGTCAGGTTCAGTTCGCCTGCCAGAAAATCGATGTTGGTTTTAACCTCCCTGGCCTTACCCTTTTCGATGATCATTTTGTAATCGTATCCGGCCGGTTCACGGCCAAAGGTGTTTGCAAAAGAAAAAAAGAACAGGGCAAAAACCATAAAGGCAATGTGCTTTATCTTCATGTTTTGGTCGTATGGGTACAAGTACATAGACGGTAAATGCGGCTCGATGTTACACGAAAGGACCTTTTTTTCTCGTATCTTTGCTTTCGTAACAACCATAACATTTCATGGACAAAACAACGCTTTCCATTGTTTATATGGGAACCCCGGAATTTGCTGTGGCACCCTTGAGGGCATTGCTGGACGCAGGGTATCACATAACCGGTGTGGTAACTACACCGGACAAACCAGCCGGCAGAGGTATGAAGCTGCAAGCTTCGCCGGTGAAACAATTTGCCCTCGAACATGGAATACCCGTATTGCAACCGGAAAAACTCAAGGATGAATCTTTTTTGGAGGATTTGCGTGCGTGGAAAGCCGATCTGCAGGTTGTTGTGGCTTTCAGGATGCTGCCGGAAGTGGTTTGGTCGATGCCGCCCATGGGTACCTTCAACCTGCACGCCTCCTTGTTGCCTCAATACAGGGGTGCGGCTCCGATTCATTGGGCTGTCATCAACGGAGAGAAAGAGACCGGTGTGACGACGTTCATGCTGCAGCACGCCATTGATACCGGAGATGTGTTGTTGCAGGAAGCTCTTTCCATAGGGGATTCGGAAAATACGGGGTCTGTACACGACAGATTGATGGTGCTCGGTTCTGACGTGGTTGTACGTACAGTGGAAGCCTTGTTAGAGGGAAGCATGTGTCCCCAACCCCAAAACGGCATGGTTCAGGAGGCGTCGGTTCTTCAGCCTGCTCCTAAGTTGTTTAAGGAAAATACCGGCATCGACTGGACCCGGGATGGGCGTGCTCTGTTCAATTTTGTTCGTGGACTTTCCCCTTATCCGGCGGCGTGGACCACCCTCGTTCCCAATGAACCCTCGGTGGGGGAACCGATAGCGGTACGGATTTTTGAGGCGGCCTTTGTTGAGGCTCAACACGATTTGTCACCGGGTATCCTTGTGACCGACAATCATAGAAAACGTCTTCAGGTTGCGGTAAAAGATGGATTCCTTTCCTTGTTGAGGCTTCAGTCTGCCGGAAGAAAGCAGCTTGGTGTGGAGGAGTGGTTGCGGGGTGTCCCCACCGTCGAGGAATGGCACTTTATTTCACAATAGCAACGATTTTTTTTGCCAGATGTTGTATCTGAGAAAAAAAGTTTGTTTATTTGCGACATTAATCCCTTAAATCCATTTGCCTATTGATCCGACTTTACTCTTAGAAACCAATACTTAAGAGAAATGGATTTGATCAAGTCGATGACTGACGAAGAGTTGATCTGTCAGTTTGCAAATGGAAACAATCAAGCGTTTGATGTTTTATTGAATCGTCATAAAAACAGGGTGTTCACCTACATCCTGCTTGTGGTGCGCAACCGTGACCTTGCTGAGGATATCTTTCAGGAATCGTTCATGAAAGTTATTATGACTGTCAAGCAAGGACGTTATACGGAGTCGGGTAAATTTTATGCCTTTGTGACGCGGATAGCTCACAACCTCATCATTGACCACTACAGACGAGAACGTAATGAGAATACGGTCAGCAACGAGGAATTCGGTGAGGTCGATCTGTTCAACAATGTCAAGTTGTGTGATGACACCGTTGAGGATGTGCTCGTGCGCAACCAGGTGATGGACGATGTGACCAAGCTAATGCGTCATTTGCCTGATAATCAGCAGGAAGTAGTCAAGCTGCGTTTCTTCGAGGATTACAGCTTCAAGGAAATTGCTGAAATGACTGGTGTCAGCATCAACACAGCGTTGGGACGAATGCGGTATGCGGTTCTGAATATGCGTAGGATGGCCGAAGAAAACAACATATCGTTGGTATACTGATATTTTCATCCTGATATACGAAAAAGTGTATAGGTACGTTTATACTGTATACACTTTTTGCCTATGGATAAAAATGCTACTCTTCTCGCAACCGTAGGTGGTCGTAACACAAAATCATCGGCCCAACCATCGGACAGTACCATCACATTCCTAATCAATTTTGCCCGTCTGTATAACCCTGTGAAAGAAAAGGAACCCGAAAGGGAGTTGATGAACTGATTATTGAAACTCGTGGTATCGAATGCCACTCGCCAAACCGACAGGTTTCGCGTACGAATCGAACGGGTTGCATCGTGGGAGATGCGGCTCGTTTGTTTTTGTGCCTGCTTTTTGTGTACCTTTGTCCGACCAAAAAATCTGATTATGCGCATGGTTGCTCCATCCCTGTTGGCTGCGAATTTCTGCAACCTTCAAAAAGATATTGAAATGATCAATGAAAGCCAGGCCGACTGGCTTCATCTGGATGTAATGGACGGCGTGTTCGTTCCCAATATATCATTTGGCTTTCCCATTCTGGAACAGGTGTCTTCGATGTGCAGGAAACCGTTGGACGTGCATTTAATGATTGTTGAACCCCAGAAATTCGTCAAAGAGGTTAAAGAGATCAATGCAAGCATCATGAATGTGCACTATGAGGTGTGCAACCATCTGCACCGGGTTATTCATGAGATCAAGAACAATGGCATGAAGGCCGGCGTGACCCTTAATCCCCATACACCGGTATCGGTGTTGTCAGAAGTTTTGGGCGACCTTGACCTTGTTTTACTGATGTCTGTGAATCCGGGTTTTGGAGGTCAAGTTTTCATTGAAAACACCTACAGAAAAATCCACACCTTGAAAGAAATGATCATAAAGTGCAACAGCAATGCCTTGATTCAGGTGGACGGTGGCGTTTCCGACCAAAACGCCGATGCCTTATACAAGGCCGGTGTTGATGTGTTGGTGGCCGGTAGTTTTGTGTTTTCTTCGCCCAATCCGGCGGCAGCGATTGCTTCACTGAAAAAATAAACAAAGAGTAAATATATGGTTAAATAAATGTATATTCGTGGATTGTTTTTACATTCCGCGTTATGCATCGTTTGTGCCATAAAATTGCCTGTTTCCGCCCATTGGTCAGCTATGTGGCAGGATTGTCGTGTGATGTGGGTTCCCTGCGTCCTGCATGGATGTGTTTGCTGACGGCGGTTTGGTTTCTGTGTCTGCACCGGATCTTGTTGAGGAGGACAGCATCCCTATGGCCCATTCGATGGATGCCCGGAGCTGCGGTTTTTTGCATGTGGTTGGGGATAGGCCTGATGGTAGGTGAACGGTCTCGTGTAAAAACCGAAATGCCTGCGGGATTCAGTGAAGGTTCTTCTTTCATGGCCTTGGTTGAGGTGACAGCTTTACCCCAGGAACGGGAGAAAACGTGGAAGTTGGGCGTGCGCATACGGGAGCCTCGGAGCGATCCATGGTACCGTCGCAAGTTGGTGGTCTATCTTCCCAAGGAAGAGGGTGCGGGGACGCTGAAATGGGGAGACCGTTTGTGGATGGAGGTTGCTCCCACGCTTCCTGAACCTGCAGCAAACAGAGCGTTTGATTATACCCATTGGTTGCGCACAAAGGGCTATACGGCTACTGCCTATGTGAAGCATTGGCGATGGGTGTCAAATGCCGGCTGGTGGAACGTGAAAGCTTTGGCCGGCGGAATTCAGGATAAATTGGTTTCCGTATTCAGGCGCTCAGGTCTTTCGGATGAGGCGTTGGTATTGGTCAGTGCCATGACGCTGGGAGCCAGGGGCTCCATGCCGGACGATCTGAACGCTGCCTTTTCGGCTGCTGGAGTCACTCATATCTTGTCGGTGAGTGGGCTTCATGTTGGCATTGTTTTTGTCCTCCTGCGCATCAGTTTGTTTTTTTTGGGATACACCGAACGTTCAAGACGGGTGCGTGATGTCCTAATCGTGGTTTGCCTGTGGATATTCGCCTGCATTACAGGACTCTCGCCAGCTGTATGCCGTGCGGTGCTGATGGGAACCTTGCTGTTATTGGGTGGTCTTTTGGAACGAACTTCTTCACCCATAAATACCGTCTTGTTTTCGGCCTGGTTGCAGTTGTTGTTCGATCCCTTGCTGCTTTACGATGTAGGATTCCAATTGAGTTACGGTGCTGTTATCGGGTTGGTGGTACTAGTTCCCTACATAAACAGGGGATGGACTCCATCTTCTGTCATTCTCCGGTATGTATGGGGTATGGTGTCTGTATCTCTGGTTGCCCAGGCGGTCACGGCACCGCTCACCATCCACTATTTCGGGCAGTTTCCCACGTATTTTCTGTTGGCAAACCTGGTAGCGGTGCCTTTGTCGGGCGTGCTGATCTATGTTTCGGTAGCATCGTTGTTGGTTTCTGCGTTTCCCGTTTTGTTCCATCCCGTTTCGGCTTGCCTTTCTTTCTGTGCCCGGTTGTTTTTGGTTGTGGTGCAGGGGGTTGGAAATATGCCCGGTTCCCTTTGTCAAGGCCTTTCACTGCCTGTTGACCAGGTGGTTGCCTGCTATGTGTTGATGGGTGGTTTGTTGGCATGGATAGGATGGAAGAAAAGGGCTGGCCTGAAGGTTTGCCTGCTTTGTTTGCTGTTTGTCCAGTGCCGTTTTTTGGTAGATAAGATCCTGTTTCAAATTGGTACCTGAGGAAGCAGTATTCCGGGCAATTAGCTATCTTTGCAAAAAAGTATCGTATGCTGACCAAGATATTGGATGAGAACCTGATTCAAAAGGCAAAACATGTGTTGTCCCACGCTGACAAGGTGGCCATCATCCCCCACGTGGGCCCGGATGGAGATGCCGTTGGCTCAAGTCTGGCGCTGGCTGATTTTCTGAAGGGACAGGATAAGGAGGTTCAAGTCTTGTTGAATGACTCAATTCCTGATTTTTTGAAGTGGTTGCCGGGAGCTGAGGCTATATTGGTTCACACTGAACAACCGGAAGCTTGTGCGGCCTTTATGAAAAAGGCTGATGCGATGGTGTTTCTGGATTTCAACCAACGGAAACGAATGGGTGGCCTCGAGGCTTACCTTGAAGGCAGCAAGGCAAAGACGATTCTGATGGATCATCATCCCCATCCCGATACGTTTGCCGATGTGACGCTTTCCTATCCACAGATTGCTTCCACCAGCGAAATCGTGTTCAGATATATTTGCCGAATCGGCGCCTTCGATGTAATGACCAAAGCTTGTGCCACGTGTGTGTATACGGGTATGATGACCGACACGGGCGCTTTTACGTTCAATTCAAACAACGAGGAAATGTATTACATCATTTCCCAGTTGATTCGTAAGGGCGTGAATAAGGATGAGGTATACGACAGGGTGTACAATACCTATACAGCCGACAGGATGCGTTTGATGGGCTTTGTGCTGTACGAGCGGATGCAACTTTGGGAAAGCATGAAGACCGCCGTCATTGCCCTTTCAATGGAAGACCTGAGACCTTTTGAATACAAGGTTGGTGATACGGAAGGGTTTGTCAACCTGCCGTTGAGCATCGATGGCGTGATTTTTTCCGTCTTCCTGCGTGAGGATGTTGACAAGATAAAACTGTCTTTTCGCTCGAAGGGATCTTTTCCTTGCAACAAGATTGCTGCTGAATTTTTCAATGGAGGCGGGCACTTGAATGCAGCAGGCGGTGAGTTTTACGGATCGTTGCAGGATGCGGTTAAACGCTTGGAGGAATCCATTCCGGACTTTATCCTTTGATGCGTCAACCATAAAATTATGTTAAGGGTTGGTTATACTGGATTGAAAAGTGTATTTTTGCGTGAAATGAGTATGTCGATGAAACGTTTGCCTCTGTGGCTGCTTGGTATATTTTTTCTTGTGATAGGCATCACGGGGTGTGACGATTCCGAAACCTATGCTGAGCAATTGGCAATGGAAAAGTCCAGCATAAAAGCCTTTATGAAAAGCAGGGGGTATACGGTAACCAACACGTATCCTGACACGGTGCCTTTTCCAGAGGGCGTTTTTTACAAAACCTCGGAAGGACTTTACATTCATGTGCTGGATACCGGATTGAGTGTTCCTTCCTATATTGCTAAAAATACATCTTACCTGATCCGTTTTGTGGAAGTAACCATGGATGGCGACACCCTTTATCAGAATATGTTTGATGCCACGGGAGATCCGTTGGAGATTTACTACGACAATATCCAGACAACCATCTCGTATGGGGATTGTAAGGCCTGGCACCAGCCCTTGAAATACGTTGGTGACGGCGGACATGTCTATATCATTGCACCAACTGCACTGGGTATGCCCGTTTATTCCAGTACGACCACATCGTTGACCCCTTGTTTCTACGAGCTGAGGTACACCCTCTGGAGATAATAAATCGTTTAACAAACTGAATCGAATGAGTCTGATCAAGTCAATATCCGGCATTCGAGGTACGATTGGAGGCTTTCCCGGTGAAGGTCTCAGTCCGCTCGATGTCGTGAAGTTCACGGCCGCTTATGCGTCGTGGGCACGTCAAGCTTCAAGCAAGCACAGCAACAAGATTGTAGTGGGCAGGGACGCCCGCATTTCGGGTGAAATGGTATTCCAACTGGTATCCGGTACCCTGATGGGAATGGGCTTTGATGTCGTGAACATCGGATTGGCCACAACGCCTACCACCGAGCTGGCTGTGACGGAAATGGGAGCCGATGGTGGCATCATACTGACGGCTAGTCACAACCCCAAGCAGTGGAATGCACTCAAGTTGCTCAATGAGCACGGTGAATTCCTGAATAAGGATGAAGGACAATGGGTGTTGGACAAAGCAGCCGAGGAGTCGTTTGACTTTACTCCGGTCGATGGACTTGGTCACATAGTTGAAAATCACTCCATGACGCTTCGTCATATCGATTTGGTGTTGAAACTGAAACTGGTCGACGCTGAAGCGATTCGCCAGGCCGGATTCAAGGTGGCTATTGACTGCGTCAATTCTGTGGGCGGAGTTGTATTGCCTCTGTTGCTGAATGCGTTGGGTGTGGAAGAGGTTATTGCGCTCAATTGCACGCCTGATGGTGTTTTTCCGCACAATCCTGAACCGTTGCCTGAACACCTGACTCAGCTATCCGATTTAATGCGAACGGGAAGGGCTGATGTCGGTTTTGTGGTCGATCCTGATGTGGATAGATTGGCCATTGTGTGTGAGGATGGTTCCATGTTTGGGGAAGAATATACCTTGGTGTCGGTGGCCGATTATGTATTGAGCCATTCACCCGGCAACACGGTGTCGAATATGAGTTCCACCAGGGCATTGAGCGATGTGACAACCCGTCGGGGTGGCACGTACACGGCCGCAGCTGTTGGCGAGGTGAATGTTGTCGCTGCCATGAAAGCGACCAACGCCGTGATAGGCGGAGAGGGGAATGGTGGTGTCATTTATCCCGAGTGTCATTACGGTCGCGATGCCCTCGTTGGTATCGCCTTGTTCTTGACGCAACTGGCGCATAGTAAAAAGAAGGTGTCTGAACTCAGGGCGGATTACCCTTCATACTACATCGACAAACAACGGATGGAGCTTTCTCCCGATATCAATGTTGATGCGTTGTTGACCGCAGTGGCCGGCAAATTTGCAGACCAGCGGGTGAACACCATCGATGGTGTCAAGATCGATTTTCCCGACAAATGGGTGCAACTGCGCAAATCCAACACGGAACCCATCATCCGAATCTATTCAGAAGCCGCAACCAAAGAAGCTGCTGAAGCGCTGACTGCCGAGATCAAGGCCATCATTGCCGCTCGTGCGTGATGACGAATATAAAAAGAGAGGGTGTTTTAAGCCAACGCTTATAACACCCTCTCTTTATTGTGTGGCTTCCCAGGTTAGAACATGAAGTTGAAACCGAACTGGAAATTAAAGTAGGAATTATTCAACGGAATCATTTGCGGATTGTACTTGACCGGGATGTAATCAGCAGCCAGGAAGGCATTCAGGAATAACAGTTTCATGTTCACGGCAGCACCGAATGAACTCATCTCACCGTGCAATAACGAATAGGTGAGCGCTGTCTGGATAATGCTGCCCGGTTTCAGATTGGCCGACAACATCACATCGTTGTAGCTTCCATTGGGTGTAAAACCTGTTTGTGAGAGTACACCGAATGTGATGCGGTTGTTCAGCAAACCGGCTTCAGCACCAAGGTTCAACTTTGTGGTCAGCGGTGTGGAATACCCCTCAGTGACAGTCTCTTCGGAGAAATGTACCATTTCAGTCAGTTCGTCAAGAAGTTGATTGTCCTCTGTTTCATCGTTGTTCTCCTCGTCTTCTCCAAGTGACAACTCCATGCCTTCGTAGGTAAATGTACCGTTGGAGGATGCCTTTTTGATGTTTTGCTTGTTCCATTTGATGGAGCCAATGTCTGAAATAGCAGCAGAAACCGTGATGAATGGCAATGGCTTGGCTGTCACACCCAGGTCAAACGACAACCCTTTACCTGCAATGGGAAGCGAATTCATATTGGCGGTAATGTAATCAGGATCGTCCATTTTGATGCCGCTCAGGTAACCCTCTTCGTCGTATTCCAGATCATAAAAGTCAGGACCTGTCACTTGTATGACGCCTTTGGATGTGACATCCCATTGTGTTTGAGATGCGTTTACAGTCAGTTCGTTAAAGCTCAACTTGGTGTTTGCCAGACCAGCCAGGTAATCCACGTTGGCTCCGACCGAAAGCAAAGAACCAATTTTCATGGAAAAGCCAACTCCCGTTTTGTTATACATCATGGCATCCATGTTCATGTCTGTCAGGTTGAAGGTGGTATTCTGTGCATCTTTATCTGTACCTAGGAGAATAAGTTTGAACATATCTTTGGGCAACCCCATTCCCATATCCATGTTCATGCCGCTATGGAAGGAAAAATAGGTGTTTCTGGCGCGTATACCCAAGGTGAACAGTTCCATATTCATGCCTGTCCTGAATGAAGATACATCGTTTAAGTTGTTAATGAAAGAAACTCTGTCTGAACCGGGACTCAGAATAGACAAGGGCTCACCGTTCTGACCCTTTTGAAAAATGTCGGTAAAGGCCAGATCCGATTGTACGTACATTGAAATGTTGCTGATACCGATACCGAATCCTGATGTTTTGGGAGACATGGCAGGATTGAGTCTGGCATGGATGGGCGTGCGATCCAGGAAATAAAGGGAGTTCACCTTTTGGGCGGTAACTACCGGAGCCAATCCGGTGCTGAAGGCAATTATCGCCAGAACTATAGTTGTTTTTATGGTTCTCATCGTTGCGCAGTTTAAGGATTGACTCTTATTCATTGTTTGTCATTTTTTCGGGGTCTATGATCAGACCGTTTTCAAGCCTTGCGCCCACCTTGATATCAATGTAGTCGGTTGGTTGAACGGTAACAAAGGAAGCTTGTCCTTTGGCCGTGATGACAAATCCCACACGGAATTTCTTGGTGTCTTTCAACTTGTCAATTTCTTCGGGCTTTAACAACAGTTCGGTGCTCGTCGGCGTGAAACCAGTGGATTTCCCGGTTAGATTGTCCACCGGAGCAGCCTCAATTTCATCGGACATGGTGGTGAACAAAGCGATACTGTCCTCATCGAGAGCAGTCAACACCAATTTCATTGTCAGTGGGATATGGTTCTTTACGTTTAAGGCCAGACCTACTGCCAGGTCTTCCTGTTCGTCGAGAACGGACATGTCACCGGCAGGACTCTCAATGGTTGTTCCCATGTTGAGTTCAAGGTCGCTTCCAAACTGCAAGGGTATTTCCATGGCGTAGTCCATGCTCAATTGACTGCTCTTAGCTATGAAATGATTCTTCACAGAATTGACATCCGTTGCAAAACTGTATCCGATGGTTATCTGGTCAGGATTAATTTTGAATAATTCACTTGTGCCGTTTTCTTTGTTGATCTCGAACGTATTCGTTTTGATTTGTTGTGCACTTTCGGCGGGTTCCATTTTAAAAGTCGTGTTGCTCAGTTCCTTGTGGCTGCCTGTTGAGGAATTCAGGGTACCCATGTTCAAGGTGAAGTCAACCGGTACACCGAGATTGCCACGGGTGGTCAGTACAATATTCGGGTTGTAAAAACTCAGCACATCATTGGCTCCGATGATTGAACCCAGGGCATCGAAACTGATAGGATCCAATGGCCTGTTCGATTGGTTGTAGTTTACTTTACCATAGACCTCTTCAAAGTCAATCGAATTCACACTCATCGTATACAGCAACCTGGTCTGACGATCTTGGGCCTGAACATCTCCTGTCTGTTTGATATTCATGTGCGTGACAACGTTCATCGCAAGGGTGTCAGCTCCCGTTGACAGTCTTAGTTTTTTGATTTCCACTTCGATGCTTTCACCCATATTTACCGTCCAGCTGGTTACTTCCTCGTTGTTGACATAATAATCGGCAGTATTGCCTTGTGGGGTGAATGTGATGCTGAAGCTTTCACCCACCTTGCCACTTAATCCCTGATTACTCAACTCAATCTGCAGTTTTGTGTCTTTCAACTTGATACTGTCCACAGCTATGAGGTTTGTGCTGAAGGAGGGAAGCGAGATGGATGCAGATGAGGGGTAATCAACCTTGTCCGCCGGAATGTCAAAAGGAGTGGGGACTAAACTGGGAACGGCATATAAATCGACTGATCCATTGGTGCTTGGTATGGAACCCAGCTCAAAGTTGCTCAGGGAACTGGTCAGCCCGCTCATGTCCATGCTGCCCGCGTAGCGGAATACATAGGTGCCATTTTCTACGCGTAAGGTCGAGGTGTCTACGTCCATCCCGCCGATTATGCTGTCCAGATACACGGTTTTATAACCGATGGGTAAAGCCAGGGAGTTTCCGAATAGCTCCATTTTCGTAGAAAGGTTCGTTAAATCGTATGAATTGTCGATGCAGGAGAACGACAAAACCCCCGTCAATACGATCATACAAGGTTTGATGAATCTTCTTCGTTTCATAGGGTTGATT
>CAYTIY010000032.1:0-23069 GCA_964438045.1 uncultured Bacteroidales bacterium | reverse complement strand
ATGTACCGAATTTTTGGCAAATAACGAGGGAGAGCAGAAAAAGATCAAGGCGATGAACCCATTTTTTTTATCTTTGTATCTGTCATCATAAAATGAACCCGAAAAAAAAACATACCTACCTATTTGGTTACAGTCTGGCCTTTCTGCTGATTGTTTCTCTGTTGTTTTTAGTCAAAAATTGGCAAAAAACCGAACCCGAGGAACCGATTGAAGGCACCTACTTTCTCGGATTGCGTACGGATACCCTCTCGAAAGTGGAAGGCAGAATACAGGGAGGCATAACCCTTTCTGACTTGCTCGAGCAGTTTGATTTACCCCAGAATTTGATCACAAGGACGATCTCCACGGCTTCCGGCACCTTTGAGCCCACCCAGATGAAGGCAGGCCATACCTATTATGCCTATTGCGGCGGTGAGAACCAAACACAATTGCGTTACCTGATTTACGGTCGAAGCCAAACAGACTTCGTGGTATTCGACTTCTCCGACAGTATACGCGTTTACCTGAAACAAAAGCCTGTTAAAATTATCAGAAAGATGGCGGAAGGAGTTATCCGGGAATCGCTCTGGAACAGCATCAGCCAAAGTGGACACAATACGGAGTTGTGTTACCGACTGGCGACCATTTACGCCTGGCAAATAGATTTTTTCTCCATCCGTAAAGGGGATCATTACAAGGTCATATATGACGAACTGGTAGTCGACGATTCTGTATCAATCGATATTGGGCGGATTCACGGAGCCGTTTTCGGGCACAATGACAACACCTATTATGCCATTCCTTTCGAACAAGACAGTGTACTGGAATACTACGATGAAAACGGCCGTAACCTGAGGAAATCCTTCCTCAAGGCTCCACTCCGATTCTCACGTATCAGTTCACGTTTTTCCAACAGCCGCAGGCATCCGGTCCTTCGAATCAGACGACCGCATCATGGAGTGGACTACGCTGCACCCAGAGGCACTCCTGTTGTCAGCATCGGCAATGGTGTGGTGGTGGCGGCCGGATACCAACGTGGTGGCGGTAATTACGTAAAGATAAAACACAACGCCACCTACAGCAGCACATACATGCATTTGTCACGTATGGCCAGGGGTATTCGTCGTGGGGCCCGCGTCCAACAAGGTCAGCGCATCGGTTATGTGGGTTCAACCGGATTGTCTACCGGTCCACACCTGGATTTCCGGATTTACAAAAAAGGAAAACCCATTGACCCGCTTAAGGTGATCTCACCACCTGTCAATACGTTGAAGCCCGAGTATGCGGATAGCTTCAGGCAAGTAAGGAATCGGACCCTGAATGCCCTATCAAATCACTTGTCCACAAAAAAACAGTAGGTCATGTATTTCAAGGATATAATTGGACAAGAGGCACTCAAAAACCGATTCATTCAGTCGGTGAAAGACGCACAACTACCACACGCCCAACTGATCAGCGGAGACTCGGGAACAGGGACCCTGCAACTTGCCCTGGCCTATGCACGTTATGTTGCTTGCACCAACCGGGGCGAAAACGACGCCTGCGGAGTGTGCTCCTCCTGCAAGCAATTTGACAAACTGGCTCACCCGGATACACACTTTGTTTTTCCCATATTCAAACCCAATAGCAACAAAAAGTGGGTATGCGATGATTTCCTGCCTCAATGGCGTAACATTGTGCAGGAAAAAGGTTATTTCAGTTATCAGCAATGGATGTCACATATCAAGGCTGAAAATGCCCAAGGCATGATTTACGCCGAAGAAAGCGACGAAATCATCCGCAAACTGAATTACAAAGCCTATGAATCAACCCACAAGGTGATGATCATCTGGCTTCCGGAGAAAATGAACGAGACCTGCAGCAACAAATTGCTGAAATTGCTCGAGGAACCTCCAGCCAATACCATATTCCTGATGGTGACCGAGAACAGTGACCTTTTGCTGGCCACCATCCGGTCACGGACCCAACTTATTCGTGTAAAGGGTATCGATACCCAATCACTGGCCTCCGCTATCAGGTCCAGAATATCTCTCGACAACGAAATAGTCGATGAAGCCTGCCGCATGTCAGGCGGTAGCATCCTGAAAGCCATGGATTATTGCCTGACAAGTGAGGACAATGCCTGGTATCTCGACCAGTTCATTCGTTGCATGCGGGGAGCCTACACCATAGCCAATTTCACGTCCGACAAACGGGTGGAAAAACAACGAAGCCTGAAAGATTTGAAAATGTGGGCTGACGAAATGGCCAAAGTGGGTAGGGAACGTGAAAAGAATTATCTGTCATATGCACAGCGTTTGTTACGCGAAAACTTTATCCTGAATCTGCAACAGGCTGAACTGAATTACCTCAACCGGGCAGAAAAGACCTTTTCATCCAAGTTCTATCCTTTCATCAACCATACAAGTGTACTTTCGTTCATGGAAGAACTTGAATTGGCTGAACGACACATCGAAAACAACGTAAACGCAAGGCTCGTCTTTTTTGACCTTGCTCTGCAAAGCATCCTGTTGTTCAAACGATGACATATTAACCAAACATTGAAAAAAATTGCTACTTTTGCCTGTTAGTCAGCTTTGATTGAATACCTTATGAACCAAACAAACGATACACCTCCCTGCTGCCCCGATAAAAAAGGCTGCTGCGCCCATAAACTAAAAAAACTCAACACCTTCGATTGGTTGTACGACCTACCGGAAGCACAACGACTTACGGATTGGATAGAGGTGCAGTTCAAGAACACCCGAAAGGGTTATTTTCTGAACAGCAACAAGGTTCCCTTGGAAAAAGGTGACATTGTGGCCGTTGAGTCCAATCCTGGTCACGACATCGGTGAGGTCACTCTCACGGGTGCCCTTGTACTCAAACAGATGAAAAAAAACAATTACCGTTTTGACCATCAGGAAGTACGAAGGGTTTACCGCAAGGCTAGACCTGTTGATATGGAAAAATACAACGAGGCCAAAAGTCTTGAACACGATACGATGCTGAGATCCAGAAAAATCGCCGAGGAGCTGAAACTCAACATGAAAATCGGAGATGTGGAATACCAGGGAGATGGCAATAAGGCCATATTTTATTACATAGCCGATGACAGGGTGGATTTTCGGCAACTCATCAAGGTATTGGCGGAGACGTTCAAGATACGCATCGAGATGAAACAAATCGGAGCCCGTCAGGAAGCAGGACGCATAGGCGGTGTGGGTCCTTGCGGTCGTGAATTGTGCTGTTCTTCCTGGATGACCAATTTTGTGTCTGTGTCTACCAATTCAGCTCGCTACCAGGATTTGTCCATGAATCCCCAAAAACTGGCCGGCCAATGCGCCAAATTGAAATGCTGCCTAAACTATGAGATAGACACCTATGTCGAATCTTCCAGGGATTTCCCCTCCAGGGATATTGTATTGGAAACTATTGACAACAGCTATTACTTGTTCAAAACCGACATACTGAAGCGAACCATGACGTACTCAACCAGCAAAGATTTTCTTGCCAATGAGGTTTCGTTGCCGGTTGAACGCGTCAAGCAGATCATTCAACTCAATCGGAAAGGCATCAAGGTTGACAACCTTTCCGAGCAAGTGGAGGTCAAGGAAAAACACGAGTTTGGCGATATTTTGACAGAAGATGGCCTCGACCGCTTCGATAAAAACAAAAAGAGCAAGAAAAACCGGGACAAACAGCGTACGACACAAGCTAGCGGCCAACAGGCAACCGTTTCTCCGGGTGGACAACAAGGCAAAGGCAACAACCTGCCGGGAAACAAGCAACACGGACAGCAAAAAACGGGCAATAAACAAGGCGGAAACGCCCAACAAGGAAAACAAGCTAATAAGCAGGAACAAGCACCTCAAAGGCCTCATCGATTTGAGAAACCACAACGCAACCCTGGCAATGCCTCAGGAGAAAACAACAACCGGGAATGAAGACCTCGAGACAGTGGCGCAATCTGGGATTGATTCTTTTTGGATCAGCAGTGAGTCTCTGGCTGTATACGGGTTGTCAGGAAGGTAGTATTTACCATCAATCGTTTGTGGTTTCGGCCAAAGGCTGGGATATGAACAAGAGAATCGTATTCTCTGACACCCTGCCATCGAATACACCGCAGCACGTTCACCGGCAGTTGACAGTGAGAAACACCAATGCTTTTCCCTATCAAAACCTGTGGATCTATATCAAGACGTTCACGACAGAAAGTACTCAATCGGACTCAATCAACTGGCGGTTGGCCAATCCCGATGGAATGTGGCTTGGAAAAGGATGGGGATCGCTTTACACCATTACCTACAACCTGCCCGATCTTGAATTTTTACCAAATGACAGCGTGCACTGGTTCCGAATGGAACTGATGCAGGGCCTTAGGGATAGTTTATTGACAGGCATTTCTGATATAGGCCTGCGTATTTATTCCGATTGACCTGTTTGTCATCCGTGCATAGAACGGTCGGCATCCAGGCGGACGAATATAAACAGGAGGATGGTGAATGCCCAAAGGGAAGAACCGCCGTAACTTAAAAAGGGCAAAGGTATGCCGATTACAGGAACCAAACCCAGAACCATACCCACGTTTACAAGATAATGAAAGAAGAGGATGCTTACCACGCAATAGCCGTAAATGCGTGAAAACGGCGACCGTTGCCGCTCAGCCATCTGGAGTAGGCGAATCAGCAGAAACAGGTACAATCCCAATACGATGACGGAACCAAAAAAACCCTGTTCCTCTCCCACTGTACAAAAAATAAAGTCGGTATCTTGCTCTGGAACATATTTGAGTTTGGTTTGTGTTCCGTTGAGAAATCCCTTTCCAAAGAATCCACCGGAACCTATGGCAATCTTCGACTGGTTGACGTTGTATCCCGCTCCTCCAAGATCCTGTTCAGTACCCAGTAAGACCTTGATGCGCATTTGCTGATGGGGCTCAAGAATGTTGTCGAACACATAATCGGTGGCATATAAGAAAGCGGCAGAACCCACAATGAACAGTCCGATGAGCAGATATGTCGACGTACGGCGAACTAATGACTGGATAACCAGGTATACGCAACTCAGCAACAAAAGGGACAATTGCAGCCAACATAAATTGAACTGCACGCCAACCAAGTTGATCAACAAGCCGATGAGGATCACAGAAAGATTTCCAAACAATACATACCTGAATGCCCGCACATCATTTCGATAATTCAACAACATGACGCACACCAACGTCAACACCAACAACAAAACAGAAAATTGACCTAATGAAGTATGGGTTAAAATCAGCGTGTCGCCAAATCGAATACCAATAATGAAGAAGCTGATCATGCAAACGATCAGAAACAAAATGACTCCAGGCATACCCTCTCTGTACATCATGAGCATCAGAGAAAGGAAAACCAGCGCAGAACCCGTTTCTCGTTGCAACAATGTCAACGCAAAAGGGACAAATAAAACCAAAGCGACCAGGTAAATGTCATTCGGACGCTTTATATTGAACGTATAGGATCCCATCACCCTGGAAATGGCCAAAGCCGTGGCTACTTTCGCAAACTCGGCAGGCTGCATATTGACGGGCCCAAGCACCAGCCATGACCTGGATCCTTTGATGTCGTGGGCCAGGAATATGGTGGCAAACATTAGAACCATTAGGGAAATATACAGGAAGAACGACCACGAGAAAAACTTATTTGAATCGGTCAGCAGAATCGTTATTCCAATAAAAAAGGCCAGCAACATCCACATGAACTGTTTGCCGGAGCGTTGAGCCATGTCAAATAGACTCGTTTGTCCAAACTCATAACTGGCGCCATAAATACTAAGGCAACCAATCACGCACAGTACCACATAAACCAACAACACAGGCCAGTCAAGTGATTTCCAGATCCGGTTTTTCTCAGTTGGGTACAAATTGCATCAGGTTAGCGTTAAACATACGTTCTTCCATCCATACACGGTTCTCGGCAATGGTACCGTTCAGGTACTTTTCTATCAACAAACTCGCCATAGGCACCGCCCAAGTCGCACCATACCCACCGTTCTCAATAAATACCAACATGGCTATTCTGGGGTTTTCTTTGGGTGCGAAGCAAATAAATATGGAATGATCGGGAAAAGGAGGATTTTGTGCAGTACCTGTCTTACCGCAAATCTCAATTCCAGGTATGGCCACGCTGGCTGCCGTACCACGTGTCGCAGCATCTTTCATCCCCTCAATGATAAACGGATAATACGAAGCATCGATACCGCCCATCCGCTTTTTGGTATACATGGTGTCCAATTTCGCGCCCTTGATTGACTTAACCAGATGTGGCGTAATGTACCAACCCCTGTTTGCAATTGTCGCACAGAAGTTGGCCAATTGCATGGGTGTAGCCAACACTTCTCCTTGTCCAATTGCGTTGGAGATGATGGTCGCACCCCTCCAACCACGTTTTCCGTACCATTTGTCATAATATTGACTGTTAGGAATAAGGCCTCGTTTCTCATAGGGCAAATCCACACCCAATTTATATCCAAATCCCAACGACACCATATAATTCTTCCAAACATCCATAGCCTGTTGCACCTTGCCATACTTCGGATGATCCATCATTGCCCTGTATCCATAACAGAAATAGGCATTGCAGGAGTTGGCAACAGCTCCCGTCAAGGAGAGAGGCGATGCATGAGCGTGGCAACCCACCTTGTGACGGGGCGCATAATAATAACCCATAGCGCATCCTACGGCTGTATAGGGGGTCATTATGCCCTCCTGTAAGAAAATCAGTCCTTGCGCCGGTTTTACTGTCGATCCGGGTGGATAGTTGGATTGAATGGGACGATTCAAGAAAATCTTTTGGGGAGAAGACTGCAACATCTTGTAATTTGAGGCCCTGCTGCGTCCGACCAACAATCCCGGATCGTACGTTGGAGCAGACACATAGGTCAGAATCTCACCGGTTGCGGGCTCAAGGGCCACTATGGCACCTCGTTTGTTCACCATCAAACGCTCAGCATACTCCTGCAATTCCAGGTCGAGCGCCAAGGTCAGGTCTTTTCCCGGAAGTGCTTTCGTATCTTTTTTACCTTGTTCGTAACGACCTTTGATACGTCCGTGTGCATCGCGTAACAATATCTGGATGCCTTTACGGCCACGCAGTTGTGTCTCATAGTTTTTTTCAACGCCAGACCTGCCGCTGTAGTCTCCGGGCACATAGTATTCATCCTCCTCCAGATCCTTGTAATTAACCTCCGCCACATACCCCAATGCATGGGCAGCCACAGGTTTCATATACGACCTCAACGTTCGGCTACGTACGGAAAACCCTTTAAAACGAAACATTTTTTCCTGGAGCATACCATAACTCTCAGCCGATAATTGAGAGATGAAAACCTGGGGAGTATAGGAAGAATAACCGGGATTCAACCGACGATTCTTTACATTCTCCAACAACCTGACAAAATCTTCTTTTGAAATGCTCACCGTCCTGCAGAAATCGAGCGTATCGAAGGGTTCTACCTCACGAACGGTAATCAAAACATCGTATGAGGGTTTATTAAAAACGATCAACTCGCCGTTTCTATCATAAATCAGTCCTCTTGCCGGATATATGGTTTTTTTGTAAAAAGCGTTGCTGTCAGCGAAGTCCTTGTACTTGTCACTAAACAGTTGTAGACTGGCCAGACGCAACACAAAGACAATAAAAACGCCCAAGATGATCAACAGGATGGTGTTTCTTCTGCGTAGTGTGTCAAGACTATCTTGCATGCTCTTTTGGACTGATCAGTTCAAAGGCCATGATAAACAGAATGGTAAGCAAACTGCATACGGGAATCTTGGTCAAAAGGGTGATCCCGTTCATGAAACTCATCGCTTCCAACAAAAATAATGTTATATGATGAATGAGCACCAACACCACCACATAGCGCCAAAAAAAAGACCTTCCCATCCAGGAAAGACTGATGGAGCGGTTACTCAAATCCTCCTTTAAGATAAAAAGTCGAATAAGAGGATACCGTATTCCGGCAATTAATGTTGTCGCAGCCGTATGCATGCCCGGTGTATTGGAAAATATATCCATAACCATGCCTGTAGTAAATCCAATCAACAATACCGCATAGGAAGACAAGGTTGAAGGCAGCCGCAACAATGCATATACATACAGCATGGGCAGGTATACACCCATAAAATGCATGTTGTCAAGAATCAACAACTGGAATAACAGCAAACCGACAAACCAAAAAAAATGTTGCAGTATTTGTTTCATTCCTCGGCCTCCTCCTTTAGCTGATTGTATTCCTGTCTATGGTTAAAGCGAATGACCCTCACGTTTGACAAGGCATCGAAATGCACAGCCAACCTAATCTTAAGAGTCAGGTAGTTGGCATCTTCACTCACATCGTACTCTTCGACCACACCAACCATGATGCCCTCAGGGAAAATGGCGGAAAAACCACTGGTCACAACGGTATCACCTTTTGAAACAGATACATATGGTGGAACCTCCTCCATCATGGCAAACCGTCTGTCTTCCCCGTTCCAAACCAGAGAACCACTTGTGTTGGTGTTTTTCAACTTACAACTAAACCTGTTGGGAGGACATAGTACGGGTATCACTACTGAATAATGATCGGAAACGTTGCTCACTACGCCAACGATACCATCCGCATTGGCTACGCCCATTTCAGGTGCGATGCCATCGAGTCGGCCACCTTTCAGCGTAATGAAGTTCCGTTGGCGAGTCACACTGTTGTGGATCACCTTGGCCGGAATCAGATCAAATTCATCCGGTTGTTTCTGTCGAACGAGAGCGATGCCCGCAGTATCCGTTACGCGGTTCAGTTCGTTCTTTAAAAATAGAATTTCCTTCTGGAGCCTGTTGTTTTCATTCATCAACGACTCATTCTCGCCCTTGAGGTAAAAAAAACCACTGACGGATTCTTCCAATGCATAAACGGCTCCACTCAGATTATTGGCCGATGTGAAGAATACACTTTGTTGGAAATTGTTCGATGAGAACAGCAAATACAAGGCCACCCCTTCAAGAAGGGCAAACAGCAGAAAAGACCCGATTTTCGAAAAAAAACGCAAGATATTCTGCATAGCCTTGTATTTGGCCTGTTAGGAAAACACGACTGTGACGTCAGCGAATCAGGAAATTGAACTTGTCAACATTCTTGAGCGCTATGCCAGTGCCATGAGCTACAGCGTGCAACGGATCCTCGGCTACGTTAAAACGGATATTGATTTTGTCACTCAATCGTTTAGCCAAACCTCTCAGCAACGCACCGCCACCGGCCAGGTATACACCACGGCGTACAATATCCGAGTACAGCTCAGGAGGCGTTTGTTCAAGGGCGCTCAACACTGCCATTTCAACCTTGGAAATCGATTTCTCCAGGCAATGCGCGATTTCCTGATATGAAACGGGAACTTCCATGGGCAAAGCTGTCATTTGGTTGGGGCCATGTACCACGTAATCTTCCGGTGGATTCTCCAGCTCCGTCAAAGCTGAACCCACATTGATTTTGATCTGTTCAGCGGTACGCTCACCCACCCTGAGGTTGTGCTGACGACGCATATATTCCTGGATATCGGCCGTAAAGTCATCACCGGCAATTCGGATCGACTTGTTGGCTACAATGCCTCCCAGTGAAATGATGGCAATCTCAGTCGTTCCACCACCGATATCGACTATCATGTTTCCTTCCGGTGCCTCCACATCAATTCCGATACCCAGTGCTGCAGCCATTGGCTCGTATAGCATGTACACGTCGCGTCCGCCAGCATGTTCGGCAGAGTCGCGTACAGCACGAAGTTCCACTTCAGTAGATCCGGAAGGCACACTGATGACCATACGTAAATTGGGAGAAAATAACCGTTTCTTGGACGTCGCCATCTTGATCAACCCCCGCATCATTTGCTCGGCGGCGTAAAAATCGGCAATGACACCATCGCGCAATGGACGCACGGTCTTGATGTTTTCGGGCGTTTTTCCGTGCATTTGCCGGGCTTTCTCACCTACGGCAAGCAACTTGTCTGTCCTACGGTCCAATGCCACGATGCTGGGTTCGTCTACTACAATCTTACCATTAAGGGTAATGATAGTGTTTGCCGTTCCCAGGTCCATAGCGACCTCTTGAGTAAAGGAAAAAAGACTCATATCGCAGTTAGTGTTTAAAATGTCTGAATCCTGTCAGTACCATGGCCACTCCATGGTCATTGCAATAATCTATGGATTTCTGGTCATTGATTGACCCACCCGGATGAATAACCGCCTTGATGCCGGCGTTGTCTGCAATTTCCACACAGTCCGGGAAAGGGAAGAAAGCATCGGAAGCCATGACGGCACCTTGTAAGTCAAGGCCGAACGTATGGGCTTTATCAACGGCCTGCTTTAGAGCATCCACCCTTGACGTTTGTCCGACACCACTGGCGCAAAGTTGTTTGTTCCTGGCCAGAACAATGGCGTTTGACTTGCTGTGTTTAACCAACTTGTTCGCAAAAAGCATATCCTCAACCTGTGAAGCAGTTGGTTCAACCTGAGTGACAGGCTTCAAATCAGCGGGTGTCTCTGTCTTGAGGTCCCTGTCCTGAACCAATACACCGTTCAGCAAGGAACGAAACTGCTTGGCGGCTGTCGACGTTTTTTTCTGAATGAGGATGATGCGGTTCTTTTTCGATGTCAGTATCTTCAGGGCTTCAACGTCGTAGTCGGGTGCGATGATAACCTCAAAGAAAATGGCATTGATTTCTGCGGCGGTAGCCTGGTCAACCACTGTATTGGTGACCAACACGCCTCCATAAGCGGATACCGGGTCACCGGCCAAAGCATCTTTCCAAGCTTCGACCAATGTGGGACGCGATGCTACTCCGCAGGCGTTATTGTGCTTGAGAATGGCAAATGTCGTTTCCTGAAAATCACCGATAAGCGAAATGGCCGCATCGATGTCCAACAGGTTGTTGTATGAAATTTCCTTTCCCTGCAATTGCTCGAACATCTCGTCGAAGTCGCCATAAAAACTGCCTTGTTGATGAGGATTCTCCCCGTAGCGCAACCGCTTTGTGTTGTCGCCCGTACAGCGGAAAGCGGATCCGTCGCCGTTGTCGAACCAGTTAAAAATGGCTGAATCATAATGAGAGGAAACAGCAAACGCTTCTTTGGCAAACCAACGACGATCTTCAAACGTGGTTTTGGCTCCCTGTTCGTTCAGGATATTTAAAAGGGGAGCGTATTGTGTTTTGGAAGCTACGATCACCACATCCTGGAAATTCTTGGCAGCGGCTCTGATAAGGGAGATACCACCAATATCAATTTTTTCAATGACGTCTTCAGCTGCCGCACCCGATGCCACCGTATCTTCAAATGGATACAGGTCGACAATGACCAGGTCAATTTCCGGAATGTCGTACTCGTCGCATTGGTGCATGTCGCCCGACAATGCCCGTCGTGCCAGGATGCCACCGAACACTTTGGGGTGAAGGGTCTTGACACGGCCGCCTAAAATTGAAGGATAGCCCGTCAAATCTTCCACGGCCGAACAGGGAAGCCCCAGGCCTTCGATAAATTGTTGCGTTCCTCCTGTTGAAAGAAACGACACACCTTGTTCGTGAAGTTTAATGAGAATCTCGTCCAGCCCGTCCTTGTGATACACAGAAACAAGGGCATTTTTTATCGGTTTGGTAGCTGACATTGTTGGAATTGATTGTAATAAATATCTTACGTGATTACATGACACATTAAGAGTGCAAAGCTACATATTTCTCCGTGTTATTGTGACATTTTCACGTCAAAAAAAAAGAATGGACTTCTTTTTGAAAAAAAAGGCTTCACTGTTGCATAATTCAAAAAAAGGTCGGTAATTTGCAGTGTCTTAGTTTAGTAATACACTAAAACATGCAGCCAGACAGGTCACATCCTGAATAAGCCCACTCAGACCCACTCAAATCCAACCTCATACATGCAATTCGACAATCACAAAAGCATCTACCTGCAATTGGTGGATCTGCTTTGCGAACACATCCTCACTGAAAAATGGCCACCCGGTGAAAAAATCCCATCAGTCCGCGAAATGGGGACACTGGTACAGGTCAATCCAAATACTGTTTTACGTGCCTACGACTTCATTCAGCAAAAGGGAATTGTATATAATAAACGCGGCATTGGTTATTTTGTTGAAGAGAACGCAATGGAGCGTATTCTTGAACTACGCCGCGAAGATTTTTTTGAAACCATGGTCCCTCAGTTTTTTAAAGCCATGCGCCTGCTGCGAATCTCTCCCGAAGAATTGATCGAAAAATACCGGAACTACACTTCCGCAATTAAACAACAACCATCTAGCATATAATCAGCATGATCCGATTTGAAAACATCCACAAAACCTATCCGGGTGTGCAACCGTTGCATGTATTGAAAGGACTGAACATGCACATCGAACAGGGAGAGTTCGTTTCCATCATGGGGGCATCCGGTTCGGGAAAATCAACCATGTTAAACATCCTGGGCATCCTTGATGACTACGATTCCGGAAATTACTACCTGGACAACAAACTGATCAAGAACCTGTCGGAAACTCGTGCTGCTGAGCTCAGGAACCAATTGGTCGGGTTTGTTTTTCAATCGTTCAATTTGATTTCCTTCAAAAACGCCCTGGAAAACGTATCATTGCCACTGTACTACAAGGGCGTTTCCCGAAAGAAACGCCAGCTTGTCGCGATGGAATATCTGGACAAGATGGGTTTGAAGGATTGGTGGCACCACTACCCCAATGAATTATCGGGGGGACAGAAACAACGCATCGCCATAGCCAGGGCATTGATTGCCCAACCCAAGATCATACTTGCCGATGAGCCTACCGGAGCCCTGGACAGTGTCACAACCGAAGAGGTCATGCAGGTTTTGTCGGAAGTGAACGCTTCCGGAATCACACTGCTCATCGTGACCCATGAACTGTCGGTTGCAGAAAAAAGCAAACGGATAATCCGTTTGAAGGATGGTATCATCGAGTCGGACACCTTGGTCGATCAATCAGCACTCATTCTTTAATCGGTTTACCATGAGGTTCCTGGAATTTGACACTCTGACTGAGATACTCATCACGATGCGCGAGAACAAATTGCGCAGCTTCCTCACGGGTTTTGCCGTGGCCTGGGGTATCTTCATGCTCATCATCCTGCTTGGATCGGGCAATGGTCTGAAGAATGGCATCATGTCCAACTTCGGCGACCGATCGGTGAACTCCATGATGATTTGGTCCGGCCGCACCACCATGCCCTATCAAGGATACAAGGCCTACCGACGCATCATCTTGACCAACAACGAAAAAGACCTGCTGAAGAAACGCTTCAAGGAGATCGGCGTCATCACAGGCGAAGTCTACCGATCTTCTTCCGTAAACTACAAACAGGAAAGCGGCAACTTCGAAATTACCGGTGTGGAGCCGGCTTACGAAACCATCAATGGTCTAAAGTTCAAACCGGGAAACGGCCGGTTTATCAATGGAATGGACCTGAAACTGAATCGAAAAGTGGTGGTCCTGTCAAAAAAGGTGGCCGATGTGCTGTTCAAAAAAGAAGACCCGATTGGCAAGTGGATCCTGCTCGGTGAAATGTCGTTTCAGGTTATCGGGATCGACACCAAAACGTCTATGGGCGAAGGAGGATCTTGTTACATCCCCCTCCAAACTGCGCAACAATTGTTCCAAACCGGCATTATCAACGACCGCATCAGTTTTACCATCAACGGACTGAAGACCGAAACACAAATTGAAGCTTTTGGCGAGCAGGTCAGGGAGATGTTGGGCAGGCAGCTCATTGTCCACCCAGATGACTTGAATTCGATTGGCATGTGGAACCAGGCCGCTGAATACGAACAAACCATGAAGATTTTCTCATCCATCGACATGTTTATCTTGTTCATTGGTATTTGCACCTTGATTGCAGGATTGGTCGGTGTAAGCAACATCATGGTCATCACCGTAAAGGAACGCACCAAGGAATTTGGCATTCGTAAATCGCTTGGCGCCACCCCGGGCACTATCCTGAACGCCATTTTGTTGGAATCGGTGGTCATCACCGGCTTGTTTGGCTACATCGGCATGCTATTGGGCATCGGTCTGCTTTCCATATTGGATATGGCCATGAGCAAAAAAGCCGATATCGATGAGGAAACCATCCAGTTGTTCCTGAACCCGACCGTTGATCTGAAGGTGGTAATCGGCGCCACGGTGCTTCTCATTGTCGCCGGTCTCATGGCCGGTTACCTGCCGGCACGAAAGGCCGTTCGCATCAAACCCGTTGAAGCCATGCGTGCTGAATGATTCATATAAAAAACACACAACCATGTTCGATATAGACAAATGGCAGGAAATCTGGCACACCATCACACGGAACAAGACCAGAAGCTTCTTTACCGCCTTCGGTGTCTTTTGGGGTATTCTGATGCTCACCCTGCTCCTGGGAGCCGGAAACGGATTGGAAATGGGCATGAAAAAGGAAATCAGGGGATTGGCCACCAATTCCTGCTTCTTCTTTGCCAACCAAACCTCCAAACCCTACAAAGGATTCAAAAAAGGACGCAGTTGGAGCATGCGCAACGGCGACATCGACGTCATCCAAAGCAATGTCCCCAGTGTCAAGCACGTATCCCCCATGATTTTTGGAGGAGGGGGGACCAACAACCTGGTTAGGGGCGACAAAGCCGGTTCTTTCAGTGTTAGAGGTTGTTTTCCCAATTACGTGAACATTGAAGAACAGAACATCATTTATGGCCGTTACATCAACGATGTGGACATCAAAGATGTACGAAAGGTTTGCTTCATAGGAAAAAACGTATACGAAAAACTATTTGACAAAGGTGAAAACCCGCTGGGAAAAATCATTCGTTGCAACGGCATCTATTACAAGGTGATCGGTGTGGGAACGGGATTAAGCAGCATACAAATTGGCGGTCGCAGTGAAGACATGGTGGTACTGCCCATCACCACCATGCAACGAGCCTACAACCGGGGCGACGTGTTCGATTTCCTGGCAGCAACAGCCAAAGATGGTTACGACGTTGGCTTGATGGAACAAGAAATAAAAACCATCATCCGTTCGCAAAACAGCATTGCGCCCGATGACGACAGGGCATTGGACAGTTTCAACATCAGCAAGCAATTCCAAATGTTCAACAACTTGTTTCTTGGTATTCGCATCCTGATCTGGATTGTTGGTGTCGGCACGTTGCTGGCCGGCGCCATCGGCGTGAGCAACATCATGCTGGTCTCTGTCAGGGAACGGACTAAGGAAATAGGTATTCGGCGTGCACTGGGAGCAAAGCCGCGCAACATCATTGCCCAAATCATGAATGAAAGCCTGATATTGACCGCAATGGCCGGTTTTATCGGTTTGAGCTTGGGTGTCGGCATCCTGGCGCTGATAGAGTTCTTCATCAACCATTCCAGTGTTGAAAAGGAGATCTTTATCAGCCAAATTGTCATCCGGTTCGATGTAGCCCTATCGGCTTCTTTCATCCTGATTCTGATGGGCTTGTTGGCTGGAATGCTGCCTGCCTGGCGAGCCATGCAAATCAAACCCATTGAAGCATTAAGTGAAGAATAAAAAAAGAATATAACGAGTAAATTACCCTAACATGAAAAAGATTGTCAGAATTATTTTTCTGGTTGCCTTGGTGGCAGTTATAGGAAGCACCTTTGTTTTCTTGTGGAAGAAATCCAAACCGGTCGTTACCCAGTACGAAATCGTGTCCGTACAACGAGGCACCATTGAAAAGAAAACGGTGGCGACGGGAAAAATTGAGGCCAGAAACGAAATTCTCATCAAACCACAGCTATCCGGTATTATTTCTGAAGTGTGTAAAGAAGCTGGTGAATCGGTAAAAAAAGACGAAATCATTGCAAAAATCAAGGTCATCCCAGACATGAGTAGCCTAAATGCAGCCGAATCACGGGTAAAATTGGCCACCATCAAGCTTGAACAGGAAAAAAATACCTTTGCACGACAAGAAGAATTGTACGGCAAAAAAATCATTTCCAAAGAAGAATATGAAACCGCTGTCGTTTCGCTCAAGCAAACCAAAGAAGAATACGAAACAGCCATCAACAACCTGGAAATCACCAAAAACGGCATGACCAAACAGGGTGATAAGCAGAGCAACACGTTGATTCGGTCAACTATAGACGGTATGATTCTGGATATCCCGGTCAAGGTAGGCAACTCAGTAACCCAGTCGAACACCTTCAACGATGGTACCACCATAGCCACCGTTGCCGACATGAGCGACATGCTGTTCAAGGGCAAAGTAGACGAAACCGAAGTGGGACGGATCAAGGAAGGCATACCCATTAGGCTGACCATAGGCGCGCTCAACAACCAGACCTTCGACGCCCGTTTGGAATACATTTCCCCAAAAGGAGTGGAAGAAAGCGGAGCTATCATGTTTGAGATCAAGGCAGCCGCCCGTATTCCCAAGAATGTATTCGTGCGGGCAGGTTACAGTGCAAATGCTGAAATCGTGTTGAGCAACGCACCCGATGTGCTGGTCATTCCGGAAAGCACGATTGAATTCGATAAGGATACGGCTTTTGTTCAGGTTCTTAAAACAGAGAAGCCGCAAACCTTTGTACGCCGAAAAATCACCACCGGACTGTCAGACGGCATCAACATCGAAGTAACCGACGGTTTGTCATTGAACGAAAAAATAAAGGGCGCCGCCATCGATCCCAAGGGTAAAAAGAAATAATTGTTTTTTTATTGTTATCTTTGTATGCGCAAACACTATAATACAGCACCTATGAAAGCCAAGATACTGACACTTTTTGCGGTTGCCACGCTGGCTGCCGGCGTATCCGCCCAACAACCGTGGACACTGCAACAATGCATCGAACAAGGGCTGAAGCAGAACATCAGCCTTAAAATAGCTGATCTTTCCAGAGAGAACCAGTCCATCAGCCTGGACAGGGCAAAAAGCCAGCGCCTTCCCGATGTGTCGGCTTATGCTTCGCAAAGCCTGAGTTTTGGACAATACATGAACAGCAAAGGGTATTACGATTTCGGTAACTCCCAATCCTACTCAGGATCCATCTCGGCCAACGTAATTCTTTTCAATGGTTTTCAGATAAGCAATACCATCGAGGTACAGAAATACAACCTGATGGCGTCCGTCGAAGACCTGAAGAAAGCCCGTGAAAGCATGTCAGTATCGATTGCCTCTGCCTATCTCCAGGTTTTGTACAACAAGGAAATCGTACAAGTAGCTCAGGAACAGGAAAAACTGACACAACTTCAACTGGATCGTTACATCAATATGGCCAATCTGGGAAAGATCCCCGAAGGTCAGGTATCGGAAATCCGTGCCCAACTGGCTAACGATAAGCTGAATACGACCCAGACCAAGAATACACTGAGGCTTTCCTTGCTCGACCTGTCCCAACTCATTGAGTTGCAAAAATGGACCGATTTTGATGTCGTTGTACCAACAATCGACATGGAGGCACTACGCTTGAATGTGACACCGGCAGAGGAAATCTTTGCCTACGCTCAGGCAAACAAACCGGGAGTCAAAGCCTCCGAGCTCAGACTTAAGGGTAGTGAAAAAGAACTTAAGGTTGCCAAGGGCGGTTATTATCCCAGCATTTCGTTCGGAGCCAATTACGGAAACGGATATTACGATTCGGATGTCAGTCTGGCAGACCAGCTCGACCAAAACTCTCGCACCTCTATGGGTTTCAGTTTAAGCATACCCATCTTTAATCGATTCAATACGCGCAACAGCGTACGCTCGGCTGAGATTGCCATCAAGAATGCTGAACTGGAGGTAGACAACGTCAAGAAAACGTTGTACAAGGAAATTCAACAAGCTTGGTTCAACGCTACAAATGCATTGGAAAAATACGCTGCTTCCAAGGAAGCCGTTACGCAATCGGAAATTGCTAGCAAGTTTGCCGAGGAAAAGTTCAACAGCGGAAAGGCTTCAGCCTACGAATACTACGAAGCCAGAATGAAGTTGGTCTCAGCCACGTCCAACTTGTTGCAGGCAAAATACAACTATGTGTTTACCGTAAAAATCCTCGATTTCTACAAAGGCGAGCAGTTGGTGCTTTAAACTACAAAACCTGCCGGAAACTGCATAGTCAAGCAGTGGAGAGAGCCATGTTGTTTGATGAGGGGCAGGCAGTTGATGGGTACGATGTCTCTATCGGGAAATACGGATTGAAGCTGGCTGATGGCGGCTTGGTCTGTTTCCAACCCGTAAACAGGCAAGAGTACAGCTCCGTTTATGATTAAGAAGTTCGCGTAACTGGCAGGCAGCCGTTCCCCTTCATGGTACACAGGGGTGGCCATAGGAAGTGGCACCAGGCGGTAGGGTTTACCATCTGACGTTGTAAAGCTTTTTAATTCGTGTTCCATAGCATTCAATGCAGCGGTGTGTTCATCTTCCCATGTAGGAGGTGCCACATAGGCTATGGTTTCTTCGTTACAGAACCGGGCCAACATATCGATGTGACCGTCGGTATCGTCACCGGCCAGATAGCCTTCCCGTAGCCACAGGATGCGCGACACACCCAGGATCTGCTTAAGGTGAGTGTCTATTTCGACCTCATCCATAGGTTGGTTGCGATGAGGGGCCAACAGACATTGAGCCGTGGTCAGCAAAGTACCCTTACCATCAGATTCCAGACTGCCCCCCTCTAATACAAACGGTTGCTCGCACTGGTAGTGGACATCGGAACTGAAACACCCCGATTCGAACAGACGCGACGTTATCAGATTGTCTTTTTGTGCAGAAAATTTGTCACCCCACCCGTTGAAGGTAAAGTCGAGCAAGGTTGGCTTACCCTCACAAAAGACGGACAATCCACCGTGATCCCTAGCCCATGTGTCATCAGATGGCAACGTGTAGATTGTGAGCAGTTTGAGATTAGCACCTTCAAGCGCTTGAAGTACAGCCTTTTCATCGGAACAGACAACAATCAATGATTGTCGCTTTAGGATTTCACGGGCAATGTGCACAAAACAAGGAAGAACCTCGTGCATTGTATCAGACCAGTCTGTCCCTTCGTGCGGCCAGGTCAATTGGACGGCTGATTGCAGGTGCCATTCGGCTGGAAAAGAAATACCTTTCATCGGTTGGTTGATTGTGGTACAAAGATACGTCAGGAACTGGTAATTTGCTCCTGCGGCCATTCCATCAATCCAAAAATCAGAGGAACAAGGATGAACAGCTTACAGTCCTTACGGTTTTTTGAGAATCATTAACATTTTTCATTGGAAATTATTTACATCAAGATATATCTTTGCATCGAACAGTAAAGCAATACTACAAAATCCAAATCGTATGAAAACAAAGGTTCTTATCGCAGCACTGGCTTTCGGCGCACTCTCGTCATTGACCTATGCTCAGGCACAGTCTCAAACTTCAGGTTGCTGCAAAGAAAAAGCAGCTTGCTGCAAAGTGAAGGAAGCGGATAAAGCCGCTTGTTGCAAAAAGTCAGGCGAAACTACCAAAAAAACCGATTCTGCAAAAAAAACAGCAAAGTCCAAGTAATTGGATGAATCATTACAGTGTGCCTGACACACGACATAAAGGGTATCAATACGGAAAGCGTAATGATACCCTTTTTTTAGTGCTCTACATCAAGGATTGCTGCCAAATTTTCAAGGTTATCCCGTTTTTCCAGATAGACCGCATTTTCCACATCGTCGAAAATCTCAACAGCCGGAGGCAGGCAGGCAGGCAGGCAACAGTGGTATCAATATAATCAACCACACCAAACGTCTTGGTGTACTCAGGTTTTTCATACATGAATCTTTTGCGTGTTCTCGAATTCAAAACAATCGATTCATAAAAATGTTTCCAGCAAGCACGTATTTTTTGGATGTGTTGAAATCTAGTCTGTTTCAGATATGAAAAAATTTCCGAAGGTTGGTAACACGTTTCAACCGGAAATGGATGTAAGCAAGGATACCAGACACAGGTACTACTGAGATCAGAACAACGATGCTCCATCGAAAGGAAAACCGATCCAGGGAATACCTGGAGATGATGCCCTCAAGGAAAAAGCACAGGATACCAGCCGCCATCAACGCATAAGCAATGATGTTGATACCTTTCTGCTTTGATCTTTTAACCAATGCGGCAAGTATGTATCCCACAAAACAACTAAAAAACACCATAGGTATGCCCAATTCAACCCCCCACGAAAAAGAGTGATTGAACAAATCGATAGACAACAGCAGCAAAGAGGTGCTGACAAAACAACCTGAAACCAATAGTATGGGTTTTTTCAAGGTAAATACAAACAACGACAACAGGGTAAACAGGAACAAACCGGCTGATATGGGATACTTTGACCAGGTAATCGCACCGTTGACAAACAGGTTGATGACAAAAGAAACCACAACCCCTGAAACCAAAACGATGGTTGATATCTCCCAAACCAGTTTGTTTTTTTGTGCCTGCGTCAGTTCGTCAAAATCAAAAACCTCAGCCGCAGGCTGCTCCGTCACTCTTCGCGTAGACTTTACCTGGCTTGCCTGAATCACAGGCGTGTTGCTTTTATGCCCGCACAAAGGACAGTAATTCATGTCTACATCCAGTTCAACACCACAGTAATTGCATGTTTTCATTGTGATTTCACCGTTATATGTTGTTTGAAATTCGTACAGACACTCCCTCATTTACCAGAAACTGAACAAATCGTCTTTCCAGCTCTTTCGATTTGGTGATGTTGCAGAAGCCAATGACCAGGGTGTCGTTGAAGCTGATGACGCCGCATCCGGCCTTGATCAGTTTATTGGGAGGCGGAGGAGTTAGCAAGAGACAGTCGATGTGTTGGGCCAACGCATCCGGAAGCCGTTTGTTGCCGAGGTTTGTCAACACACCACTGTACTGACTGCTACCAAAGGCGTAGTAATAAGCCTTAAGCACCATACTTTTCACACATAATGGTATACTCCTTACCAGCAGTTTGCGTTCACTTCCCACATTCATGGCCAGTATCTTGTTAACCAACTTCCTGTCGGTCTCCAATTGCATTTGGTGGTGTACAGTGTGGAGGATTTCCTCGAAAGTATAATGACCCAGCCTCAGGTCTATTTCCGGCATGACAAACAAGGAAAAATTACGCAACGTGGCCGATGGATACAGGTTTCGCAGGTTGATGGGTACCTCTATGCCTATTTTTTTTTGCCTGCGATACTTACTGCCACGCGGAAGTGATTCGTATATTTCCTGCAGGGCCCACAAATACACAGCGGTCAAATAAACGGTTATGCTTACCTCCTTCTGATTGGCCTTTGACTTCAACGTTGATGCAGATAAAATGGCATACAGCACATCCAAACGCGGCTTCTTCCGCAAAGGGAAAGGCAGATGAAACGCACGCGCGCGCTTTCTTGCTGCCGGAATATCTTCTTGAAAATAACGGTTGTAGGCATCCTCGTATTCCTCCGGTTTTGGGATCTCATCAATCCTAACATGTGCAAAATCGGGAGGTGTCTGCACTCCCATACGTTCAAAATATTCAACCAGCAAGGTCGTGAAATATTCGAATGCTCCACTGCCATCGGCCAGCATATGAGAGAATTCCACACTCAACACATTTCCCTTTGCCAACACCCTAAACAGGTGACCGCCTCTCTTGAATCGTCGGCATGGCAGTCTATTGTCTACCTTGACCCGGGTAAGAAACTCGCCCGACTCAAAATAGAACCAAAAGAATCCTCTCTTCAATCGAACCTTATAGTAAGGAAACCTTGGCTCAATAGCACGAACTGCTTTAAACAGGCAACCAATGTTTACGGGTTGCTTCAACCTGGCAGCAATTCGAAAAACAGAAGTCACCTCATCGGTGGTGATGGCTGGAAAGATTTTGGCCGCATTGTCCAATGGGTACCAAAAATCAACGCCTAAATCCTCTGTTTTTTGCGTGCGCTTCATTTGTTATTGACCCTATCGTGTCGAAAAACGTTGTGTCACCGATAAAAGTACCATATTTATCTGATCAACTGCAAATGTTGAGGATTTGTTTTTTTTAAGCTCTATCAACGCTCCCCTTTCGTCCGGGAATATGGTCCCGTGCTCCGCTTTCCCTTCGAACAGGAGTCACTGCCACCCGCCCAATGAGCGTTGCAGTGGAGTCGGGAGGGTGTTTTTTACCGGCGACTTGGAGGAAGACGTCAAAAAATAAGCTGAGTACGGCGTTAAAAATCTCATCTTCCGAGGAACGAGCCTTTAGGCTCGGACGCTTTGAGATTTTAGCCGTACTGGCGAAATTTTTAGTCTTCCGAACCGGAGCAAGGAAAAGAACCCCTCCCGGCGAAACGGAAACAGGATGTTGTTCCGAAAAAGTCAAAAATCCTCAACATTTGCAGTTGATCCGGGTTGATAGAGCTTGAAAAAAACAAAAAAACACCGACTGTTGGGCCGATGTTCTTTCGTAGCGAGACCCGGGATTGAACCGGGGACCTCATGATTATGAATCATGCAGAACCGATTTATTTTGATTATTCCCAGAAAAATCTGATTAACAAATATATTCTATATAATTCTATATCTTATATCGAAGAAACTATTAATTCCGTCTTGAATCAAACATTTATTAATTGGGAGATGTTGATTATAGACGATTGTTCCACTGATGGTTCAGATGAAGTAGTCAAAAATATAATAAAGAAAGATAGGAGAGTGAAATATTTCAAGACTATAGAAAGATCAGGCTCCCCAACTTTACCTCGTAATATTGGTATAGAAAATGCTTCAGGAAGGTTTATAGCTTTTTTAGATAGTGATGATGTATGGCTCCCCAACAAATTAGAAGAACAAATCTGCTTATTTGACAGCATTAACGTAGCGATAGTATTTTCAAATTATGAAAAAATAAATGAAAAAGGAAAAACCAATAATCGCCTAATAAAAGCACCTGAAAAAGTAAATTATAAAGGTTTGTTGAAAGGTAATGTAATGGCCTGCTCCACTGTTGTATACGACACTGAGAAAATTGGGAAAGTTTATTTTTCGAATCAAGGGCATGAAGATTTTATATTATGGCTGTCCATTCTTAAAAGAGGCTATATTGCAAAGAACACAAATACCGTAGGAGCTTACTATAGAGTTCGAAAATCATCAGTTTCA
>CAYTIY010000031.1:0-23156 GCA_964438045.1 uncultured Bacteroidales bacterium | reverse complement strand
GTTTCCGGTCGCAAAAATACCGTTTTTATCCATCGAGGAACCAAATCTTATCCCGATATTTGTCAACAATCCCCCGCAAACCATGTCCCTGCTCAGTGTTTTCAAAGCTTCCGCCGGTTCAGGAAAAACCTGGCGCCTCACGGTGGAGTTCGTCAAGTTGCTGCTCAAGCGTCCGGACGCATACCGCAACACGCTGGCCGTCACCTTTACCAACAAGGCCACCGCTGAAATGAAGGAGCGCATCCTGAATGCCTTGTGGTCGCTCTCCCGCCTGGATCCTGCACAACCGGCCCAAGGCATGGCTGCCACACTGGTGAAAGAAACCGGACTGGACATATCCACCATCAAGGACAACGCCGGGCGCTCGCTTCAGCTAATTTTGCATGACTATGGACGCTTTCGGGTGGAAACCATAGACAGCTATTTCCAATCCATCCTCAGAAACCTGGCCAGGGAACTGGGGGTAGGCACCAGCCTCAACATCGAGCTTGACAACGCTTCCGTACTCAGTGAAGCTGTAGACAGCCTACTTGATCGAAGCAACCAGGACACCATCCTGCTTGACTGGATCACCGACTATATGGAAGAAACCTACAGAGAAGGAAAGGTGTTGCGCATCGATACTGTCCTGAAGGAGTTTGGTATGAATATTTTCAAGGAATTTTTCAAAGAAAAAGAAAAGGAACTGCAGGAACAGCTTAAGGACAAGCTATTCATCCAACGGTTCAAGAAAGAACTCCAGGCACTCCAGGCGAAACGGGAGGGGGCACTCAAGACCGCCGCCGAACGATTCTTCACCCTGACTGAACGCCACAACCTGTCCATCGACGATTTCTCGAATGGAAAGGGCGGAGTGGCCGGATTCTTCATCAAACTCAGGAATGGCCGATGCGAAAGCGATGTGGTCGGAAAAAGGGTCAATGACGCACTGGAAAACGCAGAAAGCTGGGTCACCAAGACACACCGCAGAAAACTTGAAATCATCGGATTGGTGGAGCAGGACTTTTTGCCTTTGCTGAGAGAAATTGAGGCCATACGCGCGGTCTATGCCGAGGATATCCTGAGTTGCCGCCAATGCATCCGTCACCTGAGCAGTGTCGGCCTGCTCTCAGACATCGATTCCACGGTCAAAGCTTTGAACAGCACCGTCAACCGATTTCTGCTTTCAGACACCAACGCATTGTTGAGCACTTTCATTTCCGGTCAGGACACCTCATTCGTATTCGAAAAAACCGGAGCGGACATCCATCACATCCTTTTCGACGAATTTCAGGATACCTCCAGACTTCAATGGGAAACATTCAAACCAATTCTGCTGGAAAGCCTGGCTCATGGATACAACAGCCTGGTGGTAGGCGATGAAAAGCAGGCCATCTACCGTTGGCGCAACGGGGACTGGCGCATCCTGGGAGGATTGAAGGAAAGCCTGAGCACCACCGATGTCGATGTCAAAACACTCGACCAAAACTGGCGCAGCGACCCGGTTGTCATCGAATTCAACAACAAGCTGTTCAAACGTCTGAACGAGGTGGCTGCCGCTGCATTGGAGTCTGCTGCGGACATTCAGTCTGATGAAATCCGCCTGGCATACAACACTGTCGAACAACAAACCGTCCGAACAACAGAGTCGGGATTTGTTGAACTGTGTTTTCTGTCGGACACCGACGGCAACACCTATGAGGAAACTCAACTGAACCGCTTGCTTGAACGGGTGGAAAACCTGCAGAAGAAGGGCGTGAGGGCAGAACAAATGGCCATACTGGTACGCAACAACAAATACATTCCCCGCATAGCGAACTGGTTTTCCGGGCATCGGAATCCGGACCTGGAACGTGAAGGCGTTTCCTACGACATCATTTCAGACCAGGCATTTCTGCTTTCCGCATCGAGTGCCCTTCATCTTATCATCACAGCCCTCCGGCTGTTGGCCGAACCCGACAACACTCTCCTGAACGTGCAACTGTCACTCGACTACCAGCGAGAGATCCTGAAAACCACCACCGACCTGGCTTCCCTGACAGAAGACCAATCTGAACCATCTTTGCCTGAGGCCTTCACCAATCAGGGCGAGAACCTGAGGCAACTCCCGCTCCACGAGCTGGTCGAACACCTTTATCGCTTGTTTCAACTGGATCAGATTGAAGGTCAGGACAGTTATCTGTATACGTTCATGGACAAGCTGAGCGATTACCTCGGACACCACTCGCCCGACATTCCCTCCTTTTTGGACTATTGGGACGAGAGTCTGTCGCGGGAAAGCGTTCCATCGGGCACAGGCGTCAAGGGCATCCGCATCCTGTCCATTCACAAATCCAAGGGATTGGAATTCCACACCGTGCTTATTCCGTTTTGCGATTGGAAACTTACCGGGGAGAAACCGAACCTCCTTTGGTGCGAGCCCGACAGGCCGCCCTACGATCAGCTACGCCTGATACCTGTCAAATACGGAAGCAGTTTGCCTGAAACCATTTTCAGGGGTGACTACAAACAAGAAACGCTTCAATTGTACCTGGACAGCATCAACCTGCTCTACGTCGCGTTCACCAGGGCCAGAAGCAACCTCCTTGGATTTGGAAAAGAAAAAAAGAAAATGTCGACGGCAAAAGGAGGTGACAAATCGGACGTGAAATTACCAGGCACCATTTCTGACCTTTTGCTGGATACTCTAAAAACAGTTGTCACCGACAGCGACTCTCAAATCGATGACACCACCTTTTCGTTTGGCGAACTTCAACTCGACACCGATGCTCCCCGCGCTGCCGACTCCCAAAACCTGATGCCGGCCGGAACAGACATTCCCGTTGGTTTTGACAGCCGTGAACACGCCACCCATTTTCGCCAATCCACACGCTCAAAAGCTTTCAGTCGCGGATGGGATACCGATGGGTTTCACAACGCATACATTGACAGGGGCAAACTATACCACCGGCTCTTTTCGGCAATACACACCACCGGCGATGTGGAGGCCGCAGTAAACGATCTGGTGTACGAAGGATTGCTGGACATAAGCCAGGTGAATACCTGTTTGGAATATCTGGAAAACGCACTCCACCACCCAAAGGCAGCCGATTGGTTTTCAGGTCGGCACAAGCTCTTCAATGAGTGTTCCATCCTTTCGCAGGATGGGGAGGGACACGCACTCATGAAGCGCCCCGACCGTGTCATGCTCGACGGGCACCGCATGACGGTTGTTGACTTCAAGTTTGGCAAACCGGCCACCTCCCATCGTCATCAGGTAAAAGAATACATGGAGTTGCTGGCCCAAATGGGATACCCGACCATCGAAGGATATCTGTGGTACGTGGATGAAGGAAACGTCGTGCCGGTTTGAACCGTATCCATACGATACCCTTTCTTCTATCATTCCGATATTTTGGGAAAAAGTTGCCGTTATGACACCAATTAACTACTTTCGTGCCCTATCAAAAGCATACCATCATGAACGAATTTGCCTGGAGTCAGCTTGGCGATATTTCATTGGGACGGCCCAATCTGGGAATGACAACACGCGTTGAGATGTACCGACTCATGCAGTATAGCATGCGGGGCATTCTTACCGAAGAATTCGGAGACGAAACCGCCCGTAAACTGTTCTCAGAGGCAGGGAAAATCTCTGGTAAGGCTTTTTGCAACGAGTTGATGGACAGAAACCTCCCGCTCAATGAGTTTATCGCCCAGCTTCATCAGAAACTGCTCGATTACGCACTGGGAATCATGCGTGTGGAAAAAATGGATTCCTCCCGGCTTTCATTGGTTCTCACCATTTCCGAAGACCTGGACTGTTCCGGATTGCCCATCACCGATTTTACGGTTTGCGACTTTGACGAAGGGTTCCTGGAAGGCATTTTTGAGGAATATACCGGCAACAAATACCGTGTTCAGGAAATCGACTGCTGGTGCACCGGTGACCGCACCTGCCGATTCTCGATCAATCCCGTGGTCCATGAATAACAACAACCGCTATATCGTTGAACGGCTGACCTATGTCATCCAGGCCGCCAAGAGTGGAAAACTCATCGATGTTGACTTTCTTTCCATACCGAAATCGGACAACGAATCCTTGAATGTTCTCGTGCAAGAAACGGAAACGTTCACCAACCAATACAACGACAATTATCAGTTCATCGTCGATTTGTCCAACGGGAAACTGGATACGGAACCACCCGCCAAAAACAGCTTTTCGGACATATTCAAGCAGTTGCAGGCCGAATTACGCCACCTGACCTGGCAGATTCAGCAGATTTCCGAGGGCGACCTGAACCAAAAGGTTTCCTTTTCCGGTGATTTCTCCCAACACATGAACACCTTGATCGAGTCATTGAGGGAAAAAGAACGCATCAGTGCCCTGAACGCGCGTTATGTGGAGGAACTTAAAGAGCTGAATGCGACGAAAGACAAGTTCTTCTCCATCATTTCACATGACCTGAAAAATCCTTTTGCCGGCCTGATCGGCATCAGTGAAATTCTTCTGACAGAAATTCAGCAAAAGCATTACGAGAACCTGGAGGAATACGCCATGTTGATCAAGGAGTCATCGACGCAAGGGTACAAACTGCTGACCAATCTCCTGGAGTGGTCAAGGTTACAGACCAACTCCATCAATGTGGTACTCTCACCCGTTTCTCTGGAAGCCATTGTGGACCAATCAAAAACCACCATCCTACCAAAGGCTGTCCGGAAAAACATCGAAATTGTGTGCCAGTGCGATCGTGACTTCATGGTTCTCGCCGATGAAAACATGCTTCATACCGTGATGCGCAATCTGTTGAGCAACGCTGTCAAGTTTACGGTCGAAGGCGGAAAAATCACGCTTTCAGGTGAAAGGAAAGATGGAGAGGTCGTAATTTCCGTCAAGGACACAGGCGTAGGCATTAGGGAGGAAGACATGTCCAAGTTGTTCCGTATCGATTCAAACTTCAGCACAAAAGGAACCAACAAGGAATCTGGTACCGGGCTGGGACTGATTTTGTGCAAGGAGTTCATTCAGAAAATGAAGGGACACATTTGGGTCACCAGTGAAGTGGGAAAGGGAACAGAATTCTTCATTTCCCTTCCATTGGCCTGATTCTGAACTCCAAAGAGCTCAATCCTACGATTTCAACCCGATCTGGACTTTGCTGTGTTTTTTTCCGTACGTGAAATATATCAGTAGTCCAATAATCATCCATACAACCAGGCGAATCCATGTATCCATGGGAAGAGACGCCATTTCCACAAAACAGACGACAATGCCCATGATGGGGACGAACGGCACCCATGGCGTCTTGAATGTGCGTGGGGCATCGGGTTCACGCCTACGCAGCAAAATAACGCCCACACAAACAATGATAAAGGCCAACAAGGTTCCGATGGACACCATCTCACCTAAAATCCCAATGGGAAACAATCCGGCCAGTATCGCACAAACCGACCCAGTCACCAACGTCGTGACGTAAGGGGTCTTATGTCGCGGGTGTACTTTTGAAAGCTGTTTCCACAACAAGCCATCGGCCGCCATGGTGAAAAACACCCGACTCTGCCCTAAAATCAACACAAGTACCACAGAAGTCAGCCCGGCAATGGCTCCTATCTTGATGACGGGAGCCAGCCAATTCATGCCATCCCCGAAACGGTCCACAGCCACAGCAACCGGAGCTGGCACATTCAGTTCGGTGTAAGGCACAATGCCCGTCATGGTCAAACTGACGGCAATGTAGAGAATGGTGCAAACAACGAGGGAGACCAATATACCGATAGGAAGGTCCCGCTTTGGATTGACCGCCTCCTGAGCCGTCGTTGAAACGGCATCAAATCCGATATAAGCAAAAAAAATGACTCCGGCGCCGGCCAAAATGCCCGAAAAACCGTAATGGCCCCACGAACCGGTGTTTTCAGGCACGAATGGCACCCAATTGGCAACATCGATGTGAGAAAGCCCAAAAGCTACAAACAACAGAATAACTACCACCTTGACAATCACAATAATATCGTTCAATCTGGTCGACTCCTTAATGCCCATGATCAAAATCGACGTGATGATGGTTACAATGAATACGGCGGGGAAATTGATGATGGAACCGGTAAGGTGCCACCCATTGATATCGTATCCAAAAGGTGCGGCAGCTATCGATTGAGGCAGGTGCACGTCAAAGTCCTCCAGAAAACTGACCACATACCCGCTCCAGCCTACGGCTACCGTAGCGGCCCCGAACAAGTATTCCAATATGAGATCCCAGCCAATGATCCACGCCACAAGTTCGCCCATGGTCGCATAACCGTATGTATAGGCACTGCCGGAAATGGGTATCATCGATGCGAGCTCTGCATAGCACAAGCCTGCAAATGCGCATCCCAACGCTGAAAGCAAAAACGAAAGGACCAGGGAAGGACCTGCATAATTGGCCGCCGCCGAACCGGTAAGCACAAATATTCCGGCACCGATGATACAGCCCACCCCCAGGAGAACAAGGTTCCATGCCGTCAGATGACGCCGTAGTCCATGTTCATTGGCGTCAGCCTCCTTCAACAACAAGGAAAGTGGCTTTCTGGCAAATAGGGGTGACATTGCAGTATGAACGTGTGGTTTTAGTTGTCAATTTGTCACGAATCCGATTCGAAAATACGCTTTTTTTTCAGAATCGAGCGCAGAGGCCAGGGTTTTTTGTACTTTAGCTCAACGAACACGACACGGCATGGAATCATTTCTGCGGCTAACAGCCCAACACCTGTACGAACGATTTGGCAACCGCCTGTCGGATATAGCTGTCATCTTCCCCAACAACAGAGCCAAGTTGTTTTTCGGAGAACACCTTTACCAACTGGCCGGGAAACCCATTTGGACACCTTCCTTCCTTACTGTCAACGACTTGTTCAGAAGTCAGACAAAGCTCAAGGTTGCCGACAATCTCACGTTGGTCGCCCACCTGCATCAAGCATACCAGCAGGTAAGCCAACGGGACGAAAGTTTTGACGAATTTTACCTATGGGGAGAATTGCTGTTGAGTGATTTTGACGATGTTGACAAAAATCTGGCCGATGCCACCCAATTGTTTCGCAACATCAAGGAACAAGCCGCATTCACCGACACGCTGGAACATCTCTCTGAAGAACAGGTTCAGGTTATCCGCCGGTTTTTCGACCATTTCGATCCAAGTCGAAAGACAGAGCTGAAACGTCGTTTCATTGAGAACTGGAATTGCCTCATGCAGGTCTATACACTTTTTAGGGAAACACTTGAATCGAGGGGACTAGCCTACGAAGGGATGCTCAACAGAAAGGTTACAGAGGCCCTTCGCAACCGCGAAGAGGAGTGCTTTCCGTTTGAAAGATATGCCTTCGTAGGATTTAACGTGCTGAACCAATGCGAAAAATTGCTCTTCAAACAGTTTCAGCTTTCCGGAAAGGCTCTTTTTTACTGGGATTACGACAACAGCTACCTCAAAGTGGGGGACCACGAGGCCGGACGGTTTATGCGACAAAACCTCGAACTGTTCCCCAACCAACTTGAAAACAACCATTTCAACGCATTTTCAGAATACCCCAAACACATTCGGTTTGTCGCTTCAAATTCCGAGAACGCACAAGCCCGTTATCTGCCGGACTGGATCGTGTCACTGGGGCAAGAATTCAAACCGGAAGAAACAGCCGTGGTCCTCTGCAATGAGTCATTGCTCATGCCCGTCCTTCACAGCATTCCCGAAAAGGTGCAGGAACTGAACGTGACCATGGGCTTTCCTCTTTCACAAGCCCCTGTCAGCAATCTGCTCACCCGTATTTGCCAACTCCACGCTGCTGGAAAAATGACAGACAAGAACGGTGTGGTTCGATTCAATTACAGACACGTGCTTCCCCTTCTGCAGCATCCTCTGGTCAAACGTGCCAGCCAACAGGCAACAGCTATTGGGGCAGCCATCATGGAAAAAAAACTGTTTAGGATTGCGGCGGATTGCTTGCAGCAAGACGCCTTGCTTCGGGCACTTTTCTCACCCGTGACGGACAGCGTCGAACTCGCAGGACTCCTCATGAACGTGCTGACTCTCCTGTCAAGAGGTGAAACCATTGCTGAAAAAGATCCAGACCTTCGAGGGACAGTTGAAACACCGCCTACGATCACACCGGTCGGGTCTGACAATTCCAACGATGCCACAGTTGAGGACGATCCCTTGTTCCAAGAGTCTGTATTTCAATGTTACACACTGGTTTCCAGACTAAAAGACACTTTGTCCGAGGAGTTGGTCGAAGTGAGCCTGCCCACTTTCACCATCCTGCTGCAACGAGTCATTTCAGTCACAAGCATACCCTTTTCGGGTGAGCCGGTCAGAGGGTTGCAAATCATGGGTATGCTTGAAACAAGAACCCTCGATTTCAAAAACGTGCTGGTGTTGTCGGTGAACGAAGGCATGCTTCCCAAAACGGCCAACGACGTTTCATTCATTCCCTACAATCTTCGCAAAGGATTTGGTCTGACCACTTCGGATCATAAAGATTCCATCTACGCATACTACTTCTTCCGTCTTCTTCAGCGTGCCGAAAACATCACACTCGCCTACAACACCTCATCCGAAGGGTTGAACCGCGGTGAGATGAGCCGGTTCATGCTGCAATTATTGGTCGAGTCGCCCCATCGGATAACTGCACACCGGTTGCGCACCAACATGGGATTGACAGGCATCCGGGAATTGCAGGTAAACAAGTCGGAACGCCTTCTGGATGTCATGTTCAACCGGTTTGACACCAACCGGGAAAACCGTCTGCTGGCACCCACCGCCCTCAACACATATATAGACTGCCCCCTACGCTTCTACCTGCGTTATATTGCGGGCATCAAGGAACAGGACACGCTCAGTGATGAGATTGACGGGGCAATGCTGGGAACCTTGTTTCACCACGCCGCTGAATACCTGTATACGGACACCTTGTTGCGCAAGTCAGGCAAACGAACCAAACCCGCTGATATAGAAGAGGCCCGTTCGCTGCAGAGCGTAAACCGGGACCTGCTCCACGGAAACATCAAAGGGATTATCACTTCCGATGACCTGGAACCCTGGATAAAAGGCGCCCGTTCCATTGAAAAACTGGCCAGGTATGTGATGGGCATCGATTTTTTCCGCTTGCCGGCCGATGCTGAGGAAACACCCGACTTCAATGGGGAACAGCTCATCCGGCTCAAATTGCTGACCCACTTCCTGCAAAAACTGGTGGAACTGGATCAAAAGGAGGCCCCTTTCAATATCTCCGGTCTGGAAACCCGCGTTGAAACCCAGGTAACCGTGGATACCGTTCGTGGACCGTTCAACCTCAGACTTGGAGGCACCATTGACCGGATGCATGAAAAAGACGACTGTCTGTTCGTGATGGATTACAAAACAGGGGGAGAACCTACTACGGCCAAGTCTGTAGAAGAACTGTTTCTTCCCAGAAACAAACGTGCCAGCTACATTCTTCAAATTCTGACTTATTGCGCAATCGTCCACCGCCACCAACCGAACCGACGGATCAAACCTCAACTGCTGTATATCAACAAAGCCGGTTCGGAAGAATATGCAGGCGACATCCAAATTGGTTCTCATAAGGAAAAAACAATCCTTCACGACTACGCCCCGATTGACAACGATTTTTGGAAACAGATCAAAAAACTCCTCCAAGAGATGTTTGATCCTGACCTGCCTTTCACACAATGCAAAGAAACGGCTACGTGCGAATATTGCCCCTACAAATCCATTTGCAAACGTTAAATTCTTGTACAGTTGGAATTAATCCGTACTTTTGCACAAAACAAAACTGAAAAACCTATGAAAAAATTGATTGCATGTGCAGTTGTCGGCTTGGCCATGACAGCTATGACGTTTGCTCAAGAAAAAGGCATTGGTCTTCGATTCAACGGCGGCTACGACAGTGGTGCTGAAGTATCCTATCAGATGAATCTGAGCGACGCCAACCGGGTGGAAGTTGACCTGGGATTTGGTAGCTACGGCGGATTTGCCCTGACCGGGATCTATCACTGGACATGGTCCCTGGAAGATGAACTGGCCGAAGGTTTTGCCTGGTTCGTAGGTCCCGGCGTTGGTCTACGCGTGAACAACAATGGTTTGGGTGCCGGAATCGTCGGCCAGATCGGCATCGAGTATACCCTGCCCAGCCTGCCTATCCAATTCGGCATTGATTCCCGTCCGGGTATCATTTTCGGAGGAGGAGGATACAATGATTGGGGCGGAGCGTTCAGCGTCCGTTATCGTTTCTAATACATCAGACTCATCGTACGGCATTCCTGCTCGAAGAGCATATGACCGTTTTTGGAGAGGTTGTGCCATCCGGTCTACAACCTCTCTTCCATTAACCGCAGCATCCATGTCATTGCTTGAAACCATCCGGTCCATCCATATGGAACCCTATGACTACCCGTTGGAGGAAGACCGAATAGCCAAATTTCCCGTTGAACCGAGAGACAGTTCCAAGTTGTTGCTCTACCGTTCAGGCTCACTGTCCCATACCCGGTTTGCCGAACTTCCCGACTTGTTGAAACCCGGCGGTTTGTTGGTATACAACAACACCAAGGTCATACACGCCCGCTTGTTTTTCCATAAGGAAACCGGAGCCAGAATCGAACTCTTTTGTCTGGAACCGCTGGATCCGGTCGACTATGCCCAAAATTTCCAGGCTGAAAAAACCTGTGAGTGGATGTGCCTGATCGGCAACCTGAAAAAATGGAAACAAGGAACACTGAGCAGAACCCTGTCGATAGCGGGCCTGGACGTCGTGCTGACAGCGGAACGCTGCGAACCCATCGACAATGCGTTCAAGGTTCGATTTACATGGACGGTGCTGACTTCCGACACCGAGACGCCCCCATTTGGCATCCGGTTCGGTGACCTGCTCGATGCTGCCGGCCAGATTCCCATCCCCCCCTACCTGAACCGTCAATCGGAAGCCAGCGACGAAGCCGACTACCAAACCGTCTATTCCAGAATAGAAGGATCTGTGGCCGCCCCAACGGCCGGACTGCACTTTACCACAAGCGTATTGGAAGGCATCGACCGGAAACACATCGAACGCCGCGAAGTCACCCTTCATGTCGGAGCGGGTACATTCAAGCCGGTTCAGTCCGATCGACTTAGGCAGCATACCATGCACGCCGAGTTCATCACAGTGGAAAGGGGCCTTATCGAAGAATTGATCAGTCAAGAGGGAAACATTACGGCCGTTGGAACCACGACGGTGCGTACTCTGGAAAGCCTGTACTGGTTTGGCCACCAACTGGTTCGGAATCCTGACCACGATCCTGCGGAGTGGATGCTCGACCAATGGTACGCCTACCGGGACGAATCCCTGGAAAACGCCCCCGATCTGAAAACTGCGCTAAACGCTCTTCTGGCTTACATGGATGAAAAGGGATACCAACACTTTACGGCATCGACCCGACTGCTCATCGCGCCGGGCTACACGTTCCGGGTGGTTAATGCCCTGATTACGAATTTTCATCAACCAAAAAGCACCCTTTTACTACTCGTTTCCGCCTTTTTGGGCGATGAACGTTGGAAAGCGGTCTATCAATACGCAATGGACAACGGTTTCCGCTTCCTGAGTTACGGTGACAGTTCACTTTTGATTCCGTAAAAAACAATAAGAGTCCCGTTTTTTCGTTATTGGGTCATGCGTACCGTACGACCCCTGCTTTTGCTTTCACTTGCCGCCTGTTGCCTGCTGACGGCGTGTTCATCGTACATGTCCCTCAGAAAAGCAGATAAAGCCTACGCATACGGCGAATACCATGCCGCTTCCATCCAATACGGCAAGGCCTACCGCCTGTTGTCTTCCGGCGAGAAGACCCAGCGAGCCAAGGTGTCTTACTACCGTGGGGAATGTTATCGCCGCCTCAACATGCCGATCAAGGCTGAAAGCGAGTACCGTAAAGCCCTCAGGTACAACCACTCTGATGACACCCTGTACTTGCGGATGGGACAAACCCTGCAGAAAAACGGAAAGTACGATGAGGCGGCTTCTCATTACAACCGCTTTCTGGACGGACATTCCGAAGATCCATTGGCCTTGAATGGCCTCTATGCCTGCCATCGCATCAAGGAATGGTTAAGCCGACGCCCGACTTACCAGGTTAAGAAAGCCACCGATCTGAATACCCGAAAAGGCAATTTCTCGCCTGTTCTGGTTCCAGATGATTACAACACACTGATATTCACATCTTCAGGGAAGGTGAAAAAAGACAAGAAGCCCAGCCGCATCACAGGTTTGCCCGACAACGATTTTTGGATGACCACGAAGGATGTAAGCGGGAAATGGATCAAACCCGCATATCTGGATGCGCCCATCAATTCTGAATTCGATGAAGGAGCCTGTTCCATGTCCGGCGATGGAAAAGCCTTGTACTTTACCCGTTGTATCACCAAATCCGACTCGATTGAAACGTTTTCCAAAGTGGAAATCTTCAAGTCGATTCGTTCCGGAACCGAATGGAGCGAACCACAAAAAGTCACCCTGCACCGTGACTCGACACGGTTGTTCGCCCATCCGGCCATTTCATCCGACGGCCGTTACCTGTACTTTGTATCCGACCTTAGAGGAGGTTACGGTGGAAAGGATATCTGGCGTTGTGAATTGGGACAGAACACCGTTGGAGCCCCCGAAAACCTGGGTCCACTGGTCAACACGCCTGGCGATGAGCTTTTTCCTTGCCTGCGCAACGACAGCACCTTGTACTTTTCCTCCGATGGTTTGCCCGGATTTGGAGGGCTCGATTTGTTTATTGCCCAAATAAGCCGCAATGCAGTAAGTATGGTTGATAACCTGGGCCAACCCGTCAATTCCCAGGGGGATGACTTTGGCATCACCTTCTATGGAAAAGAGGAAAAAGGGTATTTTTCCTCCAACCGAAAAGAAACCAGGGGATGGGATCAGCTCTGGAGTTTTGAACTATCGAAAACAAACATTGTGGTTCAAGGCACGGTACGCGACAATTTCGGGGAAATCGTTCCGGACGCCACCATCCGTCTCATCAACGACAAAGGCCTGAACACCAAAGTCAGGACAAACAAGGACGGGAGTTACAAACTGGCCATAGAAAAGGGGGCCGAATACGCGCTGTTGGGCACAGCCCGGTCTTACTTGAACCTTTCCAGCCGATTTTACGCCATTGACCGTGAAAAGGACACGACCTATCAGGTTGACTTTACCCTGACTCCCCTTTATCGCCCGGTACGCATCGACAACATCTTCTTCGAGTTCAACAAAGCAACACTCACCGAAGCCTCAATGCCTGCCCTGGATGGGTTGTACAAATTACTTCTCGACAATCCGCACATCATTGTCGAGATTGGAGCTCATACCGACAGGATTGGCGCGGAGGACTTCAACAACACCCTGTCTGAACAACGCGCCCAATCGGTTGTAAACTACCTCGTGGAACAAGGGGTGGACAAAGCCAGACTGGTGGCCAAAGGGTATGGGAAAAGCCAGCCGGTCAAGGTGGACAGCCGAATGGAACAAAAGTACCCGTTTCTCAAGGAAGACACGTATCTGGATGAAGGATACGTGAACACCCTCACCCCCGAACAACAGGAAATTGCCGATCAAATCAACCGCAGGAGCGAGTTCAAGGTGCTCAAAACAACGTACAAATTGTTTTGATACTCGCATATTTTTCGTAGGTTTGCGGAACAGGAACTACCCCATCACACCTTACCACAGTCGGTGTGACCAGTGATTGGTAATCCTTTGACAAAAAAGCTGTTAACCCATGAAGCAATACTTGGACCTTTTGCAACGGGTACTCGATGAAGGTGTCCGCAAGGATGACCGCACGGGAACCGGAACGATCAGCATCTTTGGTCACCAAATGCGGTTCAACCTGGATGAAGGTTTCCCCTGCCTGACCACCAAGAAGTTGCATTTAAAATCCATCATCCACGAACTGTTGTGGTTTCTGAAAGGTGACACCAATTTGGCGTACCTGCACGAAAACGGCGTTCGCATTTGGAACGAATGGGCCGATGAGAACGGAGACCTAGGGCACATTTACGGCTATCAATGGCGGTCCTGGCCAGACTACAACGGGGGCAGCATTGACCAGATCACCGAGGCCATCGAGACCCTCAAGCACAACCCCGACTCACGGCGGATCATCGTCAGTTCCTGGAACGTGGCCGACCTGCCCAACATGAACCTTCCCCCTTGTCACGCCTTCTTCCAGTTTTACGTAGCAGACGGGAGATTGAGCCTGCAACTCTACCAACGGAGCGCCGACATATTCCTGGGAGTGCCCTTCAACATAGCTTCCTACGCCCTGTTGCTACAAATGACGGCACAGGTGACCGGTCTCAAAGCTGGTGACTTCATCCATACGTTGGGTGACGCCCATATCTACCTGAACCACATGGATCAGATACACGAACAACTGAGCCGGGAACCCAGGACGCTACCCAGAATGCGTATCAATCCCGAACGCACCTCGATCTTTGACTTCGTTTACGATGACTTTACCCTTGAAAACTACAACCCGCACCCCCTCATCAAAGGTGCTGTCTCAATATAAACCCATTTTATGGAAACCGGAATCATCGTCGCCATTGCCAACAACAACGCCATTGGGAAAGACAACAAGCTGTTGTGCCACCTCCCGGGTGATCTGAAACACTTCAAGGAAATTACCTTGGGACACACGGTCATCATGGGCAGGAACACGTTCCTTTCCCTTCCCAAAGGGGCGTTGCCTCAGCGACGCAATATTGTGTTAACGTATGACGACGAGATGTTTGAGGGGTGCGAGACCGCCCGCTCGGTGGAGGAAGCCCTGGCTATGTGCAGCAAAGATGAAAAAGTATTCTTCATTGGAGGCGCTTCGGTTTATCATCAAACCTACCCACTGGTTGACAAACTCTATTTGACGTTTGTTCACCATGATTTTGAAGCCGACACCTTTTTTCCTGCCATCGATTTCGGCGATTGGGAAAGAACGTTTAACGAACACCATCCGGCAACGGAAAACTGTCCCTACAGTTATACTTACGAAAATTTCACCCGCTTACAAGGAGGAACCAAACGATGAAACATCTTGCAACCTGCACCATGGCCCTGCTTTTTAGCCTGGTAACACTGGCACAGTCCGGTCCAACCATCACCTTCGAAAGCCGCTTGTACGACTTTGGAGACATCAACGAAGACATCAAAGAAGCATCCTGCACCTTCACGTTCAAAAATACAGGTAAAGCACCGTTGGTTATTCAGCGAGCCATTGCCTCCTGCGGTTGTACAACACCGGAATTCACCCAGGAGCCTGTTGTTCCGGGAGGATCCGGCATAGTCAGGGTAACGTACAACACCGAGGGAAGGCCTAACGAATTTCACAAAACCATTACCGTTTACAGCAACGACCCCAACAATGCGGCTGTCATACTTTCCATCAAAGGCAATGTCATTCCCGGAGATGAAAACCCGGAGCTTTCCTATCCCCGAAACATGAACGGCTTAAGGCTGGAAAAGACCCAGGTTTCTATCCTGGATGCACGCACGGGGAGCATCAAGTCGGAAAAAATCAACATCATGAACGCGACTTCAGGCCTCCTGAAAATCGCATTCAAGAACGTTCCCCCGCACGTTCGGGTGGTAGCCTCCAACACCCAACTCAAACCAAAGGGAAAAGGGTACATCACAATCACATACCTCGCTTCTCAGGCGAAGGACTTCGGACGTAAGGAAGACGAGTTTCTGGTCGTTGTCAACAACAAAGCGACAACCGACAACATCATCCATATCAGCGCCTTTATCACGGAGGATTTTTCCAAACTGACCGAGGCACAACTTCAAAAAGCCCCGGTTGGAATCTTTTCAATCAGCCGCGTGAACCTGGGAAAAATGAAACAACGCGAACAAAAAACACAGTATGTCTCGCTAACAAACAAGGGCAAAACACCCCTTATCATCCGAAAGGTAATACCTGAATATGATGGTTTGAAACTTGTTCCCGAAAAGTCTGTCATACCTGCCGGCAAAACAATCAAACTCAGGCTGACGTTCAATGCTGGCACCTACAACGGCAACGTGGTTCAACGGGTAACCCTGTTTACCAACGATCCCAAAAACAGCCTTACCCGAATATATGTCACGGCCCAGGTCAATCCATGAAACATCCAGAAAATGATCCGGGCTATAAGGGTTTGTCAGTGTCAAAAGGCATCGAACAGCCTCCTATTGTCAATCCTTACCGCAGCATTCGACAAAAGAAAAAGGTCTACACCTCCGATGAATTTGTTCAAGGCATCCTGAAAGGAGACCGCGTGTTGCTGAGTCAGGCGGTCACATTGATTGAGAGTTCACGACCCGACCACCAGGAAAAAGCGCAGGAAATCATCGAGAAATGCCTTCCCTACGCTGGGAACTCCCTGCGGGTAGGCATTACTGGCGTCCCTGGCGCAGGCAAGAGCACCTCGATCGAAGCGTTCGGCATGCACCTACTCGGTACCGGCAAAAAGTTGGCTGTACTGGCCATCGATCCGAGCAGTGAACGTTCAAAAGGCAGCATCCTGGGAGACAAGACACGCATGGAGCAACTTTCCGTACAGGAAAATGCATTCATCCGCCCTTCCCCTTCAGCAGGATCGTTGGGCGGTGTGGCCAGAAAAACGCGCGAAACGATTGTCTTGTGTGAGGCCGCCGGATTCGACACCATCTTTGTTGAAACGGTCGGCGTGGGACAGTCGGAAACAGCCGTCCATTCCATGGTCGATTTTTTCCTATTGATCCAAATCACCGGCGGAGGCGACGAGCTTCAAGGCATCAAGCGCGGCATCATGGAGATGGCCGACGGTATCGTGATCAATAAAGCCGATGGGGACAACATACCCAAGGCCAAGGTTACTCAAACGCAATACCGTAACGCCCTGCACCTGTTTCCATTGAACGAATCGGGTTGGAAGCCTCCTGTACTCACCTATTCGGCCATGACAAACGATGGTGTAGGAGCCGTCATGGATATGGTTTACGAATACAGGGCTTTCACCAAAAGCAACGGTTACTTCAACCACAGACGAGCGGTTCAATCCCGCTACTGGATGTACGAGACCATCAACGAACACCTGCGCAACCACTTCTATCAGAACAAAGTCATTCAGGAACTGATTGAAACAAAAGAGGCCCAGGTGCTCAACGAGGAAATCAGTTCCTTCGCCGCCGCCCAGGCCTTATTGGATACCTATTTCAAGGGTTGACGGTTGTCAGATTGACAACACGTTCAGCACCTTCATCAATTCAGGATCGATGGGTTTGTCGTTTTTGATGGCTTTGCTGAATGGCACGGCAACCACCTTGTCATTCTCAATGCCTATTAAAATATTGCGTTGCCCATCTATAAGCGCTTCTATCGACGCCTCTCCCAGGCGGCTGGCCAGGATGCGGTCATAGGCTGTTGGTGATCCGCCACGCTGCACATGTCCCAGAATCACGACGCGCACATCGTATTCAGGATATTCTTTCTTCACGCGTTCGGCATAATGCATGGCCCCTCCTGTCTTTTCGCTCTCGGCCACCAGAACAATGCTGCTACTCTTGGATTTACGAAATCCTTTCTTGATCACTTCCTCGAGTTGGTCAACTTCTGTAGTCATTTCAGGTATGATAGCTGCTTCAGCTCCCGATGCGATGGCACCGTTCAAGGCCAAGAAACCGGCATCACGTCCCATGACTTCAATGAAGAACAACCGTTCGTGCGATGTAGCCGTGTCACGAATCTTGTCCACCGCATCCAGGATGGTATTCAGTGCCGTATCGTAGCCGATGGTCGAATCAGTACCAAAAATATCGTTGTCAATGGTGCCTGGAAGTCCGACAATAGGGAAATTGTACTCGGAAGCAAAAATCCGGGCACCGGTAAGAGTGCCATCGCCACCTATTACGACCAAGGCGTCAATTTCTTCACGAACCAAGGTATCGTATGCCAGAGCACGACCCTCTTCCGTTTTGAACTCCTCGCAACGAGCTGTCTTCAGGATGGTTCCACCCTGCTGTATGATGTTGCTGACATTTTGAGTCTGAAATTCCATGATTTCTCCGGTGATCAGACCCTTATACCCGCGGTATATAGCCTTAACAAAAAGACCGTTGTAAATAGCCGTACGTGTGACCGCACGAATAGCGGCGTTCATGCCGGGGGCGTCTCCACCCGAGGTCAATACGCCAATTGTTTTGATAGCGCCCATCATTTCAATCAGTTTAAATAAACGAATACCTTAAAAACCTGGTACAAAAATACATATTTAGCGGGGGGAAAGTTTGTTCTCCACCGTGTTTTTTACCAATTCCATCAACCAATAAGGCGTTGAGGTGGCTCCACAAATACCAATGCGCTCGGCTTGTTCAATCATGTGGGGCTCAATATCTTGAACACCGGTAATGAAATAGGTGCGCTGATTCACCTCGTGACACGCATCAAACAGCGCTTTCCCGTTTGAACTTCTGGCACCGCTCACAAACAGGACACTGTCAAACCGAGTTGCAAAATCTCTTAGATGTGGCAGCCTGTTCGCCACCTGCCTACAAATTGTATCGTGATACTCGAAAGACACACCGGGTTGCATGCGTGCGGAAATGGTTGCTACAAGTTCCCTGAACTCATCGAGTGACTTGGTGGTCTGTGAATACAGGACTATGGGTCTTGAATAATCCAGACGATCGGCATCGGCAACATGTTCAATCACGATAGCCGAATTGGCTGTCTGGCCGCTCAAACCAATCACTTCTGCGTGCCCGGCTTTCCCAAAAATAACCAACTGGGTTCCTGTCCCCAACCTGTTTTCATATTCTTTCCTGATCCGCTTTTGCAACCCCCTTACCACCGGACAGGTGGCATCAATCAGGCGAATGTTCCGACGTTTTGCCAACTCGTAGGTGGATGGCGGTTCTCCGTGTGCCCGGAACAACACGTCTACGCCGCTGAGAGCGTCCAATTCCTCGTGTGTGATGGTACGCATGCCCTTTTGTTCCAGACGATCAATTTCACAGCTGTTGTGAACGACATCTCCCAGGCTGTAAAGCGGTGATCCGGTAGACAAAAACGCTTCTGCCTTGTCGATGGCCTTGACCACCCCCATGCAAAAACCGGAACGGTCGTCAATCTCAATGTATGCCATGGCGTTTTAGATTAACCTGGTTCATCAACCATGCGTCCTGTTCTTCAATCGTCAATAAACCGTTGTCTAAGACCAATGCATCTTCTGCTTTCCGCAGTGGACTGACAGCCCTGTTCTGATCCATTTCGTCACGCGACTGAATGTTCTCCAAAATATCCTCGTACGAAGCCGGTTGACCCTTTTCCAGTAATTCATCAAAGCGTCGTTTAGCCCTCACGGATGCATCTGCCGTCACAAAAACCTTCAAATCAGCATTGGGAAACACCACAGTGCCAATATCCCGTCCATCCATAACAACACCTCCGGATGCTCCTGCTTTGCGTTGCAGGGCGACCATGGCTTCCCGCACAAAAGGCAGGGCGCTTACCCGACTCACCGCATTGGAAACGTCCAGCGAACGGATGGCCCGCTCCACATTCTCCCCATTCAGGAAAGTAGAGGCGCATCCGTCTTCGAGAGTGACAAACTCGATAGTCAGTTCGGGCAATCGTAGTTGCAGACCTTTTTCGTCAATCCGTCCATCCCGTATGAGTCCCTGGCTGATGCAAAACAGACTCACCGCTCTGTACATGGCACCGCTGTCAATGTATGTATAGCCCAGTTTTTTCGCCAGACTCTTGGCCATTGTGCTTTTTCCGCATGAAGAGAAGCCGTCGATGGCTATGATCAATTGTTTCATTTTAAACCAAACACTGAGGTGTTAAACGTTAACGACATGAGCAGGGAATTGCCTCCTGCATGATACCTGGCAAATGAAGCCCCAGCCTTCACCTGCTTAAATGTAAGCAACATACCAGCAGAGAAACCTCCGAAAAAAGTGCGTTGTCCAATACCCAATTCGCGAACACGCCTGTAGTTGTATCCCAGACTGAACAGCACCTGATCAGAAGGAACGAAATCGACTCCCCCCACTAATCGGCTAAAAATCTGGTCTGCTACATTCAAATCACGGGTGTCAACCCTGTTCACGTAGGAAAGACTGGTTTGGGTCAGGTGATGAGCCGTCAAATTGAACCGTAAGGGAGCGTGAGCCAGTTTTTTTGACACTCCCAACCTTATATCCCAAGGCATGCGTTCATACGTACCGTCGTAAGATGAAAGTTGAGAACCCAGGTTTGAAACCGTCATACCGGCCGTAAACAAACGGTCTGACTGTTCGTAGTACAATCCCAGATCAACGGCTATAGCTGTAGACGTATAGACATCCAAGGCGGAATAGATCAGGTTGAAACTACCTCCGGCCCGCCATGTATCCGACAACTGCCAGGCATAGGCACCGGTCAGGACCATATCCTGCGCCAATGTTTCACCAAGCAACTCGTTGGTCTCCGACGTCCAAGGCATTGAACCGTAATTGATCCCTCTGATTCCTGCCATCCAACGGCTATTTTCGTTGATATTCCGGCAATAGGAAACTGATCCGGTGTTGATATCGGCCATGTAATTCATGTATCCGAACGCCACCTGACCGGACATGGCAGGCCCTAATAAAGCAGGATTGTGATAAACCAGGTTTAAGTCTGCAACAGGAGAAGCGACCAACTGTCCTCCGTTAGAGGCGGCCAAAACCGAGGTGGGCAACTCCAGAAAAGGAAAAAGACGTTCACCTGTCTGGGCCTTTACCCCCAGAGGAAGCAACAGGGCCAATAAAACTATGCGCGCTGTCGTGTGCATGGACAAGTTGTCTTTCATCCTCCAAAGATACATAGTTTTTACACGCAAACATCTACCACGCTCCCTGAAGTTGTTGCATCAAGTCATGGAAAAGTGCTGTCACTGTTTGTTTTTACACCTTGAATGTCTATTTTTGACTGTAAAAAGGAACCAAATGACCCAACACACCCCCGAGGAGTTACTCAGAATGGTCAATGCAGCCATCGAGCAACTGGACTTGGAACAACAACCCGCCCGTTTATACGACCCCATCCGCTATACCCTGGCCATGGGGGGAAAACGCATTCGTCCTGTCGTGTGCCTCACGACGTGCGAAATGTTTGGTGTGCAACCCGAAAAAGCTCTTCCGGCTGCTCTTTCTCTGGAATTGTTTCACAATTTCACCCTGCTCCACGACGACATCATGGACAAGGCAGAGAAACGCCGCAACAGAGACTGCGTACACATCAAATGGAACGAAAACGTGGCCATTTTGTCGGGTGACGCCATGCAGATACTGGCGTTCGATTGCTTGAGAAACCTACCCGATTCCATACTGCGGGAAAGCCTTACTCTGTTCAACCGAACCGCATTGGAGGTATGTGAAGGTCAGCAGTTTGATATGGATTTTGAGCAACAGGACCTAGTCACAGAAACAGACTACCTGAACATGATACGACTCAAGACAGGTGTTTTGTTGGCTGCCAGCCTCAAGTTGGGCGCCATTGCTGCCGAAGCCTCGGCTGCCGATGCAGACCACCTGTATGATATGGGCATCCATATCGGCATCGCCTTCCAACTCCAGGACGACCTGCTCGACGTTTACGGTGATACCGCCACTTTTGGAAAAAATATCGGTGGAGATATCACCACCAACAAAAAAACCTATCTGCTCATACAAGCACTCAAGCGGGCCGACTCCGAAACCTGCGCTGAACTGAACCGTTGGCTTTCCGACACGTCCTTCCCTGCTGAAGCCAAGATTACTGCTGTCACAGCCATTTACGATAGAACACATGTGAAGGACATCTGCCAGGAAGAAATGGAACGACACTACCGCATGGCGATTGATAGCCTGGCAGCCGTCTCACTGCCGGAGGAACGCAAGAAACCATTGTTGCACATCGCCTCCCAACTGATGAAACGCAATTCGTAGTATCAAAACCACACGCCATGCCGTACAGACGCTTGCCCAATACCGACCAGTCGCGAATCCGCGCCATAACCGTCGCAATCGAACAATGTGGTTCAAGGGAGGAAGCCGGACAAGCGATCGGGCAAAAAACCTTGAATGAGGCCAAATCATTCCTTCCCTCGTTTGAAACGGCACACCACGATTACCTGCTCTCGCTGGAGAAGCAAAAGATGGCCAGTAAAAAATACTACAATCAAATGCGTATGGCGCGGTTGTATATTTCTCACTTCATCCAGGTACTGAACTTCTGCGTCATCCGAAACGAGATCAAACGTGAGAATAAAAAACTGTATGGCCTTGAGCCGGATATCCATACTGTACCCGACTTGAATTCAGAAGCAGCCATCCTATCCTGGGGACAAAAAATTATCAACGGCGAAAAACAGCGCATTGCCGCTGGAGGTCCTCCTATTTACAACCCAACCATTGCCAAAGTTACTGTGTACTACGATATATTTCGTGACACCTGTGTTGAACAAAAGATGCATCAGAAAAACACAAACAGGTTTCAGGAACTGCTGTCATCCATGAGGACCGAAGGCGATGCCATCATCTTGGATATTTGGAATCAGGTGGAGGCCGTTTTTGAGCACGAACAAGAGGAAAGACACCGGGAACTATGTGAACAGTACGGCATTCGTTACTACCTAAGAAAAAGCGAAAAGGCTGATGATTGACACCCACGCTCACCTCTATGTGGATTCTTTTGATGAAGATCGTGAAGCCGTCGTAGAACGTTCCCGACTGGCCGGTATCCGTGAAATCTGGCTGCCTGGAATTGACGCCGTTAGTTTGACTCACATGGAAACTTTGTCAACTAGCCACCCCGGTTATTTTAAACTTTTTGCCGGGCTTCATCCGTGCGAAGTGGACACCGGTTTCAGGAAACAACTAAGCCATATCGATGCAGCCATACAATCCGGACATTACGTTGGTGTTGGCGAGATCGGCCTCGATTTGTACTGGGATAAAACGTACCTTGCTGAACAAATCGAAGCCCTGACCTTTCAACTTGACCTGGCGCTGCAACATGACTTACCCGTCATTTTGCACGTCCGCGATGCCTTCGATGAACTTCTACCCCTTATTCGGACGTATTACGGACGTGGGCTCCGAGGCATCTTCCACAGTTTTGCTGGCACTCTTGAACAGGCACTGGAGCTTACCGGCGAGGGTTTCCTGCTCGGCATCAACGGAAC
>CAYTIY010000030.1:0-23242 GCA_964438045.1 uncultured Bacteroidales bacterium | reverse complement strand
CTGACCACTATTCCACAGCGTTATCGGGTCAATCAAAGGATTTTGTGGAAAGTACCTCCAGCTTGTTGTTTGCCTTTATGCTGGCCCTGGTATTGATTTATTTGGTGTTGGCAGCCCAGTTTGAGAGTTTCAGGGATCCCCTCATCATCATGCTCACTGTGCCGCTTGCCTTGTTTGGTGCCTTGCTGTCGGTGAAGTTGTTCGGGCAGACCATGAATATCTTCAGTGAAATTGGATTGATCATGTTGATTGGGTTGGTTTCGAAGAACGGTATTCTGATGGTGGAGTTTGCCAACCAACGTAAGCAAGTCGGTTTGAACAAGCATGAAGCCATTATGGATTCGGCAGCCTCTCGCTTTAGACCCATTTTGATGACCAGCCTGTGTACGATCCTGGGAATTTTGCCCATGGTGTATTCCACCGGTGCCGGAGCGGAAAGCCGGAACGCAATGGGTGTTGCTGTGGCCGGCGGCATGCTGTTCGCCACCTTCTTTACCCTGTACATCATACCGGCCATGTATTCCTTCGTGTCTACGTCAACCCGCAAAAAGACCGCCCAAACAACGGAAGACACTGAACCTGAACGTAATCAAATTACTGAATGATGAAGATAGTACGTACCGCAACGCGCCTTCTTTTGCTGGCCTGCACGTGTGTATCACTGCAAGCCAAAGCCGAAGTACCAACCGACTCGTTGTTGACGCTTGAAGGCTGCATTTCCATGGCCATGCAAAAGAATTACGCTGTCCAGATAGCATCAAATACATTGAAGGTGGCTGAGAACAATGTGACGTTGGCACCCTTTTTGCCCTCGCTTGACCTCACATCGGCTCAATCGTCCAGTTCCACATCCACTCAGAAATACATCAGTTCGAGCGTGTTGGAGGGTGGTCATTCCAACTCTGCTTCCTGGAGGAACAACCTGTCGCTGAACTGGAAGTTGTTCGACGGAATGGCCATGTTTGCCACCCGCGACAAACAGGAGGTGTTGCTGGAGCAAGGTAATTTCAGGTTTCGATCGGTGGTTGAGGAATTGGTAAAGAGCATTTCGATGCAGTACTACTTCATCATCAGTTTGCAGAATCAGGTCAACCTGCTGCAGGAACTGGTTTCAATCTCCCAGCAACGTTACCAGCATGCTCTTACGCGATATCGCATCGGATCGGATTCGGGGTTGGAATACAAACAAGCCAAGATTTACCTGAACAACGACTCTGCTTCGTTGCTGGTTAAAAAAGAACAGCTGAAGAACGCCTACATTGAACTGAACCAGCTGATGAATGTACCGTTGGACAGCCATTATGCCATTCAAGATTCTATCCGGCCCGTCATAGCTTTGGATGTGAACAACTTGTTAAAAGCTGCCTGCGAAAACAACACATCGTTGTTGTCGATCAAAGCCGGTGAACGGGTGGCTTTGCTGGACACCCGCATTGCCAAGGCTGCGCGGTATCCGTCCCTGTCGGCCTCGACCGGTTATAACCTAACGTTCAGCTCGTCACCCAATGTGGCGGGTAAGTATGATGAAAGCAACGGGTTGAACGGGGGACTAACGTTGTCCATTCCTATTTTTAACGGATTTGAGGTGAACAGGAAAGTGAAGAATGCCGAATTGAACCGAAGGAATGCCGAGCTTGACTACAAACAGGCCTGTCAGAAATTGGAAAGTGAGTTGCGGCAGCTGCATAACAGCTACCTCAACGATTTCAGGATGATTGACTTTCAGGAAGAGAGCCGCGAGGCAGCCTCGCTGAACCTGGAGGCCGCCATGGAAAAATACCGGTTGGGTTCGTTGGCCGGTATCGAGTTCAGGGATTTCCAGGTTTCTTACCTGAATGCGTCTGACCGCAAACTCAACGCGCTCTACCAAACCAAGGTGTCTGAAATAACCCTGCGCCTGCTGGCCGGTGAACTCTATACGCCTCTCGATAAATAAGCAATAATGTGGTAAAAAGTATGCCATGGCTTATTGAACTTTGTACAGAAAGTGTAACTTCGCAACCAAATAACTAAATCTCTAACTATTTAACCATGTCAACACAAAAAAGCACAGCTTACATTGCTGGTATAACCGTTGTGGCAACCATCGGTGGACTGCTGTTCGGTTACGACACAGCCGTAATTTCAGGAGCTGAAAAAGCTCTGCAAGAGGCTCTTATCAAACCATTGGGTTTGGGTAGTCTTGCCCATGGCGCAACCGTTTCAAGTGCCTTGATCGGATGCATCATTGGAGGTGCCTTATCTGGAATCTTATCTAGAAAATTGGGAAGAAAACGTTCGCTTATGTTGGCTTCCGTTTTGTTTTTTATATCTGCCTTGGGTTCCGGTTTTCCAGAATCGTTTTTTTTCAAAGTAGGTGAACCCACCATGGGTTTGCTGTGGTTGTTTAATTTTTACCGCATCATTGGTGGTATTGGTGTTGGTTTGGCTTCTGCTGTTTGCCCCATGTATATCGGAGAAATTGCTCCGGCGAAGATGAGAGGACGACTTGTTTCATTCAACCAGTTTGCCATCATTTTTGGTATGTTGGTGGTGTATTTTGTGAACTGGGGTATTGCCAAAGGACAGCCGCTTGAATGGATTAACTCAATTGGCTGGAGATGGATGTTTGCTTCGGAAGCCATCCCTGCCTTCCTCTTTGGCTTTTTCCTGCTCTTCGTTCCTGAAACCCCAAGGTATTTGACCATGATTGGAAAAGATGCAGAAGCCAAGCGTGTATTGACAAAGGTTATTGGCAGTGAAAGCAAAGCAGCCCATGTATTAGCCGAAATCAAGGAAAGCTTTCAAAGCGTTGAACGTGGAAAACTTTTTTCCTATGGAAAGATTGTCATTATCGTGGGTATCTTACTTTCGGTTTTCCAACAGTTTGTGGGCATTAACGTCGCACTATACTATGCTCCCCGTATTTTTGAAAGCATGGGTGCTGCAAAGGATGCATCTATGCTGCAAACCATTGTGATGGGTTTGGTGAATGTTGTATTTACCGTGTTGGCTATCATGACCGTTGACAAATGGGGTAGAAAGCCTTTATTGATTGTTGGTTCTATCGGTATGGCTATCGGCATGTTTGCTATTTCAACTTTGTCTTACCTCAATATCATCGGCGTTTCAACCCTTGTCTTTATCATCATCTATACCGCATCGTTTATGATGTCATGGGGCCCCATCTGTTGGGTATTGATTTCGGAAATTTTCCCCAACAAAATTCGTGGTCAAGCTGTTGCTGTTGCCGTTGCCGCCCAATGGGCAGCTAACTATTTGATATCATCCACGTATCCGCCAATGATGGAATTCAGCGGTGCACTTACTTATGGATTCTATGGTGCAATGGCAGTGCTGTCCGCTATCTTTGTTTGGAAAATGGTACCTGAAACGAAAGGTCAAACACTGGAGGCTCTGGAAAAGGTGTGGAAAAAGAAATAATTCGTTAGACAGAATACTAAAAAAATCGGCACGAGAATTCGTGCCGATTTTTTTTTGATGATTTACCTTGTGTTTTCTGTACGCAAACAACGCTTCTCTTGGATCAACTGCAAAACCTGAGGATTTGTTTTTCAAGTTCTATCAACGCTCCCCTTTCGTCCGCTTTTTCCTTTGATACTTATTGCGGATTGATGCCGCGGTCGGCCAGGTAGGTTAAGAGGAGTTGGTACGATTTTTCCAGTCCCAGCTTGCTTGTATCCAAGCAGATGTCGTATTGCCTGAGGTCGGTCCAAACAATGCCTGTATATTTTTTGTTGTAACGCCCTCTTTCCTTGTCGCTGCGAATCATCATTTTAGTAGCCTCCTCATCGGTCACCTTGTACAGATGCTTGATGCGCGCAATGCGAAAGGTGTCACTCGCATGGACATACACACTCACATGATGAGGATGATCCATCAGGATGAAGTTGCTGCAACGGCCTATGAAAATAGCTGACCGTTCGGCGGCAATACGTTCGATGATGTTGGTCTCAGCGTCATACAATTCCCTGTCGATTGGAATGACGAGTTGCGTAGGCAGGTAATCGTCGGTATTCATGGCGTACGATTCAATGAGAGAACGCCAGAATAATGCCCTCTCTTCGCGTGATTCCACTTCCTTTTCCCGGATTCGCAAAGCTGAGGCTGCCTGGCTTATGATTTCCCTGTCCGCAAAAAGAATCCCCAACGATTTTGCCAGTTGTTGACCGATGTGGCGCCCGCCACTGCCCAGTTGTCGGCTGATGGTGATGACAAATTGCTTTTTCATGACGCTGTTCCTACGTTTGTGTGTACTCTACCAACAAATAAGAACCACGAATTGTTTACAGTAACACCGGCAAAAACGATCAGGCCATGCGATAGGTCAATGCATTGATGCTCATTCCCGCACCAACGGAGGCAAACAGCACCGTGTCTCCTTCGTTGATTTCATGGCCCTGCAGCCGTTTCTTGAGAATAAGGTCAAGCAAGGTAGGCAAGGTGGCTACCGATGAATTGCCCAGCGTTTCAATGGTCATGGGCATCACATTTTCGGGAATGTCCTTTTCGTCGTACAAGTCATAGAGTCGTTTCAGGATGGCTTCGTCCATTTTTCCGTTGGCCTGATGGATCAACACTTTTTTGATGTCTTTCAACTGGATTTGGCAACTTTCCAAGCATGTTTTAATGGCTAAAGGTACTTTCTCCAATGCATACTGGTACAAACGCCTGCCATTCATCTTGAGGAATAGTTCGTTTTTGCCCGACAAAGAGGGATTGTAGGATTTCCCCATATGTAACAGCCCGGAATACAGGTACGAATCCGATTGGGCTTTGTGGGCAAGGATACCTATGGGGGTTTGGCTTAGCTTGCCCTCCAAAATGACGGCACCAGCACCATCGGCATAAATCATACTGTCCCTGTCGTGGGGGTCGCTGACTCGGGATAGAACCTCTGCACCAATGACCATGACTCGCTTGGCGTCACCCGAACGCAGGTAATAATCAGCTTGGATGACAGCTTGCAGCCAACCTGGACAACCGAAGGCAATGTCGTAGGCTACGGTACCCGGATTCTTGATTCCCAGTTTGTGTTTTACACGGGCCGCCAGGCAAGGCACATAGTCGGGCTTTTTGTTTTCAGCGTGCGTGTCACCAAAGTTGTGGGCCATGATGAGGTAGTCGAGTGTCTCCGGGTCGATGCCGGAAGATTGGATGGCATCACGGGCCGCCAGGGTGGCAATGTCGGAGGTATTCAGGTCATCCGAGACGTATTTGCGTTCCACAATGGTGGTGATGTCCTGAAATTTCTCAATGATATCGTGGTTGGCTCTATCAATGGGCTTACCGTTTGATTCAAAAAAAACGTTGTCGAGAAAGGACTCGTTTTTGACGGTTACAGAAGGGATGTAGCTGCCTGTGGCGGTTATCACACTATAAATTCGTTCCATGTTTTTAACGGGAAAATGTAATTGATGCTGCAAAGTAATAGTAGGTGAGCAATTGGCGCAAACGAAAGGGATTATCACGGTTGATTGGGGGCAAAATGTCCTTTTTAGGGATGAAATAGGCCTTTTTAGGGGTGAATTAATCTGAGTCGATTCGCTTGGAGGTCAGGATTCCTCGTCTTCACCGAGTGGTGAATTGATTGATTCGAGCGGATCTTCCGCGGTTTTGAGAAACCTGGAGGATAACTTTTTTGACGGACTCAGTCCCAATTTCTTGAGGTTCTCCACGCGCTGGATCAGGTTGCCTTTTCCGGTGGAAAGCTGTCCCATGGCTTCCTCGTACACGCGTTGTGCTGTGTTTATTTCTGCACCCACTTTCTCGAATTTTTCCGTGAATCCAACAAACTTGTCATATAGCGCAGTGCCCTGGCGGACAATTTCCTGGATATTGCGAACCTGGTATTCTCGCTTCCACAAATCCATGGCCATCCGGAGAGCGGCAATCAGGTTGGTGGGGCTCATCATTACTACCTTTCTGGCATAGGCATATTCCCATAAGGTGGGCTCGGTTTGGAGGGCAAGGTTGTACGATGGTTCGTTGGGTATGAACATCATGACAAATTCAAGTGCCTGAATGTTGTAGCCTGAATAATCCTTCTTGTTGAGTTCATCAATATGAGCTTTGATGGAACGGACATGCTCTTTCCTGTATGCCTCCTTCTCTTTGATCTCCTCGCTGGCTACGTATTGGCTGTAGGCAGTGAGCGAGACCTTTGAATCGATGATCACATCCCTTCCTCCCGGATAACGGACAATTACGTCGGGGCGCATAATCTTGCCGGTATGTTCGTTTTCGGCCAGCGTTCCCTCACCCGATCGAAGCGTTTCCTGGATGAAGTATTCCTCCCCTTCGCGCAGTCCTGAAGTGTCCAGGATGTTTTCCAGTATCATTTCACCCCAGTTGCCCTGCGCCTTGTTGTCCCCTTTCAGCGCATGGGTCAGGTTGTTGGCCTCGTCGCTGATGCGACGGTTCAGTTCCATCAGGTTGGATATCTCTTTTGTTAGGGAAAATCGTTCGCGCGCTTCCTTGTCGTACACCTCGGCCACCTTGTCCTTGAATTCCTTGAGGTTGACGGTGAGCGGATTCAAGATGGTATTCAGCCGTTCACCGCTCATTTCGGTAAAACGCTGGGTCTTTTCGTCAAATAGTTTGTTGGCTACGTTCTGAAATTCGAGTTTGACGGTTTCGTGCAACTTGACCAGTTCCTCGCGTTGGTGTTCCAATTTGTCCAACAGGTTCTTGTTCTCGGCTTCCAACATAATGGCCCGACGACTTTGCTGATCGAGGGATACTTGTTTTTCGTCGGAAAACATCACCGCGTCAGCCAACTGGCCTTTCAGGTCTTCCAAACCCGCAAGAGCGTGTGCTGCGGACGATTCGGCGGAGGTAAGCCGACGTGTCATTTCAAGCAAGCTTTGTGTGGAGAGGTTCTTTTGGCGGGATGTTCCCAGCAGCCAGCCGACCAAGGCTCCGATAGCCAGTCCGGCGGCAATATAGAGGCTTTCTGTCATGGATAAAGGATTTTCGTATAAGGCAAAGGTACTATCTAATGTTGACACAAACACCATTTATATCCAATGTTCCTTTTTGTACCACGCCAGGGTGCGAATCCATCCTTCACGCAGGTTTGTCGGCGGTGTGTATCCCAGATCATCCTGCAGGGCGGAAACATCGCAGGTCCAGTTTCGCTGACGGACAATGCGGAACTTGTCCGGATTAAAAAGGGGCGTCTTGCCTGTCAGCAGACGTTGCAGCCTGCCCCATTGCGATGCCAGCCAGGCTGCCCACAAGGGAATATGCAGGTTGACCACCCGCTTCCTGCCCAATAGCTCACCCAGCAGGTTGATGAATGCATCGTGGGTGTGCACATCCGGATGAGCCACCATCCAAGCTTTTCTTTCAAACGGCGAACCAAGGGCGTCCAGGCAGACGGTAACCAAATCTTCCACGTACAGGAAGCTTAACCATTGCGGTTTGTCTCCAAGCATGAGGCCCCATCCTTTGTGGACCATGCGTGCCATAACAAGGTAGTCGTTGTCTCTGGGTCCGTACACCCCCGTGGGGCGCACAATCAGCCAGGGAAAGTCGTTCAGGCTCATAAGGTACTGTTCAGCGGCCAATTTGCTGCGACCATAGTCGGAGCAGGGGTGGGGTGGCGCATGGGGTGTGACCGGAACCGGTTTTCTTTGGTCACCTGCTCCGATGGCGTCCAAGCTACTCATGAATAAAAATTTGTCGGGGACACGATTGGTTTCAACAAGCGATTCCACCAATGCCTGCGTGTGTTGGCTGTTGACTGTGTTGAATGCCGCGTATGACAGCCCCTTGGTACGTCCCGCGCAATGGATCACGTACTGCCATTTGCCTGCATGGATGAGTTGTTGGCGCAGCAATACCGGATCGTCGTATTTGAGGTCGATGAAATGAATGGCCGGATTGGTCAGGAAGTTGCGATTGCTGCCGGAACGTACGCCGGCCCATACTTCCCAGCCTTTTGCCAGAGCGCCTTCTACCAGGTGGCTGCCCACAAATCCGTTGGCGCCGGTGATCAATATTCTGGTCATGATTGAATTCGGGTGAGAGTGACACTCAAAAATACGTAATATCCGGTGGAAAACTGCTGAAGGCAACACATAATTTCACACCGTTGTAGCGTCAGTCCCCGTTACTTTTGGTATTTTTGCATCAAGTTGACCTGAATGACCCGCGGATTGACAGTCAGCATAACGCTTAAAACAATGAAACAATTGACTATTGCATTGGTTGCGCACGATCACCGCAAGGCTGATCTGGTGGAATGGGCTATTTTTAACGCCGATTTCCTTTCTAAACACAAATTGGTTTGTACAGGCACGACAGGTAGCCTTGTGTTGAATGCTTTTAAAGATAAAGGGATAACGGCCGACGTGATGTGCATGAATTCAGGTCCGTTGGGTGGAGATGCCGAAATTGCGGCCCTGGTGGTGCGCAAACAGGTGGATCTGGCCGTTTTTCTGATTGATGACCTAAATCCGCAGCCTCACGAAGCGGATATCCAGATGTTGTTGCGTCAATGTCGGGTACACAACGTTCCCATTGCCTGCAACCGTTACAGTGCCGACTTGATGATAACCAGCACGCTGTGGGAAAAAAAGGACTACGTTCCCACTGAACCTAAATACATCAAGTTCAGGCGGAAATAAGTTGTGCCCGGATGCCGAGGCGCGATGGTGTGGATTTTTTATTCCAGTTGGAAGGAATCGGCATCTTTCCATACGGGAAACGTATCTCTGAATCGTCTGAGTGCGTCGAGCTCGATCGCCGTTGTGCAAATGTGCACTCGGTTGGGCTCTGTCGTGGTCAACGATCTTCCGTATGCGTCGATCAAGCATGAATCGCCGGTGTAGTTCAACCCCAATCCGTCGGTGCCCACCCGGTTGACTCCGCAAACAAAGCATTGATTTTCCAGTGCCCTTGCCACGAGAAGGTTGTTCCATGCATGCCGTCTGGGCTGAGGCCAGTTCGCACACACCACAAGCAGGTCGTATTCATTGTTTACGTTGCGGCTCCAGACAGGAAATCGCAGGTCGTAGCAAATCAGCAGGCGAATGTTCCATCCCATGTAGTGGATCACGGATTTTTCGTTACCGGGAAGGTAGTGTTTGCTTTCCTCACCCATTCGGAACAGGTGGCGTTTATTGCGAAACTCTTTACTGCCATCCGGGTGGATGAAGAAACCCCGGTTGAACGACCCTGTTGCAGAGTCACCCCTGCCGATAAAGCTTCCGGTGATGGCTGTGCCATACGTCTTGGCCATACGGGAAAAGGCCGTCATGGTTGGTCCTTCGTCTCCCTCTGAAAGGTCATCGGTTTGCATGCTGAATCCTGTGGTGCACATTTCGGGCAGCACAACCAAGTCTGTCTTCCCCGATAATTCTTCCAGGATACCTTCGTAATGGCTCAGGTTGGCATGTTTGTCTTCCCAGGCTATGTCGCATTGGACCAATGTGACGTTCATGCTCAGTCGCCTATGCTGAAGTTTTCCGGATGCTTGGCGACCACCCCTCTGAACTTTTCTTTTACGGCTTTGATGTCGGCGTGTTCGTCTCCGGTCGGTTGGAACATCTCAAACAAACTCAATACTTTTTTTCCGTAATCGATCTTTACAAGGGCAATAGGAACGCCGGCTTTGACGGCAATGTGGTAAAACCCACGTTTCCACCGTGGGTTGAGTTTACGGGTTCCTTCCGGAGTGATGGCGATGCAGAAGTTTGGATCGTTTTGAAACAGGTTTGCAATTTGATCCGTAAAGTGGCTGGCCTTGCTTCTGTCCACAGGAATGCCTCCAATTTTTTTCAGCAAAGCTCCGATTACGGGTATTTCAATCCATTCCTTCTTGATGGCAAAGTAAGCGAAACGCCCCATGGCCGTATAACCCAGTTTTCCCAATAAAAAATCCCAGTTGCTCGTGTGGGGTGCCACGACGATTACGGCTTGTTTGAAATCGGGTACGTTTACCTCGAATTTCCATCCAAAAAGGCGAAGGATGAGTTGTGCAAGTTTCCGCATAGGTCTAACGATCAGTTACCGACAAATGTACATTTTTTGCCGGACATATAGCTGTTTTCATGTAATAAGTATTCAATAATCAAGCACGATTCCAAAAAATAGTTATATTTGCAAGGTTGGTTTTCACGAAAAAAGATTGTATTGATGCCTGACGAACGGTTGATTCCTGGATACCTTTTTGAATCAAGCTGGGAGGTATGTAACAAAGTGGGTGGGATTCATACGGTCCTGTCTACGAAGGCCGCCACGCTCCAGCGGATGTATCCTGACAGAGTATTTTTTATCGGTCCAGACTTGACCGGGCGTTCTCCACAACCTGCATTCAACGAATCCCACACGTTACTGGCCGAATGGAAACATCGGGCAGCGAGCGAAGGGTTGTCGTTGCGTATTGGACGCTGGGACGTGCCGGGAAATCCCATTGCCGTATTGGTGCGGTTTGATCGATTGTATGAACGTAAGAATCAGATATATACCGATGTTTGGAAATGGTTCGGGGTCGATTCGTTGCATGCGTTTGGCGATTACGACGAATCGTGTATGTTTGCCTGGGCTTGCGGAGAGGTGATTCACAGTTTTATCCGTTTCCATGAATTGACGGGAGTCGGAGTGGTGGCACACTTCGATGAATGGACCACCGGCATGGGGTTGTTGTATTGTCGGCATTACCTGCCGCAGGTGGGTACTGTATTTACTACCCATGCCACCTCGATCGGACGCTCTATTTGTGGAAACAACCTTCCTTTATACGATTTCTTGTCCGATTACCATGGTGACCAGATGGCACGGCAATTGAACATGGTTTCCAAGCATTCACTGGAAAAAACAGCAGCGACAGTTGCCGACTGTTTTACCACGGTGAGTGACATCACGGCCCGCGAATGTGCTACTCTGTTGGAGCACACACCCGATGTGGTGACTCCAAACGGATTTGAGCCCTCATTTGTCAAACAGGGTCAGGAGGCTGTTGTAGCCAGAAAATCGGCCCGCGACCGGTTGTTCGCCGTCTCTGAAGCCTTGTTCGGATACGGTTTGCCGGAAGACACGCTGTTTGTGGGTATCAGCGGACGCTACGAATACAGGAACAAAGGTCTGGATGTGTTTGTGGACAGCTTGTATCAATTGAAGCACCAACGTTGCCTGGAACGGGATGTGGTTGGTGTGATCATGGTGCCGGCCGATGTCAGCGCTCCACGCCAGGAAGTACTTGAGCGGCTGAACAGCCCGTTGTCCACGGTAAATAATGGCCCCTCCGGTTCTTGTCTCTATCACCCCTTTCTCACCCATTGGTTGAACAATGTCGATACCGACAAGCTGGTTAATCAGTTGTTGCACCGTGGGTTTACCAACACACAGAACGAAAAGGTCAAGGTGATGTTTGTCCCGTGTTACCTCGATGGTCAGGATGGGGTGTTTAACCTATCGTACTACGATCTGCTTCAGGGTTTTGACCTGACAGTTTTTCCTTCGTATTATGAACCGTGGGGTTACACACCGCTTGAGAGTGTGGCTTTTTCCATTCCGACCATCACTGCAAACCTGGCAGGATTTGGCGCATGGGCCATCAGGCAAGGGGAGGACGGGGATATTTCCGATGGCGTGTCTGTATTGAGCCGATCGGATCACAATTACACCGATGTTGTAAAGGAAATTTCACTTCAACTGGTAGAACTGTCACAAAAGAGTGAAGGGGAACGGGTGCTGATGGCTAATCACGCACGCGAACTTTCTGAAAAGGCTCATTGGGATAAGTTTATTGAAAAATACGTGCAGGCCTACGAAATGGCCATCAATGCGGCCGGATCCCGCGTCATGTCTGATCTGACTGTTTCACCGGCCACAGCGACCGGAAATTGAATATAAAAAAGACAAGAGGTTTACAAAATACATCACTCCAATGAAAGTATCTTGCACTAACACCAATACGGTTGACTGGAATAAGGTTGTTGTCCGCTCGACCATGCCTGAAAAGTTGGCCATTCTTAAGGAAATAGCGTATAATGTCTGGTGGTCGTGGAACTATGATGCCCTGAATCTGTTCAGGGAAATGGATCACGATTCCTGGCTGGTTTCTCACAAGAATCCCGTATCCCTATTCGAACACATACCCTACGAGCGATTGGAACAGTTGGCCGCGGATGAAACCTTCATGACCAAGTTGCACCATGTGTATGATTCATTCCGGCATTACATGGACCAGCCGGTTGATCCTTCAAGGCCAACCGTTGCGTATTTCAGTATGGAATACGGATTGACCGATGTCTTGAAAATATATTCAGGGGGTCTGGGTGTACTTGCCGGTGACTACCTGAAGGAAGCATCCGATTGCCGTGTAGACATGGTTGCTGTGGGATTTTTGTACCGAAACGGTTATTTCACACAGACGCTGTCGATGGAAGGTCAACAAATTGCTGTCTATGAACCCCAGGACTTCAATACATTGCCCATCAGCCGTGTTATGAACGAAGACGGTACTCCCTTTGAGCTAGAAGTGCAGTTTCCCGGTTACACGGTTTATTGTAACATATGGAGAGCCAATGTGGGCCGTGTTCCGTTGTATTTGATCGATACGGACAACAGTAATAACAGTGAGTACGACAGACAGATTTCCGCGCAGCTCTATGGCGGGGATTGGGAAAACCGACTCAAACAGGAAGTCCTGTTGGGTATAGGTGGGATGCAGTTGCTCAATAAATTGGGCATATCCAAGCAGGTGTACCACTGCAATGAAGGGCATGCTGCCTTGATCAATGCCCAACGTATTGCCGACCTGGTAAGCGGCAGGCAGCTTCCTTTCCAGGTTGCGCTTGAACTTGTCAGAGCTTCGTCGCTGTATACGGTGCATACGCCGGTGCCTGCAGGGCACGATATGTTTGAAGAAAGCTTGTTTGCCAAGTATATGACTGACTTTGCTCCAATGATGGGCCTCACCTGGAACGACCTGATGGATCTTGGAAGGGAGAATCCAGGACTGACTGGTGGAAAATTCTCCATGAGCGTTTTTGCCTGCAATACGTGCCAGGAGGTAAACGGGGTGAGTAAACTACACGGAAAGGTGTCGCAGGAAATGTTCGCACCCATTTGGAAAGGCTATTTTCCTGAGGAATTGCATGTCGGTTATGTGACCAATGGGGTGCATATGGCCAGTTGGACGGCCTCTGAATGGTTGAAGCTGTACCGTAAAACCTTTGGTCCGGAATGGATGACCGATTTGTCAAACCCCAAGTGGTGGGAAAAGATTTACACCCTGAGTGACGAAGAAGTATGGGAAACGCACCAGGTATTGAAGCGCAAGCTCATTGAGTATATCAAAGGCAAGTACAAGCAAAGCTGGTTGAAGAACCACGGTGATCCGAGTCAGGTGATGACGATTCTGGACAGCATTGATCCAAATGCACTCATCATTGGTTTTGGACGTCGATTTGCCACCTATAAACGAGCCCACCTGTTGTTTTCCAATCTGGAGCGCTTGTCTGAGATTGTCAACAACCCTCTGCGGCCAGTTCAGTTCGTGTATACCGGAAAGGCACATCCAGCCGATGGTGGTGGACAGGGATTGATCAAACGGATTGTGGAGATTTCAAAGATGCCCGAATTTGAGGGAAAAATCATTTTCCTGGAAAATTACGACATGGGCTTGGCAAGACGGTTGGTGTCGGGTGTCGACATCTGGTTGAATACGCCGACCCGTCCGCTCGAAGCCTCCGGTACTTCTGGACAAAAGGCCGAAATGAACGGCGTCCTGAACTTCTCGGTGTTGGACGGCTGGTGGCTGGAAGGCTATGTGAAGGGGGCCGGTTGGGCCATCACCGAAAAGAAAACATACGACAACCACGAGTATCAGGATCAACTCGACGCGGCCACGATATACAGCATGCTGGAGAATGAGATTGTGCCCTTGTATTTTGCGAAAAACAGCAGGGGCTATTCCTCAGAATGGGTGATGTTCATCAAGAATTCCATCGCCAAGATTGCACCTCATTTTACAACCAAGCGGATGCTTGATGATTATGTGGAACAGTTTTACACGAAATTGTCGAACCGTTCAGCCAGTTTGTCCGAACGTAATTACCGAAAAGCGACTGAGCTGGTGGCGTGGAAAGAGCGCATTGCTGCCATCTGGGAGAACTTGACCCTGAAGCAGGTGTCATCGCCTGATTTTACCGGGCAGACGCTGCAGGTTGGTCAGTCGTATTTGAGCATTTTGCGTTTGGAAAACACGGCCAATGAAACGGGTATCGGTATGGAATTGGTTATCTACGATACCAATCCGGATGCTGAACAACGGATAAAAAAGGTGGAATTGGAGTTGATAGAAGTGGAGTCAAATGCGTTGGTTTTCAGGTTGGATTATAAGGTTATCCGTGCCGGCACATTCAGCTACGCCATCCGAATTTTCCCCAAGCATCCCGACTTGCCGCACAGACAAGACTTTTGTTTTGTCAAGTGGTTCAGTTGATCCTAAATGACCAGTCTAAAATTAAGGGGAACAAAAAGTTTCTCTTTTTTTTTGTTTTTCTGAAATAAGGTTGTTTCTTTGTGGCATAGTAACGTAGACCACTAAAACTATATGCCATGATAGAAATCAAACAACTTGCGTTTCGGTATAAAAAACAGCAGCCTTTATTTGAGGGCTTCGACCTGACCCTTAACAACGGGAGCATCGTTGGCCTGTTGGGGAAGAACGGTGCGGGTAAATCCACCTTGTTGAACCTGATAGCCGGATTGATTCCATTGCAAAAGGGGGTGCTGACAGTATGCGGTTTCCAGCCGTTTCATCGATTACCCGATTTTCTGGCCGATGTCTATTTGGTTCCCGAAGAATTTCATCTGCCATCCATTTCTATCGATCGGTACATCAATGCGACTGCTCCGCTATACCCATCGTTCGATACCGATAAGCTGGACAAGATCCTGGCTGAATTCGAGTTGGACCGCACCAAAAAATTAAACCAGCTTTCCCACGGACAACGCAAAAAGTTCCTTATTGCGTTCGCCCTTTCGAGCAACTGCAAACTGCTTATTTTGGATGAGCCAACGAATGGTTTGGATATTCCTTCCAAAAGTCAGTTTCGCAAGATCATGGTCGGTTCGGTTTCCGAGGAACAGTTGGTCCTTATTTCCACCCATCAGGTAAAAGACATCGATACGATCATCGACAAGGTCGTGGTTGTTGACAACGGTGCCATGTTGTTTGATCAGGATATGACAACCATCAATCAACGTTATTACTTCGATACGGTTGCCAGCCTGAATGGGCTGAACAATGTGTTGTATCATGAACGGTGCACCATGGGCTACAAAATTGTCCAACCGGTTGAATCCGGACACGAATCCTTGCTCGATCTCGAGCTGTTGTTCAATGCCATCGTCAATCACTCGCTGAATAATTAAACGCATAATACCCATCGAATGAAAACCACCGATTTTTTTAGTCCGAAACGATTCGGATTGCTTGTAAAGCACGATTTGCTGCTGAACGGAAACAGCTACTTGTTGAAGTGGGCAGCCTGGGCGCTTTTCATGCTTGTATTCCTGCTCATTCAAATGTATGGCAATACGAGTTCTTTCATGACGAATTGGTACAACGGAGTCGCATTTGCACCTCATGGTTATCAGGAGCAGTTCCTCTTTTTCATGTTGGTACTGGGTCTTATGATAGGCACGTCCTTTACAGGACTGGGAAACAAGGTAAAACGTACTTCGTTTTTACAGTTGCCGGCCTCAACGCTTGAAAAATACCTGCTTCCTTTTCTGTTGCGCATTGTTGTGTGCACTGTTTTGTTTTTCATAATTTTCTGGGTGGATGCACGTTTGGCAAGGGAACTGTACATATGGATGCCCAAAACGCAGCAGGTAATGATCAATGGGGTTTCGTTGATGCCCGATGTGTTCAATTATTCCCTGTTGTATATACGGGGTCTTAAAAATCCGGAGGCTTGGTTGCCTTTAGTCTTTATGTTTGTGGATATGGCATTCTTTTTGTTTGCCGTTCCGTTGATGTTCAGAAAGCAAGGTGTGGTGAAAACCGTCCTTACATTCTTTTCCATCCTGTTCGTTGTTTTTATGTTATTTGTACTGTTTTCTCATTTGTTTTATCCTGAAACACAGGGGTTCAATGTCCTCTTACGTGAATATCCCGCATACAAAAATTATAGCAATATGGAATTGTTTATTTCGATAGTCAGTATCCTGACATGGCCATTCCTATTTGTGCTTGGATATTACAAACTAAAAGAGATGAAGCTATGAGCAGCGATTTCAAATCATCGAAAGGGATATTCCAGCAAATAGCCGATACCCTTTCCTACCGCATCCTGGAAGGACTGCTCAAACCGGGCGACCGGGTGCCTTCGGTGCGTGATCTGGCCGAGGAATTCGAGGTCAACCGCAACACGCTGCTTCGCACTTATTCCCTGCTCAACGATGCAGGCATCATCGAGAATAAACGTGGTATTGGATTCTATGTGGCAACCGATGCGGTTGAACGCATTCGCGCCACGGAAAAAGAAGCCTTTTTCGCAGAGGAACTGCCGGTTTTCCTGAACAAGATCCGGTTGTTGAAACTTACCACACTCGATTTGTCTGAATTGATTCAAGCACTCGAAAAAAACACATCCAAATGAAAACAAGTACCAAAATCATTATCCTATACTCAACTTTAATACTGGCAGGCATTCTGATGCTGTTCATCCTGGCCAAAAGACACGCATTCAAGAACGAAGTGTGGTCGGTGAAATCGTATACCTGCGAACTTCCTGATTTCAGTGTGGTGGTGTTGCAGGACAGTACCAAATGCACCCTGGTTGTGGCCGACTCCAACCGGATTGATTATCGGTTGCCCAACGACAAACCCATGAAGGGTCAACCCGCTTTTGTGCGCAACGATACCTTGTTTGTGACCAATACCCCGACGGGCAACACCTGGGATGTTGTTGTGAAATCCACATCGACCACAACCGTGATCACCTCTCCGGGCAGTTGTGTGCGGTTTGAGGATCCTTTGATGGACAAACTGGCACTGATTGGCAGGGGAGGAGAGATCTTTCTGGAAAATAGAGATCCGAAAAAGAACGAGGCTCTGGGCAATCGACTGGTCCTGTTTGTTGAAGCCAAAGCCAAGACACAGCTGCACTTGAATCTTCCTTTCAGACAACTCAACGGAAATCTGGTCAACAGCAACCTGTATAACCGATATGCCACAACGGTCAACAGACAAATGGATTTGAACCTGAAAGACTCAGCACAGGCTGAGATGAGCTACTGCCCTGCAAAACTGGTTGTTGTCAAGGACTCAACGTCCAGATTGCTCATCAATTGATCGGTTGAGGTGTATGGGGTGGCTGGTAAATAACGATTTTTCGTAAGACAATGAACCGTTTCAGAGTCGCATGTGTTATTTCTAACAAAATGCGATATCATGAAACACAAAACATTGTTGATAACAGCTCTGCTGCTGGTGTTGCTACTGTCCTGCGGACAGAAGGAACTTAAGCTTAGTCCGCGAACGGTCAAGAAAGTGGTGGAGGCCATGACCGTTGAAGAAAAAGTCAAATTGCTGGTTGGGGCGGGTATGGCTGCCGGTATCGGTGACAGTGCCGTCATGATGGAAACCGGTGCCTTACTGCCTGGTGCGGCGGGTACTACCTATCCCATTCCCAGGTTGGGCATCCCGGCCATCGTGCTGGCCGATGGTCCTGCCGGACTGCGTATCAATCCCATGCGTGAGGGGGATACGGTAACACGTTATTACTGTACGGCTTTTCCAGTGGCAACAGCACTGGCGGCTACCTGGGACCAGGATTTGGTGGAGTCGCTGGGTGAAGCGCTGGGCAACGAGGTCTTGGAATACGGGGCCGATATTCTGTTGGCTCCGGCCATGAACCTGCAACGAAACCCCTTGTGCGGCAGAAACTTTGAGTATTTTTCGGAAGACCCCGTATTGACCGGTAAAATGGCTGCGGCTTATATCCGTGGAGTCCAGTCGAACGGGGTGGGTACCGCTGTGAAGCATTTTGCGGCCAACAACCAGGAGACCAACCGTCAAAACAACGACGCACGCATATCCCAACGGGGGTTGCGCGAACTGTACCTGAAAGGCTTTCAAATTGCCATTAAGGAAGGTGAGCCGTGGACGGTGATGACATCCTACAATAAGATCAATGGCACCTATACGTCAGAAAGTGCAGATCTACTCGGAAAAGTGCTGCGTTACGACTGGAAGTTCAAGGGGGCGGTGATGACCGACTGGTTTGGTGGAAAAGACCCCGTGGCGCAGGTCAATGCTGGCAATGATTTGTTGATGCCTGGTTCGGCCAAACAGTACAACACCTTGGTTGCCGCCATCAAAGACAGTGCGTTGTCGATGAAGGTGGTCGATGCCAATGTAGAGCGCTTGTTACGATTGATCGTAAAAACGCCCCGGTTCAGGGAATATGATTATTCGGGTAAACCCGACTTGAAAGCCCATGCGTCTGTAGCCCGGCTGGCCGGATCAGAAGGAATGGTGCTGATGGAAAATGCAAACGTGTTGCCGATTGCCGTTGAACAGAATCGTGAAAAGACGATGCTGGCCGTTTTTGGAATCACTTCCTACGATTTTATTTCCGGCGGAACGGGCAGTGGTGACGTGAACGAGGCGTACACCGTCTCGTTGGTAGATGGCTTGAAAAAGGCGGGCTATTCGCTCCATAACGAACCAATCAAGGCATACGAGGCCTATATGAAAACGGTTAAACCTATTGACGGCAAACAGCCTTTCGCCTTGTTTCCAAAAACCAGGACAGCCGAACTGATTCCGGGTACCAGGTTGTTGCAAGCTGCATCACAACAGTCTAAGGTGGGGGTGATCACCATTGGTCGCACTTCAGGCGAATTCATGGATAGAAAGGTAAACAATGATTTCAATTTGACAGCAGCCGAAATGCAACTGATTAAGGTGGTCAGTGATGCGTTCCATGCGGAAAAGAAACCGGTTGTGGTCATTCTGAACATAGGAGGCCCCATTGAAACAGCGTCTTGGAGAGCTATGGCCGACGCCATCCTGGTGGCCTGGCAACCCGGTCAGGAAGCAGGTAACAGCGTGGCCGACGTGTTGAGCGGCAAGGTGAGTCCTTCTGGACGGTTGCCCATGACTTTCCCGTTGGTTTATGCGGATGTGCCCTCTGCGTCCAATTTTCCGGCAAACGAGGCTGCTGCACCCAGGGTTAGGTTGGGAAATAATATCCGGAATGTGGATTACACAAACTACGAAGAAGACATCTACGTTGGGTACAGGTTTTACATTACGTTTGACAAAAAGGTGGCGTATCCGTTTGGATACGGTCTGTCGTATACCACGTTCAAATATGGAAAACCAGAGGTCATCATGAAGAAGAAAATATTCCTTGTCAAGGTGCCGGTGGAAAATGCAGGCAAGGTGTCCGGAAAAGAAGTTGTCCAGCTGTATCTGTGTCCTCCCGGAAAATCGGAGCTGGAAAGGCCCATTCGTGAGCTGATAGGTTTTGCAAAAACCAAGGAACTCGCACCCGGTGAGTCCACCTTGGTCACCATCATGGTGGCTGAATCAGACCTTGCATCGTACAATCCTAAGACCAACTCGATGGAATTGGGTAAAGGGTTGTATTCTTTTGAGATGGGGAGTTCCTGCCTGGATATAAAATCGAGTGTGTTGGTGAATCTGGAACAAAAAACCTGGAAAACGGCCGACGGATTGGTTCCTGCAACGGGATTGAAAACATTGAGTGCCAAGGGTAAATAAACAAGTCAGCGCCCGGGCCGGTTCAATACGGTGATTTGCGGTAATCGCCTGGCGTTTTACCAACTAGTTTTTTGAAAAGCCGGTTGAAGTACGACACGTTGTCGAACGATAGGGCACAGGCTATGTCTTTGATGGGCAGGTTTTCCACCACCAAAAGCAACTGTGCCTTTTCAATTTTTTTTCGGTTGATGTATTCAACCGGCGTCTGGTGCATTTCTTTCCTGAACAGGCGGATGAAATGGTCATCTGACAGGTAGCACTGTGAAGCCAGTTCGCCGATGTTCATGTTTTGGTGGATGTGCTCCCGTATGTACTTCGTTACTCCTTGGATACGGCTGTCCCTGGTTGGTTCGCGCTGAACGGCAAAAGCCAGGAAACGGGAGAACAACTGCCACAGAATACCGTATGTTTCTGCATGAACAGGCAAAGCTATTTGTGTGGAGTATGCCAGAGACTTCATCAGTGTGGAGGAGTTGTCGTAGCCCTTGGGGTCGTACATGGGCAACCCTTTGCCTGGATTGATATCCAATAGTCTGTCAACCAGTAGGATGTCCAGTTCGGTGGCCTTCACCTCAAACGGCAGTACCAGTTGTTCGAAGAGGCTGACGTGACGAAGGGTCTCTTCGTATACGTGAAAATACACCAGCTTGAAATGTCCCTGGTTTGAATCGCTGTGAAGGGTGAAGGGAGGAATGAGGTAAAGGCAACCCGGCTTGAGTGTTTGTTGTTTGCCTCCTATACTGACCCAGGCTTCACCTTCCTTGACCAGGTAGATACGGTAGAAGGGACTGCTGATGCCGTTCCAGTTCCAGTCGCCCTCGTGGGTGGCGCCTCCGGCATTGAGCAGAATCAGGTGAAGGGGCTCTTTTTCGAACAACATGGCTGGCAGATAATAAGGTCAGGTGATTGGGCAAAAGTAGAAAAAAGCAAGGTGTTTGACAAAAATGACAGACAACTCTGTGTACTTTTGCAGTAGAAACTGACTGAAGTATGAATCGATTGCAATGGGAACGAAAAACAGTTGAGAAAATGGTGGTCCTGTATTGTCGGCATCATCACGGCCAGCAGGAAACGCCCCCTGCCGGACACCTGTGTGCTTCGTGCCGCAAAATGCTCGATTATGCAACGGTTCGAATTGATAAGTGCCGGTACGGAGCCGATAAACACCCCTGTTCGGTTTGCTCTACACATTGTTTCCAACCCCTGTTTCGCGAACGGATCCGGCAAGTAATGCGGTATTCCGGACCGCGCATGCTGCTGTACCACCCCTTCACGGCACTGGTTTACCTGTGGCGGAAGCACGTTTGACCGGGTGTCTTCAATCGGTAATGGATACACACCTGGTTGATGCAACTTGTTTGTAAATGAGGAGCAAAGAGCGATTTTTTGGTATTGAATGTCGAAATAGTATTAGTTTAGATACAGTCTGAACCGTATTTTTGTCCTCACTCTGTATCGTAAAACCTAAACTTCGAAACCATGTCAGACGTTCTTTTGCCGGTCGATCCGGCCACTGTTCCCCAAGTCATTTTGTACGATGGCGCTTCCATTCCCGTTGTGGGTCTGGGTACGTTCGGTTCGGATACGTATTCGGCCGACCAGGTAGCTGCCGCAGTAGATAAAGCCATCCGGATGGGCTACCGTCATTTGGATTGCGCTTCCATTTATGGCAATGAAAAAGAAATAGGCCAGGTTCTTGTCAAGCTGTTCGCTGAGGGTGTGGTGAAACGCGAGGAACTGTGGATCACTTCCAAGGTATGGAATAACAAGCACAGCGATGTGCGCGGCTCTTGCCAACAAACATTGTCTGATTTGAAAATAGACTACCTCGACTTGTTCTTGGTGCACTGGCCTTTCCCCAACCACCACGAAAAGGGTGTGTCTGTCGATTCGCGGGATCCCCATGCGGTTCCCTACATCCATGAAAACTATATGAAGACCTGGAGGGCTATGGAATCGTTGGTAGACGATGGTTTGGTAAAACGCATCGGTACGTCCAATATGACACTCCCAAAAATGAAACTGTTGTTGCAGGATTGCCGCATCAAACCGGTGGTCAATGAAATGGAAATGCATCCTCACTTTCAACAGCGCGGACTGTTCGATTTTGTCAACGCCAACGGCATAAAAGCCATTGGTTACTGCCCCATCGGCTCACCGGGACGTCCCGATCGCGATAAAACCCCTGAAGATACCGTACCTATTGAAGATCCTGTTATCGTATCCATAGCCAAGGCGCATGGGGTACATCCGGCCGTGATTTGCGTGAAATGGGCTGCCCAAAACGGACAAATTCCCATTCCATTTTCCGTCAAGCCGGAAAAGTTCATGTCGAACCTGCGTGCTGTGGTGGAAGATCCGTTGACAGAGCAGGAAATGGCCGCCATCAAGAAGCTTGACAAAAACAACCGCTTTATCAAGGGACAAGTCTTTTTGTGGCCCACCGCTAACGATTGGCATGACCTGTGGGATGAGAACGGCATCATAGCCGGAGCTTAACTGATTGTTCACTTTTTTACTATAACTATCCATGACAAAAATGAGAGCTGCCTATCTGCCCGGCAACAGCACCGTGGTGATGAAGGATGTCGAAGTGCCGGAACCCGGCCACGGCGAAGTATTGATCAAGATGAAATCGTCCACAATTTGTGGCAGTGATATCCGCGCCATTTACCGCGAACACTTGGGAAAAGGGCCTGAAGGGTATCAAAATAAGATTTGCGGCCACGAACCCAGCGGCCAGATTGTCAAATGCGGCCCAGGTCTCCGCCGTTTCAAGGAAGGCGACCGAGTGGTGGTGTACCACATTTCCGGTTGCGGAGTCTGCAACGACTGCCGCCGCGGGTACATGATCAGCTGTACCAGTCCGTACCGTGCCGCTTACGGCTGGCAACGCGACGGGGGTATGGCCGACTACCTGCTGGCTGAAGAAAAAGACCTGGTTTTGCTGCCTGATAGCCTGACTTATTCCGACGGGGCGCAGATTGCCTGCGGATTTGGAACAGTTTACGAAGGTTTGGAAAAGATAGGCATTTGCGGCAACGACGCCGTGTTGGTGGTAGGCTTGGGTCCGGTGGGCCTGGCTGCTGCCATGTTGGCCAAGGCCATGGGTGCCAGCAAGGTAATCGGCGTCGATACCGTGCAGGAACGCATGCAGATAGCCCTTGACAAGAACCTGTGCGACCTGGTCATTGCTTCCGATGCTTCGGCCTTGGACAAGATCAAGGCTGCCACTGGTGGTATGGGTGTGGAACGTGCCGTAGACTGTTCGGGCAACACCCACGGCCGTCAGTTGGCAATCCGTGCCACCCGCAAATGGGGTAAGATTGTGTTCATTGGTGAAGGGGGTACCTGCGAGTTCAACCCGAGCCCGGATATCATCCACGACCAGAAAACCATTTATGGTTCTTGGGTGACCAACATCTGGCGCATGGAGGAACTGGTGGAACGCATCGAACGCTGGGGCATCCATCCCGAAGACCT
>CAYTIY010000029.1:0-23611 GCA_964438045.1 uncultured Bacteroidales bacterium | reverse complement strand
GTAGGAAGAGCGGCACGGATACGGGTGTCATCGGTGATGGCGAAGTTTTCGTCGACAGGCACGTTGAAGTCAACGCGCACAAAGGCCTTTTTACCGGCAAAGTTGAATTGATCAATTGATTGCATATGCTTTGATGTTTAAGATTTTCGAGATGCTTGCAAAGATAGTTAAAACTCGGTTTCCGGGCAAGGACACAACGATCGGATTTCATCCATGATTCGTTGCTGTTTTTTCCCCTCGATGCCCAGTTTGGTCAGTACATCCGGGCTGTCCACCAGTTGACGGCACAACACAATATCCTGATCCAACAGTCGCTGTTTTTCAGCCGTTTGCAATTTTGTCAGTACGGTGATTGGAAACACTTTTTCTCGGTCAATGAGGTCTTTCAATCCATTGCCTTGCGGGTAGTCCCAACTTGTCAGATCCAAACCGGTGCATTCCCCAAAAGAAACAGCGTCTGTCGTGAATCGGGTATTGGTAAAAATGCCACCATGAAAGGTCACATGTTCGTAAGCCGGCAGGGTTTTGAAGTGACGGATCAAATCATCCACCCTCGATCGGATATACAACGGCACCTGCACGTTGGCGTTCTTGCCCGTGTGCTGGTAATACTTGCATTCAATAAAATGAAGGTCATTACCCTTTCTGGCCACTACATCCACCTCATGGGTGACACAATGACCGTTCAATGTTTGTCCAACTTCTACAGTATAACCCTGACGACGAAAAACTTCACCCACCAGGATTTCGAACGGGTAACCGGTAGGACCCAGCTCCATCATCGCTTTCTTCAATCGATACCTGGCCGCAAGTCCAAGCTGCCTGCGCCTCAACAGTATGAAAGCCCTATCGCGAATCTTTCTGCTGGGTATGCCATCTTGAATCCAATTTTCAATGTCCCACAAAATGTGTTTGACATCGACTTCCGAAGCACCCGATATAACCAATGAGTTGACCAGTTTCTGACGTGAAAATGGTTCCAGATCACCCGATTCCTTGCGAATCAACACGTGTTTCTTCATATCAATCAGGCGTTAGCTTTTTTCCAATTCGTCCAGCCAGACACGAGCCACCGCATCACTGGGCATTCTCCAGTCACCACGCGGAGACAAGCTGATGGAACCCACCTTAGGACCATCCGGCAAACACGAACGTTTGAATTGTTGGGCGAAGAAACGACGGTAAAAGACGTTCAACCATTTGAGAATGGTTTCCTGATTGTATTCTTTTCGAAAGGCCCTACCGGCCATCCAAGCTATCTTGCGAGGAGAAAATCCAAAACGAAGCATGTGGTAAAGAAAAAAATCGTGCAACGCGTAAGGGCCAACCACGTCTTCCGTTTTCTGGGCTATACATCCGTCTTTGTCAGCAGGCAACAATTCGGGACTGACCGGTGTGTCAATCACGTCCATCAACGTGGCTGCGGTGGCTGTATCCACCTGGTGGTCGGCTACCCATTGCACCATAAATCGTACCAACGTCTTGGGCACACCGGCATTGACACCGTACATTGACATATGGTCACCATTATAGGTAGCCCATCCCAATGCCAATTCCGACAAATCACCCGTACCGATGACCAAACCGTTCACCTGGTTGGCAACATCCATCAAAATCTGTGTTCGTTCCCTCGCTTGTGAATTCTCGTAGGTCACGTCGTGTACGCCGGGATCGTGACCAATATCGGCAAAATGTTGCTCAACCGCTTTACGAATGGGTATCTCCCGCAAACAGACACCCAATTTCCCAATCAGATCGACTGCATTTCGATACGTTCTGTCGGTTGTACCAAATCCCGGCATGGTGATGCCTTCAATGTGGTTACGCGGCAAACCCAGTTTATCAAACGTCTTTACCGCCACCAACAAAGCCAATGTCGAGTCCAAACCACCCGAAATTCCTACCACCACGTTGCGGCAATCCGTGTGGACCAGTCGTTTGGCAAGGCCTTGCACCTGAATGGCAAAGAGTTCCTCACAACGAGTATCCAATTCAGGTCCGTTTGGCACAAAAGGACGGTTGTCAAAATATCTATTTATTTTATTTTCTTCAAGGGGAGGCAATGCAAAAGGAACTTCCCTGAAACCGTGGTCATCGGGTACGTTTCCAGCGGTAAATCCAGTGTGTCGGCGACGGTCGTTGTTAAGACGTTCCACATCAACATCTGCCACAATCAGCTGCCCCTTGAGGCTAAATCGTTCCGATTCAGCCAACAGCGTACCGTTTTCCATGATGTCCGCATTACCGGCAAAAACGACATCCGTGGTTGATTCACCAAAACCGCTTGAGACGTACACATACGCTGCTATGCAACGGGTTGACTGTTGGGCTACCAACTGGCGACGGTAGGCATTTTTAGCCACCAATTCGTTGCTCGCTGACAAGTTGAACAACAGGTTGGCTCCATTTAAGGCCTGGTAACTGCTTGGTGGAACCGGCATCCAAAGGTCCTCGCAAATCTCAACACCCACACAGACCTCACCATTTCTCAGCAGCAAATCCGTTCCGAACGGAACCTTCTGTCCGCACACGTCCACATCCTGTGCCTTTACTTCAAATGCAGAACTGAACCAGCGCTTCTCGTAAAATTCGCCGTAATTGGGCAACCAGGTTTTCGGAATGACAGCCAGAATACTGCCGCGTTGTATTGCAACGGCCACATTCATTAACCGATTCCGCACCCGCAAAGGCATTCCGACAAGGGCCATCAGAGAAAGATCCCCTGTTTTGGTCAACAATTCTTGAAGAGATGACTCAGCGGCGTCAACCAACCGTTTCTGGTGAAACAGGTCTCCGCATGTGTAACCGGTAATGCCCATTTCCGGAAAACAAAGCACCTGCACATGATGCGAGGAAGCCTCGTGCATGTGATGTACCATCTGTTCAACGTTAAACCGACAATCCGCCACGTTCAACAAGGGAACCGCGGCTCCTACCCTGACAAATCCGTAATCCATAGTATCCATTGGTTTGATGCACAAATGTACATCGAAATCCGTTTCAATAGTTTATAAACGCCCGTTAAAACGTAGTCGTTTGATTCGTTCCATCCCAATTCAAACGGTTGACATATTGCTTCAGGACTGCCAGCAATCGGTTGCGGCTGGTCGGTTTCGTCAAATAATCCGTGCAACCTGCATGTAAGGCATCATCCTTGTCCCTGGCAAACGCAAATGCCGTTTGTGCAATGATAGGCACCTGATTGTTGAATTGTCTGATTGCACGTGTGGCTTCCAGACCGCTCATTCCCGGCATCTTAATATCCATAAATATAATGTCCACTTCAGGATGTTCTTTTATCAACGCAACGGCTTCTTCTCCATCCGAGGCATGAAGAACGGCTATTCCCTCCTTACTGAACAGCGCTTTCAAATACGCAAAACTGGCCGGATCATCTTCGGCAACCAACACAGTTACCGGAGTCGACTTATCCACATCATGGACGTTTTCGTGCTCAACCGGATATATTTCCTCTAATAGGACCGGCTTGTACGGCAAAGTAAAATAGAACGTGCTGCCCTTTCCTGGTGCAGACTCCAGCCATATCCGCCCCCCCAGCTTTTCCAGATAAGCCTTGACTATTGACAAGCCAAGACCTGAACCTTCGTAGGGCCTTGTCGATGTGAGGTCGGCCTGTACGAACCGTTGAAAAATGGCATCCTGCCTGTCGAGGGGAATACCTATTCCTGTATCGCTCACATAAAACAAAAGTTCACCGTCTTGCAGGATATTTCCAAAAACAATCCCTCCGTTATGAGTGAATTTCAGTGCGTTATTCAACAGATTGGACAAGACACCGTCGAGTTTGAACTTATCAATTTCAACAAGAGCGCCCTTACCCTTCAGGCATTCTTTCAGCTCCAAGGTTAGGCCCTTTTCCTTAGCACTGTTGAGAAAAAAGGAAAGATGAAATTCCATGATTTCAGCCAAGTCGGTCAACATGAGATGCTCCTCTATCAAACCAGCCTCAATCCTGGATATCTCTACGATGTCATCGATTGTTGCCAGCAACCGCCTGCCACTTTTACTGACTATATCCATGTAAGTGGCCCGTTCTTCCGGTTTTGTATCCGGATCGTCCAACAGTTCGATAAACCCGATAATGCCGTTCATCGGTGTCCTGATTTCATGGCTGACATTGGCCAGGAAAGCGGTCTTTAACCGATCGCTTTCCTCCGCTTTCTCTTTTGCATGGATCAGGTCACTGATCATACGTTGCCGCTGAATTACGGAGCTCAACTCGTGAGCCAACATTTCCAGAATCTGAAGGTTGCTGCTGTCATAGGCATACGGATCCGAATAATGCTGAATCACAAGTACTCCTATTGCTGTTTCACCATCTGATAACGGCACACCCATCCAACTGGAGGGAGGTGTCTCGACTTCTTCAATTCCGTATTTAAGCAAGAAATCTGCTCGTTCATCACTGCTCAGCAACAAACTCTTCCCGGTCTTTAGAACATGACCGGAAAGGGTTCCTTCAACGGGCCAAGAATGGGCTGAATACTCCTCGTTGACAAAAAGCAATTCATCCAGGCTGTTGGTAGCTGCGTGATAAAATGCCACGTAGAAATTGGTGGCATCCATTATTTTTCCCAATTCATTGTGAACCATGGAAAGTAATTCATCAAACGTGCGCGAACTGGACGTATAGCTTGCAATTTCGTACAACAAGTGCTGAAAACCCTCAGCTCGTTTACGCTGGGAAATATCACGGGCAAGGCAAACCGCCACCTGTTTTCCCATATAGTTGACTCTGCCCGCATTGACCTCCACGGGAATCAGTTTGCCGCTCTTTGTCCGGTGAACAGCCTCAAAAATTTGAGGAACTCCGTTGATGATATTGTCGTTGATGCGCAGGATATCCTTTTCAGACAACGTGGCGTCAATCCCTCTTACCCCCAACTGTAGAATCTCCTCCTTTGTGTACCCTAATTGTTTGGTAACCTCATTATTGACATCAAACAGTTTTCCTTTTTCATCTACAATCCAAACCGTATCCTTGATGTTGTCAATCAAATCCTTGTAACTCTGTTGATTGGAACGCAGGGCATCAATCATATGCTTGCGTTCTGTCACATCTTCGATTATCGTTGCAAATTTCATGGAACCAACCGGATAAGCTATAACACTGTAATCCTTATCCAACGTCAGTGAATAAATCTCAAAGTTATCTGGATTTCCACCCAAAACAACCTGGCCGTATTTCTCTATCAAATGCAGTTCTGTACTTGGAAATACATCCAAAACGGTATTACCTATCAACTGTTCACGCGTCATGCCCATCATTTTTTCAAATTCGGGATTGACTTCCAGAAAACGGTAATTCACAGGCACCCCGTTTTCCAGAATCAATTCGTGCAACGAGAGTCCGACTTGCATTTGATTGACCAGGTTTCTATACCGCTCCTCACTTTCAAGCAAAATCAACTCTTTTTGCTTTTCGTTTGTGATTTCCCAAATGACGTCAGCCAGGTAGCTTACGTGTTCGACAACAGCCGGAGCGTATCCGTCAAGTCTGTTTGCCAGCCCCAACAAGGCCACAGGCAGATTGTCCCTTAAAACCGGCACTATCAGCGCCTGATCAATAACAGACGGAGTCGCTTCCTTCTTTTGAGATTGATCATCGTGTTGACAATCATACAAAACAGGTTGCAATGTTTGCAAACAGGTTGACCATATACGGTGCGATATGAAATCAGCGTCTTCATTACCCTCTATGGCTCGCACACGCTGGCCTTCCTGATTTGATTCGACAACAAGAAACTGGCACAGTGGACTTTTGAATAACTCGGCTGTTCGTTGGTTCATAAAAGAAACCGTTTGGACCAAATTATGACGGGTCGCATACTCGAACATGCTCAATCTGGCCTCCACCAAACGTCGGCGTACCTGCTCCTCCGATTGGTCCCTAAACACCAACACCACTCCGTACACCTTGCCTTCAAGTCCTTTTATGGGAGCCACACTGGTGGAAACATACACCTGAAGTCCATTTTTTGCCACCAAAACTGTTTTCCCATTCCTATCCTCAGGGATTTCTCCCCCTTGTTCAAGTGCCAAACGAACACGGTTCTCACTAGGAAGCCGGGAATCTGCATCGAGTGTCTGAAAGACGTCCTCAATGGGTCTCCCTTTGGCATCCACCTCCGTCCAACCGGTCAACGAAGCGGTGGCCAAATTCATTCGTGTGACAAATCCCTTCTCATCCGTGGCAATCACCCCCTCGCCAATGCTATATAGGGTTGCTCCGAATTCCTCCTGTGAGTGATGCAGGTCCATGCTTTTCCGATGCAATTCCTCGTACATTCGCCGTTGTCGCCTCTTGTATACCCATCCCATTCCACCCCACAGCAACAACAACAGGGAGATGGTGAAAAGTATAACCAGAGAAAACGTCTTGTAATAATCAGCGAACAACTCGCTCTTACTCACTTTTGAAACCATAAACCAATTGGTTCCAGGTATGTGTTGGGAGAAGGCAATGACGTTCACTCCACAATTATCTTTCCCTTCAACAAACCCTAACCTGTTCGACAGCACAGCCTTGGAAATACAATCGAGGCTGTCTCCGACCACGCGCCTGGGTAGACTTTCCATCAGATTGGGTGTTAAAGGACTGAGGTATTCAATGGCGTTTTCGACAATCCTTACCAGATACGATTCCGCTGTATGAACGGGAATGGGCCACTTCTTGATGTGCGGGTAAAAGAAATCCTCCGGATCGATCAGGAAAATCATGCCTGCCACTGGTGTATTCCCCATATCCAATATGGGTGCCATGTAAGAAACCATGGGCTTACCCGTGTGCAAGCTACGATAAAAGTCCCTGAAAGAAACCTGTTGCGTTTGCAACACCTGTTTTAGCATCAACTTGTTTTCGGTTCCGATTTCGGTCAATTCGGAAGCAACACTGAAGAGTACGTTGCCGTTTTTGTCAAGTAAAGCGATGTCTTTGTACCGATTGTTGCTTAGAATATGCTGCAGTGTTCTTCTCAGCATGGGTTCTTTATCCTTTTCCCCTGCAATGACGGGAAGTGCAAAACGCAACACCGATTCGGACGTTGAAAAAAATGAGACCTCTGACTTCCTTTCTTCATTCCATTGTGCCAGTTGCTCTACTTTCAGCGACGAAATCGCCGAAATGGACTGCAAGCCTCTTTCTTTTGCCAATTCTTTCTGATTGCCAATGTATAAGGAGCTACCTGCAATAACCAAAACTCCCACGATTATTGAAACCAACAACAGTTGGATCTTGAATTTTCTTTCAATCAGCGGTTCCCAGCGCATGGTATTGGGATTTATCGGTTATGCGAATATAATGATTTTCAGTTTATTTTTATCGTTTTTACTGTATTTTCACGTATAGACGCACATCTTGTTTGAACTTACGGCAAAATCAGATAATTTTGCAAGTATTCTGAACCCCATAAAACCCCAACACTCCTATGAGCGGACTTTTCGGCAGCATCTTGAAGACAGACTGCGTAGCTGATGTATTTTACGGAACCGACTACCATTCCCACCTTGGAACCAAACGAGCTGGTCTGGCCTTTGTCAACCCTGAGAAAGGATTTCAACGCGCCATCCACAGTCTGGAAGACGGGTACTTTCGCAACAAATTTGAAAATGACATTGTTAATTTTGCCGGAAACAGCGGCATTGGGGTCATCAGCGACACGGAAGCGCAACCCATCGTTGTCAATTCTCATTTGGGACGTTTTGCCGTTGTGACTGTCAGCAAGGTCAACAATATCGATGAACTTGAATCCTATTTCCTGAAAAAACACCACACGTTTTCCGAAACAAGTCAGGGAACAGTCAACCCGACTGAACTCGTTGCCATGTTGATCGCCGAGGGTACCGATTTCCTGGACGGCATCGAAAATGTGTACAACCGGGTGAAAGGGTCCTGCTCAATGCTTATACTCACGGAAACAGGCTTGATCGCCGCTCGTGACAAACTGGGCAGAACGCCCATCATCATTGGCAAAAAGGAAGACGGTTACGGTGTGGCTTTTGAGACCTGCGCCTTTTCCAACCTGGGATACGAAACAGAAAAATACATCGGTCCGGGCGAAGTGATCTGCCTTACAGCCGACGGCTACAAACAATGGCGCAAACCAAACGAACGCATGCAGGTTTGCTCCTTCCTGTGGGTATATTATGGATATCCGCCTTCTTTCTACGAAGGCATCAACGTGGACGAATGCCGCTATCGTTGCGGTGCGGCTTTAGCCAAACGCGATACGATAAAGGCAGATTTTGTAGCTGGCATACCCGACTCAGGTGTTGGCCATGCAATGGGATACAGCCACGAGACCGGCATTCCCTTGAAGCGCCCCTATTCAAAATACACCCCAACCTGGCCCCGTAGTTTTATGCCTCAAAATCAAAACAAACGCGACCTGGTTGCCAAGATGAAGCTTATCCCCAACAAATCCATCATCAAGGACCAATGCGGTGTTTTCCTGGATGATTCAATTGTCCGGGGCACCCAAATGAGAGACAAGGTGAGAGACCTACACGACAGTGGCATCAAAGAAGTCCACATGCGGGTAGCCTGCCCACCTTTAACTTACCCATGCGAATTCCTGAATTTCAGCCGATCCAGATCCAGTCTTGATCTGGCCACCCACAAAGCGATCAAGGAACTGGAGGGAAAGGAAGCGACAGATCTTACAGCTTACTCAGACAGTAACAGCGATGCATACAAGGCTATGGTCGAAAAAATCCGGGAAAACCTGGGTCTGGATTCCCTGCGTTTCCAAACCCTGGAGGATTTGATACAGGCTATCGGCCTACCCAAAGAAAAGCTTTGCACCCACTGTTGGGACGGTTCGAGCTATTTCTGATTCACGTTAAAAGCACCTCCCATGTTGGGTAGCGGGCAAAAAACATTCCAAAACAGCCACAGGAACAGGCATGACCTCCTCCGTACGCTGAGTCTGGCATGCATCATCAGCCTGCTGGTCATGGGTCTTTTCATCGGCCTATCGCCAGCATCGCCCGACAGTGTGTCGGGCGATGCCGTTAATGGGTGGCACCCTACTACCATTAGCTGGCCTTTTGTGTTGATTTATGCATTGACGGTTCTTGACCTATGTGCCGTTGTCGTTCGCAGGGCACTTCGCTTTTCATGGAAGGACTATTCTTTTTACCTGAACCACGTAGGCCTGTTGTTTCTTTTACTCTTTGCCGGGTTGGGCAGCCTACACAAACAGGCTGGTATTGTATCTGTTCCTATTGGTGGGGTTGAGAATGAGTTTACGGACAGCCGTGGCAACATCATCCGCTTACCTTTTGATGTGCGACCTGTAGAAGGCAACGCCCATACGAACCAATCCGTGGTAAGGATTGAACCCGTAGAAAGCCCCTCCTTTTCCCGTCGATTGGAAGTGAACAAGCCCATACGATTTGGATCGTGGATGATTTATCAATATGGATGTGTGACTTTTTCCGACAACTCAACCTTGGTATGCCGTTACAAGATTGTGGGTGACAAGTGGCTGACGGAAACCTATGTGGGAATCCTGATGACATTTCTGGGGGCAGTCGGTCTGTTGTGGCAGGGGCAAATAAAGCGTAGGAGGACGCGCGCATGAACGCATGGTCTATGTTCTCTACCGTAGCTGCGACCACCTTGGCCTGCTGGCTGCCTGCATCGGTCTTGCTCCTGTTCAAACGCAACAACATTGCAGCCTTGGCATTGACACTCACTGGCATTCTTCTTCTTGCCGGACAGATTATTTTCTTATGGTTGGACCTGGAACGCCCCCCCCTTCGCACCATGGGCGAAACCCGACTCTGGTACAGCCTGTTTCTGGCCATCCTTGGATTGATCTTGCACCGTCGATGGAACTACCGATGGATTCTTCCTTTTTCCCTGTTCATGGCTTCAATCTTCATTATGGTCAACTGGATGAAACCGGACATCCACTCAAAGGAACTGCCAGCCGCTCTTCAAAGCCGTTGGTTCATACCCCATGTGGTGACTTATATGCTGTCCTATGCCTTTTTGAGCATGGCAACCATCATGGCGTTGCGCGAACTGTTTATCGGAGCACGTTTGCATCGATTTAACTCCATTCGGATGGCATCAATTGACAACCTGGTTTACATTGGCACCGGATTGTTCATGGCCGGATTGCTCATGGGTGCGGTTTGGGCTAAGGAAGCCTGGGGCGAATGTTGGACCTGGGATCCAAAGGAGACCTGGGCCTTCATCACCGTTGCCACCTGCCTGCTTTACATCCATTTGCGATCGAATAAACCCCGTACAACGCGCGTCTGCCTCTGGTTGGTCGTCTTGGCTTTCCTGTTCCTGCTCATTACCTGGAAGGGCGTTCAATACCTGCCCAACGCTGCCAACAGCCTTCATTCCTATTCACTGGATTAATGCTATAAAAAAAGCTTCCCGATGGCAAACCACCGGGAAGCTTATATTGATATCTTTTCCTGAAGACCTTATTCTGCCTTCAATACAACCTTGTAGGTCTTGACAATTCCGTTGTAGTCGCAACGAACCACAGCAGTACCTGTATTTGACGTAGCCTGAGTTACGGCGATCTTTACGGCCTTGTCGCTGGCTGATGCAGAAACACTGGGCACTCCGGATGCACCGGCGGAAACCTTGTAGGCTATTTCGTAGTTGTCATAACCAATTAAGCCGTTTGCGTTGGTTGACCTGACCGGAATGGTCGGAACCTCGATGGCTTCACCGTTTACCTTGATGCTGACGGTGGGCGCTACCGGACGGACAATTTTCTTCTTGGCTGAGCTGAAACCGACTCCAAGCAAATCAAACAGGTTTTCGCTTCCACCCTCGGCCACCAAGTAAATGGCGTGCTTTTTATCGAGTTTTTCCACAATGGCAGCTACGTCAAGCGTAAACTGGGTGGTAACCTGAGCTGCATTGGCCGGTACGTTAATCACGCCCAGTTTCTTGCTTTTCCAGACTGCGTTGTCATAGGGACCGTCCATCATGACGTTCACTTTGAAGGCGGCGTTGGTTTTCGGAGTCAAGAACACGTTGAACGCCGTCTTGTTACCCGGCTTAACGCCTTCAAACGGCTTCAGGCCTTTTTGAGCCTTGGCCAAACCACCAAATCCGAAATACTTGAATCCGATGATGTTGCCGTTTTTCACGTTGGTAATAGGCATGTTGTTGTCCCAGATATCCCATGAGTCCTGTTGGCTGTTGCCGTTTGACAGGTAACAGGCATAACCGGCTGAATAGTATTGGTAGGGATCCAAACCAAAGATATGGAAACCTTCAGATGTAACCTCAGCACCGGTGTATTCCCTGCCCTGGCTGTCCTTGGCACTCCAGATCTTGTCTGTTGCATAGGGATCGTAACCTCTTATCACTACCTTGCCACCATCGGCTACTTTCTTTTCGTCCCAAGTGATGGTCACAGGAGCAACCATGGGCTGACGGGCAAAACCAAAACCTCTTGGGGGTCTGTGGTAGAATACATACCATTGGTCGTTGATTTGTTGGAGGCTACCATGGGTGTTGTGACCGGGGTATCCGGTTTGCAAGGCACTACCATCTTCATTTAAAACAACACCGCGGGAATCAACCAATACACCACCTGCTTTCAAGGGGCCAAAGGGAGAATCGCCGTATGCGTAACGCAGAGCCGAGTTGGTGCTGCCCAATCCGTATTCCGGACCGGAATAACCACTGTAAACAAACACAAACTTGTTGCCCACCTTGCGGATGGAAGCGGCTTCGAAAAAGTTGTAGGAACCCAAATCTTCACCCTGAGAAAGTGAGGGGTAAGTGGTGCCTGCCGGGTCTCTTACCACCCCGTAGCGGGAGCTGGCAGGAATGAAATAGGGTATCGTCTGCGTACCCGGTCTGACAGAATACATGGTGTTCTGATCAATCTGGGCAGCCGATGAACGTTGGAATCCCCAGAAACCATAGGCCCTGAAACCGATGTTGAAGTCGGGGTCTTTCGGGTCGGAGATTTGTTCAACATACACAGAAGGGTCAAAACCAAATGTGCTGCCGGGGATGGTTCTGGTACCATCTGCGGTCAGATTGAGGGGTGTGAAAGGACCGTCAGGACGGCTGCCTTTGCATACCATGGCTTCCCTGCCGGGACCACGGCTGTGGGGATACAGGTAGTATTCCTTTTTTCCGTCCTTGCGCATCACCTCAACCAAGTCGGGGGCGTACATAACGTCCCATTGGTTGTTGATAAAGTAGGTAAAGATGGGACCTTCGTCTGTCCAGCTGGTCAGGTCTTCCACAGGCGCCGACCAGGCTCTGATGTCAGGACCGCAATAAGCGCGGAATGCTAGGTCATGCGAACCGATAATGTACACGCGGTACTTGCCGGGTCTGTCGGGATCTTCAAACACGCGGGGCTCCCCATCGGGCAGGTGTTCCCACAAGGGCAAATACGGATTCCCAGCCAATTTATGGGTGTACTGGGTGTACGAGGGTGTAGTGCTTGGCGATGCTGATTGTCCCATAGCGTCTTTCACAGAAAATAGATTAAGGGCTCCAACCAGCAATAACAGCTGCGGCCACTTCATTGCAAACGTAACTTTTTTCATTTTATAACATATTTGTTGCATTGGTTGATCTATAATATGTCTGTATCCGGGAGTATGAATCAAAATCCCCCGGCATGCCTTTCACTTTTTTACGCAAAACGCACTTCATGCGCAAAAATAGAAAAAAAAATAGAGGAAAAACCGATCATTGCTAAGTTCGCTCTCTTTTCCGCAGAAAATAAAAAAGAGACTGCCAAATGGCAGCCTCTTTTTATTCCGTTTAGGACGGTGAGCTGTACTGGATTCGAACCAGTGACCCCTACCCTGTCAAGGTAGTGCTCTAAACCAGCTGAGCTAACAACTCGAATGCGGGTGCAAAAGTATAAAAAAATCCGGTATTCGTCAAAAACGAAACGGAAATTGACCGTATGGCGCATTAAAACCGGCTATCATGCTCGAAATACCCAGAATGATAACACCGATCCCTATAAACACGCATAACAGGCCGATAATATTGAACACCCCCTTTGTGGACGCATAATCTTCCGGTTTGACCAACCCTTCCGGGTGAGGCTTGCGAGAGATAAGGGAAAAGATGGTTTCCATATGATTGCGTAACAACAATCCCACACCAATCCAGATACTACCCTTACATAAGGTGATCAAGAATGAAAAAATCAACATAAACCTCATGGCCGTACGTTTTATGGTTCAATCGAATTACTTCCCTTCACGCTTTGTTTCTTTCAAAATAACGTCGTGAGCCCCACCTTCCACAATGCTGGTCGATGATACCAACGTGATCTTGGCATCCCGCTTCAATTCAGTGATGGACAAGGTACCGCAACTGCACATGGTCGATTTGATCTTGCCCACGGTAATATCCAGGTTGTCTTTCAGCTTGCCGGCATAGGGCACATAGCTGTCAACACCTTCTTCAAATTTTAGCGAGGAAGAACCTCCCATGTCGTAGCGCTGCCAGTTGCGCGCACGGTTGGAACCTTCTCCCCAGTATTCTTTCACGTAATTTCCATTAATGAGCATTTTCTTGGTAGGGCTTTCGTCGAATCGGGCGAAATAGCGCCCCATCATGATGAAGTCTGCACCCATGGCAAGGGCCAGCACCATGTGGTAATCCTGTACAATGCCACCGTCCGAACAAATAGGAACATACACACCGTTTTTGGCAAAATACTCATCACGGGCCTGAGCCACATCGATCAGAGCGCTGGCTTGTCCCCTTCCTATACCCTTCTGTTCACGGGTAATGCAAATGGAACCGCCACCGATGCCCACCTTGATAAAATCGGCGCCAGCATCGGCCAGGTAGTTGAATCCGTCGGCATCCACCACGTTTCCGGCACCGATCTTCAAGGTGTCGCCGTAGTTATCACGAACAAATTGGATGGTTTCTTTCTGCCATTCGGAAAAGCCGTCTGATGAGTCGATGCAAAGCACATCGACACCAGCCTCAACCAGTTTGGGAATACGTTCCCTGTAATCCCGGGTATTGATCCCGGCACCCACCAGCAATCGCTTGTGATTATCCAACAACTCATTGGGATTCTCTTTGTGGTTGTCGTAATCTTTCCTGAATACAAAATATTTCATGGACTGGTTCTCATCGATGATGGGCAACGAATTGACCTTATTCTCCCAGATGATATCGTTGGCTTCTTCCAGCGTGATGCCATACTTGCCCGTAACGAGTTTGGGAAAGGGGGTCATGAATGCCTCCACCTTCATGTCAAGATTGTCGCGACTAGCCCTGTAGTCACGGCTGGTGACAATGCCCAACAACTTGCCACCGCAAGTGCCGTCTTCCGTGATGGCAATGGTGGAAAAACCTGTTTTTTCTTTCAGTTCGATGATGTCTCGCAGCGTATTTTCGGGTGTCAGGTTTGCATCGCTGACTACGAACCCGGCCTTGAACTTTTTCACTTTACGGACCATTTCAGTCTGGTCATCAATAGACTGTGATCCAAAAACAAAGGAAAGACCCCCGTTTTTAGCCAATGCGATGGCCATATTGGAATCCGAAACGGCTTGCATGATGGCCGACACAAAAGGAACATTCAGACTGATTTCCGCTTGCTTGCCTTTTGAAAACTTGACCAACGGTGTATTCAAACTGATCCTGTCGGGTGTACACTCCTTGGTGGTAAGCCCTGGAATCAGCAAATATTCGTTGAAGGTCCTTGAGATATCGTCGATTATCTGTGCCATATGTGTGGGTGAATGTAGTTGATGGTGCAAATGTACGGAAAATCACCGAAAAATCACACCCAGACGGCACCGAACTCCTGATTACCGATCGGGGCGTTCATTGCGGATCTCCATCCAGTCACCCGGATGCTTAACAGGACCGAATCCTACTTTTTGGTAAACCCCGTGGGCATCCTTGGTAATCAGCAGCCATTGATACACATCGTCCAACTCCGGGTGGGTCAGGATATAGCTAATCATGGATTGCCCCACACCTTGCCGCCTATAGTCCTCATCAACAACAACATCCAAGACATAGGCAAACCGGGTCTTGTCAGAAATAACCCGTGCATAACCAATCTGTCGATGATTATCGGTAAAGGCTCCCACCACCAATGCCGAATTGCCGGCACCCTTCTTCACTTCCTCTTTACCGATTCCTTTGCTCCAATAGGTCCCGCTCAACATGTCAGTCACCTTGTCGAAATCCATACGGTCAAAACCGTCCTCAATGGAAAAGTCAATTTGAATCATCTTGTTTGACTATTTATGTGTTAACATGAGAAAACGTTCCGATCGACCAAAATACCGATTATTTTGATACGAACGGAACGTTTGAAGAAAAAGTTCACTTCCAGTGAGGAAAGTATGACATTAACGACTTTTCAGGAACAAACTGCCCGGTTTCAACCCATCGCCGGAAACGGCAAGATGGATGGAGCCCGCTGATTCGGCAGACTGCACCAATACGACCAGTTTTCCGGAAAAGAGCTTCATTGTCGGCTGGTGAAACACATCCAACGACGTCGCATCACCGTTGCAGGAAGCCCTGTAGGAACCAGCGCCCTCTACCCGAAACGACAATTGATTGGTAGCGTCCGGACACGGATTTCCGTCCTTATCCACCACACTTACTGTTACAAATGCCATATCCTCGCCGTTTGCATGCAGGGTGGTTCTGTCGGTCTGAAGTACGATGCGACTGGGTAGGCCAGCCGTCTTGACCGTCTCGGTGGCCTGTTTCCGACCTTGCGCATCATAGGCCACCACCGAAAGTGTGCCGGGTTGGTAGACCACATTGTTCCACATCAACCGGTGACGTTCCAGCCCGGATGTTCCTTTTCGGATCCGTCCCTGGCTTATTCCGTTCACAAACAGTTCCGCTTCAGGATAATTGGTATAGACGAAGACCGGTGTCACCTGCCCTTCCCTGCCCGGCCATGTCCAGTGAGGCAACAGGTGTAGAGTAGGCTCAGAGGTGTTCCACCGACTTCGGTACAGAAAATAGCGATCCTTGGGTAATCCGGCCAGGTCGCAGATGCCGAAATACGATGAACGTGAAGACCAATTATCATCGTAAGGCGTTGGCTCTCCCAGGTAGTCGAAGCCTGTCCAGACAAATTCACCGATCACCCAGTCGTGGTTGTCCTGCCAATACCAGTCATCATCGGGCAGGTTCGACCAGTTACAAGCTTCCAGGTCGTAGGAGGAGCACTGTCCATTCGGATACCGTACGTCCTTTCCTTGTTTTACGGGAAATGTGTACACACCACGCGAACTGATGGTAGACGCCGTTTCGCTGCCCAGCAGGAAACCCTGCGGCAACAGATCGTAGGCGGTCTGGTACCGGGGCAGGCGGTAGTTCAGCCCGGGTATGTCGAGTGTGGCCGCAAACTGGTACTGGATAGCCTGGTCCACCCGGTCCATGCCCGCCGTGACGGGGCGTGTGGGGTCTTCCCGCCGTACCACTTCACGTAGGAAATAGGCCACACGGCTGCCATCCTTGTAACTTTGTTCAGGCACCTCATTTCCTATGCTCCACATGACCACACAGGGGTGATTTCGGTCGCGTCGGATAAAATTGACCAGATCTTTTTCAGCCCATTCGTCAAACAATAGGTTGTAGCCATTTTTACACTTTGGTTTCTTCCATTCATCAAAGGCTTCATCCATGACTAGAAAACCCATTTCATCGCACAGGTCGAGCAGCATCGAGGCCGGCATGTTGTGAGAAGTGCGGATGGCGTCACATCCCATATCCTTTAAAATGGACAGCTGTCGCCTCAACGCAGCTTCGTTGACGGCAGTACCCAACGGTCCCAGGTCGTGGTGCAAACAGACACCTTTGAACTTACGGGTGACACCGTTTAGCTGAAATCCCTTTTGGGGTGTGAAGCCGATGGTACGAATACCAAAGCGAGTGACTGTCTCATCGAGCAGCTCCCCGTTTTGTTTCAACACACACGTAGCCGTGTACAAATTCGGGGATTCGGGTGACCATAGCGCGGGCTGCTTCACTTCCAGTGTTTGATTGAATTGGTCACCAATCAGTTGGTTGGTAGTCACCGTTTCAATGACATGACCTTCCTGATTACGGATGATTGTTTCCATCGATAGTCCTGCCGATTGTACCGTAATACCGGCCAAATTGGTTTTCAGATGCACCACGGCACGATCCTTCTGAACATCAGGGGTCGTAATCGACGTACCCCAGGTTTCAATGTGCACGGGCGCTGTCAGTAAAAGTTTTACAGGGCGGTAAAGCCCGGCACCCGGATACCAGCGTGAGGATTCACCCAGATTTTCCAACCGCACAGCAACCACGTTCGCTCCCTTCTTCACATAAGGCGTGATATCAATGAAAAAGGCGTTGTAACCGTATGCCCAGCCACCTACCAACTGCCCATTGATGTAAACAGCCGGTCGGCTCATCGCTCCGTCAAAAAGCAGGGTGGCGGCTTGCTTTCCACTCGCTTCTGGCAACTCAAACCTAAGGCGGTACCACCCCACCCCGATGTAGGGCAAGGCTCCTGTCCTTCCCGTTTTTTCGCTGGCCACCCGTTCGTTGTTCTGGGTGATGGCTACCACCTGACGGTCAATCGTCTTGTCGAAAGGTCCGTAAATTGCCCAGTCGTGAGGAACGGTGACGGCTTCCCAGGCTGCATCGTCGAAGGAAGGCTGGGCAGCCTGCTGTACATCACCTTTATGGAAACGCCATCCATGCGATAAGTCTACGGTGGTCCTGGCTGAAAGCAAGACGGTATTTAGCAACAGACAGGCACCCACAAGCAACCCTTTCACCGTCAAACGAGGGTGAAACCTTTCTTTTAAGAGTGCGATCGATTCAATGTGTTTCATGTGTTCAGTGCTTCTCCGTTACCACAGACAAGGTAAATGCATACGTGTATGATTTTGCGGCAAACCGGTATTCTGACAACGGTTGGGCACCCCAGGAGTTGAGTCCGCCAACTCCACGCTGGAACAAATCAACACTCAGGAACGTCTGGTGCTGCGGACGTACATCGACGGGGTGTTGTTGTTTTTTTGTCAATCCGGGATCCAGGTCTTCAGCCTGGTAATTCAATGCTGAAAAACTCAAGGGTTGTTCGCCGCTTACCTTCAGGCCGTAACCGGTTGTCTGGGTCAGGGTCAACCAACGGACATCGGTCTTGTTGCCTGTTTCCTGAGGACGAATGTAGGGATGGTATTGTTCGGCTACCGTGCTGTTATACTGGCCAATCAAAGATGCATCCTTTCTATCCAGGTAGTTTTCCTGAGGTCCACGACCATACCAGTTCAGGATAGTGTATTGTTCTGGTAAATAAAACAGCAGACCCAACCTGGGCATTTCCGGCAAATCGGAACGTGTGGAGTTGAAATCGACGGCGACGCGCAGGGAACCATCGGCCGACAAGGTGTAATCGGTTTTGAACGTGCAATCGACAATTGACAGCTTATAGGTGCAGGACACTGTTGCCGCACCGGATACCTCCTTTACATCCATGGACAACAACTTCCTGTCGCCGGCTGTGCGCCACATGTTCAGTTGGCGTTGCATACCCGCACCAAAATCATTGTCGGTAGGTGCTCTCCAGAAATTCGGTTCCACAGTGCCATTCAGCAGATTGACATTTTTATAGGAATACCCGGACAAACCTCCGTTGTTTCCGCCCGACACGACAGCTTGGAAATCACCTGCAGTGAGGGTGATCCTGTCTCCCCGATTGGACTTATTCACGGTGACTTTGCCTGAAGCGACCACTGCCTTTTTAGCATAATAACTGTTGGAGGGAAAGGCAAACTGAGCCTTGCATAATTCATAGCCGGCGGGCAATAAATCGCTGGCCGTCTTGGTGTATCCGTACACATTCAGGAAATACTCCACACCTTCAGTCGGTTGTACAGCGTTCAACTGAAGTTTCACATCCTTGGCTTTTTGCGGCGCCAGTGAGGTTTCAAAGCTACCTTCCTGCACCTTTTCACCATTCCTGAGCAGCTCCCATCTGAAGGTGTACAACCCGTTCAAATCCACAAAAAAGTTGTCGTTGAACAAGGTAACCACACCCGATTGTGGTTCCTTTGATGAAAACAATACGTGCTGATAGACCTTTTTCACTTCGTAAGCATGAGGATGTGGCGTACGTACGGGATCCACCAATCCGTTGCAGCAAAAGTTCTCGTCGTTGTGATACTGGTCACGACCTACTCCGAAATCGCCTCCATAGGCCCAAAACGTCTCTCCGCTACCGGTTTTGGCTGAAAGGCCCTGATCTACCCAGTCCCAGATAAATCCGCCCTGCAGGTTGGGACTGCTGCGAATAATGTCCCAGTACACCTGAAAGTTTCCCTGACTGTTCCCCATGGCATGGGCATACTCGCACATGATGTAGGGCCTTGTCTGTGGCTTGGCCGCATAGGCTCGCATGGATTCAATACCCGGATACATGGGACATACGACGTCAGTCCATTCGTTCTGTCCGGAACGCTCAAACTGTACAGGACGACTCGGGTCATACGCCTTAGTCCATGCGTACATTTCTTTGTTTGTTTCCCCGAATTTGTATTCATTTCCCATAGACCAAAAAATGACGCAGGCGTGATTTTTGTCCCGTTCCACCAGGCGATACATACGTTCGAGGTGAACATCCTTCCAGTCCGGATGTCCGGCAGCCAAAATGGGTCCGTTGTCCATGGCGTGCGTTTCGATATTGGCCTCATCCACCACGTAAAAACCGTACTCGTCGCACAATTGGTAAAACAGCGTGGGTTGTGGATAATGGCTGGTTCGAATCGCGTTGATGTTCAATTGTTTCATCACCGTCAGGTCTTTGACCAGCAGTTCACGGTTGATCACATGTCCATCGTAAGGATTGTGTTCGTGGATGTTGACACCTTTGAAAAGAACTGCTTTCCCGTTTACCAGGACTTGTCCGTTCTTGAGTTCGATGCTGCGGAAACCGATCTTGTGAGAAGTGTACTCCATCGTCTGTCCATTTTCATCAACCAAGCTGATGAGCAACGTATACAGATGGGGAGTTTCTGCCGACCATTGTTTGGGAGACTTGATGGTCTGCGGTGCAAATTTCAACGCCGAAATCTTACCGGCAGACGCCTTGATCGTTTGCCGTTGTGAAAGCAACCGCTTTCCGGTAGCATCGAACAATTCAGCGACGACAACCCGCTGCTTGTCGGTCTTTCCCAGATTGCGCACCTTGACGTCCAGACTTAACAGACCGTTCTTGTAGTTTTTATCCAGTGCAGGATGGGCAAAGAAATCCTGAATGCGTGTTTCTGCGGTACTGTACAGGTAAATACCCCTGTCAAATCCACTCAACCGCCAGAAATCCTGATCCTCCAAATAAGAACCGTCGCTCCATCGGTACGCCTCGATGGCTATGGAATTGGTGCCATTTTTCAAATAAGGTGTGATATTGAACTCCACCGGGCACTTCATAATTTCACTGTAACCCACTTTCTGTCCGTTCACCCATACGTACATGGCAGCAGCTGCCGCCTCCACATGCAGAAATACCTGACGGCCGTTCCAATCGGAAGGCAGGTTGAAAGTCCGCTTGTAGCTACCCACCGGATTGTCCTCGTGATTGATAAATGGAGGATTGGTTGGAAACGGATAGGCAGCATTGGTGTAAATGGGCTTGCCGTATCCGTTCACCTCCCAGTTTCCGGGAATCCGAAAATCATCCCAACGGCTGACATCGTACCCTTCCTTGTAGAAATCGACGGGACGGTCTATGGGTTTGGGCACCCATTTGAATTTCCAGGAACCGTTCAGGGACAAGTAATAGGGCGACTGCTCATACGTATTTTGTAAAGCAGATGCTGCCGTACTGAACGGAAGTGCTGTGGTTCGGGTGTAGTCGTTGTTGATGGAGAAAATCCGAGGATTTTCCCATTCGGGTTGTTGAGCCTGCAGCAGGGTGGCCATCAACAGAGATAAGGCCAGAAGAATGCGTTTCATGGTTCAGGTTGGTTTGATCGTTTAACCAACAAAGAAACCATTTTTTACCCAACCAAACGTACATGAATCGATCAAAAATGGTGATCAATTCACTCAAAACACCGCTTAAAGCTGACGAATGTTGAAAGGGTTATAAGACACATCCAGATCATAAGCATCCTCTCCTTCTCGTTTCTTGACATACTTGATGACCAGGTTGGTCACCGGCAGGACAAGAATCTCATAACCCGTTTTCATAGCCATTTGAGTCAGCACAAGTGTGAACAGGTCCTTGTTGGGAATGATGCCCCAGAAGGCCAGTGTGAAAAAAACGCTGGAATCGGCGCCTTCACCCACCAAGGTGGATGTCACGGCCCTTAGTGAAAACCCGCGTCCGCGTTGCAGGATTTTCATGCGGCTCATCACAAAAGCATTCAGAAAGGAACCGACCAGAAAAGCCACAAAACTGGCCAAAACCAGGCGCAACGTGTTGCCAAGCACCAACTGAAACTCATTCTGGTGGGAGAAATTTGCCGACGACGGTGCCCAGATGCTCAGGTGAAAAATGAGCACAGCCAGAAAATTCATGGCAAAACCGCACCAGATGATCAGCCTGGCCTTGCGGTATCCCCAGACTTCAGCGATGATGTCGTTGACAATGTAGGAAACGGGAAAGATGAACAAACCGGCCGTGGCCTCTATGGGGCCGAGCTGGATCAGTTTTTGTTCAATGATGTTGGCGACAATCAGGCATACCGTGAACAGCAGCCCGCAGACCATATAGGCCACAGATACATTCTTCTTCATATTCTTGTTTTTTACGTGGTGTTCAAGCACACGTTCCACATGACGGTGGAAAGCGTCGCAAAGATAATGAATAGTCAGCACATTACAACGCGCTACCAATTAACCACTTAACGTATTTAACATTATATTCTTTCATTTTTAACATATTTATCCTTTGATTTGTTGATTTCTTAACTTTACTTTGATGTCATATTTCCGTTACCATTAATTAATGATGGCTTTCGGAAATCTCAGGCCTGAGACGGGAGAAGGACGACACCCTGTAAACAGTAGTCCGCAAAATTTTACAACAACTACCATGAAAACGAACCAAGTGATTGAAAGCTGGAAATCAGCCGATGTGAAACAAGTGATTGGAGCCTCTGTCATCAACAAAGAAATGATGGCTGAAATCCAGGGTGGAGCTGGCTACATCAAGACGCTGAGCGGTGAATGCAACACCACAAGGACTTCCTGTGTCAGAGCATTGAAGGATGTCGTAAACCGTCTCTTTGACATGATTTTGTAACAAAAAAGCAGCATGCCTGAGGTCTTTACAGGCCTCAGGCTAAATCACGACAACCATGGAACACATGCAGGAAAATCAGTTCGACGATGTACTTTCTCTATTTTCCAGCCTTCTTGAGGCAGGGAGTGAAACAATCCTGAAAAAAATGCCCAATGAGACGGCGTCATATGGATCCAAGCAGGAACTATTGGATTTGGTATGGCCTTGCCTGACAGACAGATTGTTTCCTTTGGTGGAACCCACCATCATGTCTCACTTCCTGCTTGCCAAGGACAGTCTTGACGGGGAAACCGTGTTGGATAAATGGAAATCTTACTGTGAGCTCCTACATCAGGAAGAAGTGAAAGAATATTTTCTGACCCGCTTTCCTTTGTTGTCTGAACGCATCATGCTGGAAACAGCCCATTGGGTTCACCATCACGCCCGTATGTGTGAACGATACCTCAACGACGAACAGGAAATAGTGAACCTCCTGTTTAATGGAAAGACACCAGGCAAGATCTGTGCCATCCGTCCGAACATGGGTGACAAGCATTTAGGGGAATCGGTGACGCTGCTTACGTTTGAGAACCAGGTGAAATTAATGTATGTGCCAAGAAACCGGTCGCTTCATACTCACATGCAAGCAATCTGTGATTGGTTGAACACCAGTCTGAACGCTGGATTGCGGTTGCCCGCCATTGTTTCACGCTCCACACACGCCTGGATAGAATTCATTCCCCACAATGAGTGCCATAGCGAAGAGCAAATACACCGTTTCTACGAACGGATGGGCATCTGGCTGGCTGTTTTCTATACGCTTGACGCCACCGACTTTCATTGTGAGAATCTCATTGCCTGCGGCGAATACCCTGTTCCTGTCGATCTTGAAACCTTGTTCCATCCGTTCATGCCCTTTGAAGTTGAAGACAGACACAATGGTTTGTTCAACTCAGTATTAAAGACAGGCCTGTTACCGTCCACGTTCACGGTTGAAAGCAGCAAACACGCAGACATGAGCGGATTGGGGAACCCGGAAGGCGCCAATACATCGGACACGACGCTCTCTTTTTCCTTAAGCGCCCTTGGGGAAATTTCGTGTCGCAGAAAAAAAAGCGTTTTTGCATCAAGCAGCAACCTACCTGTACTGGACGGAAAAACCATTGAACCGAACACACAGTATGCCAATGACTTGAAACAGGGATTTCGCAGGGCTTATCTGTTTCTGCTCAAATACCGGGAGGCATACATCGAATTGTTGCAGGTGTTCAGGCATGACCGTATCCGTCTGTTGTTCAGGAACACAGCCACCTACGGTCATTTGCTCAGGGAAGGGCTGCATCCCGATGCGTTACGCAACC